>JAVEYH010000056.1:0-22635 GCA_034003585.1 Kiritimatiellia bacterium
GCCAATGCGGCCGGGTTTATGGAGACGTATCTCGAATACGAGTGGCGGCCGCGGTTGAGTTTGTTGACCGATCCGCATCAGACGCGCGAGGCGGAACGGCTGATCGGCCAATTCGAGAAACTGATCAAACGGCGCGGCGGGCTGGGGCGGCTGTCGGAAGATGACGTCCGCCTGGAGCTGCATGAACTGGTCCGTCTGACGGCGGAATGCGTCCGGCAGTGGCGGAATGTTCCCGGGCTGGTGCCCTCAGGCCGGTAACGGAAGACATGGCTCCCAACAGCAATACCATCGGCGGGTTCGAAATCATCCGGCGTCTGCCTGACCAGGGCTGGCAGGGGATTGTGTATGAGGCCCGTTGTGTTGAATCCGTTATGCCGAATGTGGCGGTCGGCGGCCGGGTGGCGCTCAAGGTCATGTCGGTCCCGGATCCGGAAGGGGACTTCGCGCGCCGCCTGAAACGGCGCACGGATGCGCTTGCCGCCATGCGGCATGCCAACCTCTTGCAGTATTTCGGCTGCTTTTCCGACAAGGGGGGGGTACTGGCGGATCAGGATTTCCATGTGGTGGTCATGGAATATCTTGAGGGGATCCCGCTGAAGAAAGCGCTGGATCAGGCGCCGTCGGGACTGGATGCGGACCGCGCTTTGGCGATCATCCGCGCCTGCATGGCGGCGCTGATTTACGCATCCGAACATCGGATCGTCCATCGCGACATCAAACCCTCCAACGTTTTCCTTTGCGCCGACGGCACGGTCAAGCTGATCGATTTCGAGATCGCCCGTCAGCAGGGAGGGACGGTGACCGGATCATCGCAGGGGAATCTGCGGGGCACGTTCGATTATATGGCGCCGGACTTTCTGGATCCGGAATTTCACGGTGACGAGCGTTCGGATGTGTTCAGCCTTGCGGTCTGTCTGCACGAGGCGCTGACGGGACGGACACCCTATGAGAAACGCAAGGACGAAGGCCAGCAGGGCGAGTTCATTTTCTACAACCGCTGGTACGGGAAGACCGATGGGGTCATCCGGATCAGCTCGCGGATCCAGGCGCTGGTGCCGCGGCTCAAACCAATTCTGGAGGTCGGCCTCAGCGCGGACCGCGCGAAGCGCTATGCTTCCTTTACGGCGTTTGAAGAGGCCCTGCGGCCGGTCAAACCGTACGAATTGAATCACGAAGCCGTCTGTTACCAGTTGCTGCAGTTGGTGGGGCAGGGCGGGTTCGGCAAGGTGTACAAAGCGCGGAATCTGACAGAGGAACGGCTCGTGGCGGTCAAATGCCTGCTGCGGCCGGAATATGCGGACCGGTTCACGCGCGAAGCCCGGTTGCTGAAACAGCTTTCGGGTGTGCCGGTGGTCCGGTTCGTGGATTTCTTTTCCGTCAGCCTGGTGGCGGGCGAACAGTATTTTCTGGTGATGGATTATCTGCCGGGCATGCCCGGCAGCTCCTTGCGGGACCGGCTGAAGAAAAACGAGCCGATTCCCTTTGAGGAAACCATCCGGGCCTTTATCCGGTATGCCGAAGGGTTGTCGGCCCTGCACGGGCTGAAGGTGTATCACCGCGACATCAAACCCTCCAATCTTTACCTGCCGCGCGGCGCTCCGGAGCAGGCCTGTCTCATGGATCTCGGTGTGGCGCGGGACGCCAAAGGGACCGCGACGCACGGGCAGGTGCCGGGAAGTCTGGACTACATGCCGCCTGAGGTGGTGTTCGGCTCTTCACGCGGGGATGCGGGCATGGATCTCTTTGCGCTGGGGCTGTGCCTCTTCGAGGCGCTGACCGGCACGCCCGCCTATCCGCGTCTGCCGCCGGGGGATCAGGCGCTGATCGGGCTGAGCAAACGCGCGCGCGATAAAGTGCGGCCGAATCTTGAGCATCCGCTGGTGACGGGCCGGCCCGCTTTGCATGAGCTGATCCGGGCGATGACCGAGCCGGAGTTGGAGAGCCGGATCCAATCGGCCGGGCTGGTGGTCGCGGCGCTGCGGCGTCAGTTGCCCGGCATGGCGGCTTCGGCATCGGTTGCGGATGAGGCGCCTCCGCACACCTCGGCCACGGCGGTGACCCCGGCTGCGCAACCCGAAGTCGCGACCCGTCCGGCCGGGGCGTTGACGCAGATGACCGTTTATCCGGAAACGGTGGTGCGTGAGAAGTTGGAACGCGTCCGGGCGGAACGTGCCGAGAGACGGAAAAGCCGGAGAGGATCTCCGTTCCGTCTGGCGGTGCCGGATGTGTGGATGCGCCGGGCAAGGCGTGTGGGGATCGCGATCCTTTTGTTCGCGGCCTTGGGTGCGGCCAGTTGGGGGATCTGGCTGATTCGGGAACCGCTCCTGCTGCACAGCCGGAACGCGGCGGGGCGGGCGGCGGAGCATTGCCGGCGTGCGGTGCTGCGCACCCGCATCCGTGTGATGACCGCTTTGAGGGGGGATCGGGTTGAGGCTGTGATCCAGGAGACGCGGGACCGGCTGTCGCTTCTCGCCGTATCGTCTGATCCCGAGGCGTATGGCGCATGCACGGGGTCGATCCGCGAAGCGGTTTCAGACGGTCGCGCCCGTCTGGCTGCCGTTGTCCGGGGTGTGCCCGCGGAGTTGGCGCGGCAATGGGAGCAGGCCTTTGATACGGATCTCGGGAATGAACTGACCAACAAACTGCGCAACGTGTCCGATTCGGCGCAACGCATGGCGGAAGCGGCGGCGGATGAGGCGGTCCGTCTTTACGGGGAGCAAAACGGCGCGGGCGCAACCCGGGCGCAGGAACGATATGCCCAGTGGTGCCGGTTGGCGGGGGTGGAGGCGGTCAGGGAAAACGAGATCCGGGATGCGTATGCGGCTTATGCCAAGCAGAGAGAGATCGCCAAAAAACAGGGCGAGGTCGCTGCCGCGCAACGCCTTCAGATCGAGACGGCGCAGAAGCGCCTGGCTGAAACGGCAGAGGCCGTGAAGGATTTCACGGGCGCGGATTTGGAAAGGCTTGAGGAATTGCGGACCGGGATCAATTCGTTGCAAACGTGTCTTGATGCGGCGAACCGGGTCACGGGGGTTGACACGGAAGCGGCCGCGAGAATCCTGAGCCAATTGAAACGACGCGAGGCATGGCTGACCGGCGCTGTGGAGATCGCGCTTCAGGCGCCGCCGCCACCGGCGTTAGAACCTCCCGCCGCGGCGGAGGTGTCGCTTGATGAAGGGAAAACGTGGCAAGTTCTGAGACCCGGCCAGCCGCTGAAGGCTGAGCCGGGACGTGACGTGCTTGTCCGGTATCAGCGTCCCGACTACAAAACCCTCGGCCCCGAGACAGGCACAATCAAGGCGGGTGAACCGTATGCGGTCGCATGGCCGGAAAGGGGCAAGTGGGTCCCGGGCGATACGAAGCGGGCTTTGGACGAACTGCGGGGGCTTGTCGAAAAAGCGGCCTGGGAGGACGCGGCCCGGATGACGAATCGGGTTGTTGAGGCGAAGTGGACCTGGCCGGCGCACCGCGCGCAAGCCCGGGAGTTGGCCGGTACAGTCCGGAAACACTTTGAGGAGCGGGAACAGGTGCGGGAACGGGAGCGGTTGGCGCGTAACGCGGAACTCGCGGCTGAACAGGCTCGCCAGGAGGTGGCCCGGCGCCGGGAGGCCGAGCGTCTGACCGAGGTGCGCAAGCTGACGGACCGGTTGCGGCACTACAGCCAGGCGCTCACCGAAGGGCGCGCGCCCGAATTCGATGCGGATTTCGCTTGGCCGCACCCCCGTGCGGATGTGGCCGATGACCCGGAAGCGGTACGGGCCGCGAATCAGGTGATCCGGGGGTTGGCATCCTGGTTTGACCGCGCTTGCGCCGATGACCCGGTCGAAACGCGCGCGGCGCGCCTGTCCAATGCGGTGCGTCTGGCGCGCGCGGCGGTTATGCCCGGCCTTCTGGGCAAAGATACGGCGCAGAATCTCCTGACAAAGATTGCGGCCGCCCGTGCGCACTTCCTGCTGCGGGTGAGAAATGAGAGCGGGCACAAGGCGTCACTGTCGATGTCCGGACGGAACTTGACCTTGGAGGAGGGGCACGAAGAAGCGTACAGGTTGGACGGCGCGGTTTTTGAGGTGACCGCCCGTGCGGAGGGCTATCAGGAACAGAAGCTGCGACTGGCGTGGGCGGAAGGCGGGGGGCAGGTTTTGCGGATCGCCCCGTTCACGCCCAAGCCGATCGAGATCACGCTGGAGGGCGGGCAAGCCGTCCGGGTCAGCGTCACCGACCGTTCGGGGCATCCGGTGGCAGACCAAGCGGGAACGCATGCCCTGGCTCCCGGAGAGTACGCGGTGGCCTTCGCGCGGGCGGATTACGAAACACAGCGGCTGAAGCTCATATTGCGCGTGGGGGATGCGGGAAAACGGTTATCGCCCGGACCGTGGCGGCAAAGTGTGGCGCTGAGGAAACTGGAAGAGGCGGAGGCCGCGTTCGGGGAAGGGGCCGCAGCCTTGTCGCGCGCGGCTGCGCTGCTGACGGAGGTGGCGCCGTTGGCCGATCCGGACCATCAGACGCGGAAGAGCCGGTTGGAGGAACGGGTTGTGGCGGGGTTCACGCCTTTGGCGGAACGCGAGCTAACCGCCCTGCGTGTCTGGCATGCGGAGATGGAGCGGCTGGACTTTCAGGTCGCCGACCCGGAAACCGGCGCGCTGCGGAAAGAGAAGCCCGGCGAGGCGCCCTCCCCGCAGCCCGTTGTCTCCGTGATTCCGGAATGGGTGACCGGACGTTTCCCGGCGGCGTTGCGGCAACGGTGGCAGAACCAGGCGCGCGACGAGGCGGGTGAAAAGATGCTATCCTTGTGCCGGGACGCGCACGAGATCCGCTACCGCGACGGCTTCGGCATGCCGGGCTACTTTCCGCACGGCGTGTGCCTGAATCTGGCGGAGGCGGTGGATCTCGGGTATGTGCCGGACGCGTATGACCTCGCGTTGGCCGAGTTCGCGCTCCAGGCCTGCGAAAAAGAAGTCGAAAAGAAAAAAGGGTTGGGCGGCAAGAATGTGATCATCGACACGAACAAAATCGAGACCGCGCGTCAGGCGGTCGCGAAAATCCGGCAAGCGGCAGAAAAGAGAGCCCGATAAAAAGGGACCGTGGGCCACCTGTGGCGCGGTACAGCAGGATCATTTGCTCCAGTTTTTAAACTGGCTGTCGCGCTTGTAGTTGTCGCCGCCGCTGGATCCGCCGCCCCCTCCGCCGCCGGAACCGGAAGAAAAGCCTCCCGCATTCCCGCTGGGAGTGCCGCCGGAGGAGAATCCCCCGCCACCGGCATTCCCTCCGCCCGGCGAAGAGCTGCCGCCGGTGGTGTTGCCGAAAAGGCCGGGAAGCGTTAACCCCGGCAGCCCGCCGGGCTTTCCGACGATGTCAGCCAGAATGTTCTCGGCGGTGTTGAAGGCGTTGTTGACTTGTTCGGTGATCTTCTCTTCCACCTTGTCGAGCACGGCTTCCGCCACCCGGTCTTTCGCTTCGCCGATAAGCTGGCCGATGAACGCGGCGGGGTCTTTGATGAACTGCTGTATCCATTCGATGAGTTCGTCCAGGGTTTTGAGCCCGAGGTGCTTCAGCAAGGCTTCCGCACTGACCTCAAACTCAAGGTCAACACCCGCGCCGACTCCTACGGTGGCACCCGCGCCGACCTTGAACTTGATTTTGCCGTCGAACCCGATCGTGACCAGAGCCGCCGCCGAAGCCGAGGCGCCCGCCTGCGCGCGTGCGGTGGCCTTGACACTGGTGGCCACGCCGAAGACGGAGAGCGTGAGGTTAACAGAGGCTTCCGCGCTAACCATGGCTTCGGCCTTGACTTCGGCGCCGATCGTCAGCCCTTTGTCGTCGATATATGCGCCGATCTGCCCTTGCGCTTTGAGGATGGCCTGTACTTTGGCTTCGGCCTCGGCGTTCGCGCCGAACATTTCATTGCCCAGACTGCCCTGCGCCATGGCGGCGAGTTCCGCCTCGATGCCGAGCTCGCCGCTGGCCATCACGCCGTTGTCGCCCATCTGGACTTGGCCAGAGCCGCTCGCGTTGACGGCGTAGCCGATGTTGGCGTTCTCTCCGCCGATCGATCCACTCTGGGTATAGGTGCCGCCGATTTGTGCGACGGTCTGTCCGTTCTGCAGGTCGGTCCCGCCGAAATCATCATCGCCCGCGTTGCTGTAGGTGGTTTGAGAGGAGGATCCGCTTTGGGTCGAGGCTCCGGCCGTGGTTGTGAAGCCGGTATCCGTCCGGGTTGTGGTGCCCGAATCGGAGGACGTCGCGCCGGAAGCGGTTGTCGTGGTCGTCCGGGTGACGTCACCGTTCTGCGTGGTCTGGGTGTTTTCCGAGGACCAGGCGGTGCTCTGCTGTTGCGCCAGCATGACAACCGGAAGCAGGGCGGAGCCCGTCAGGACAGCCGCCATCGCGAGCGCGCGCAGAAATTTCGGACGGACGGACGGATACAGAAGGGTTGCGATCTTCCGCTTCATGGGTCACCGCCTTTCTTGGGTCGTCGCGTCAGCCTTCTTCCATTTCGGATCCCCGCCTTTTGCGAGGGTGTCGAGATCATCGAGGAACTTCTTTGCCCGTACCGCGGCCTCGCCGGAACCGCCGGACGCGGTCAGGAGCAGCCGCACGCCGCGTTCGAAATCGGTTTTGCTGATGACCAGCGACCGTCCCAGATTGTATTGCGCCTCCGTGCTTCCGGGGTCGGCGAAAAGCGCGTTCATGTAACAGGTCAGCGCGGTTTTGACATCCTCGCGCCGTGCGGCGAGGATGCCGAGGTTGTTCCAGGCGTGGGCCAGTCCGCGGTCAAGCCGGACCGCCTCATAGTAGGATTTCTCCGCCTCGGCGTGTTGGCCGAGTTTTTCCTGTGCCCTTCCGAGGGCGAACCATCCCGACGCCTCTTTCGGGGAAAAGGCGACCGCCTCGCGGGCGAGGGCTTCGGCTTCGGCCGGGTTGCCGGTCCTGGCAAGCAGTCCCGCAAGGTCGGCGCGAACCGATTCTTTCGGCAGGAGGGGGATCAACTCGCGCAGGGTTTTGAGCGCCTCGGCCTCACGGCCCTGCAAGGCACGCAGTCGGGCCTGCTGCAGGCGGGCTTCCGGCCAGTCCGGTTTTTCCTTGAGGAGCGCGTCGATCCGCCGGTCCGCCTGCGCGAGCAAGCCGGCTTGGAGAAGCTCGCCCGCCAAGAGGAGCCGGGCGTTCGGTGAGCCGTCGGTGGTTTTGACGAGCGATTCCCAAAGTTTGTCCAGCGCTTCGGGTTTGCTGCCGGCTTTGTCATAAAGACGGGCGGTCAGCAGCAGGGTCTGCCGCTGGTTCTTGGGGTTGAGTTTCAGGCTGGAGGCCAGATATTTCGCGGCCAGCTTGTGGTTCCCGGCCTGAATGAGCAGGCTGGCGAGATTGTTGAGCGCGAGACCTTGTGCGGGGTCGGTTTTCACGGCCAGCTCAAAGGTTTTCACCGCCTCTTCGGTTTTACCCTGTTTCAGCAGGGAGACGCCCAGATTGTTGATGGCCAGCGCGTGCCGGGGGTCGGCCGCCGCCGCCCGCCGGTACAGTTTCTCCGCTTCGGAGGCTTGACCCTGGAGCATGAGCAGGTTCCCGGCGTTGTTTGCCGCGCTAGACGCGACGGTGCGCGCTTCTGGCGTCTTGACCGCTTCCGCCTGATCCAGGGCTTTACGGAAAGCCGCGAGGGCTTCGGTGTGGCGGTTCGCCTGGAGGTGAGCGAGTCCGGTGTCGTAAGCGTTCATGGCGGGTTTCAGGATTTCAGGAGTGTTTTCATCGGGTTCGAGCGCAGCGGCATCCAATCGGGGCACTCCCCATGCCGTGGCCAGTGCAATGCCCACACACAGAACGGTCCGTTTCTTCATCGCGCACCTCGTTTCATCGGGTTACTGGTGCATGGAATCATGGTATTCCTTTGCGACGTCCGCGTCGTCACGGCGGTCGCCGCGCCTCATGTTGAGGTTTTGCCGGGCATCCTGTTCGCGCAGCGTGGTGGCCTCGCCCGCGGCGATGAACATGGTGGCGACGGAACGGCTGAACACCACCACGGCCACCACCACGGCGGCGGCGATCAACACGGCCAGAATGACATACTCCATGTTGACGCCACCTGCGCGCCGCCGGTCATGTCGGCAAAAATGTGTCGTGGTTTTGTTCACGGCTTCACTTCGTCTACCGGAAGGCTTTCAGCTTGGGCGGCGCCTGCGAGGAGGAGCCGGAACCGCCGAACTTACCGCTCGAGCCTCCTCCCGAGCCGAATGTGCCGCTCGAACCGCCCGAGAGCGGCGGGGGCAGCAGCGGGGGGCCGTACTTCTTGTCGAAGGCCCAGTCCGCCAGATTCCGGGTGCTGTCCTTGACAAAGTTGTCGTTGATCCATTCGGCACCCGCTTCGCCGGCTTTACCGCCGAGCCAACTGCCCACCGCGCCGCCGATGATCGCGCCGGGGATCGCCCCCACTCCGCCGAACCAGACCCCGATCGCGGCGCCGGCTTTGGCGCCCAGCGCGCCTCCGGCCCAGGAACCTGCGGCGTCCCCACCCATCTTCAGGCCCTCCTTCACCGCATTGTTGAGGGCCTCGGCGAAGCGCTCGCGGTCGCCGCTCTGGTACGCCTCGATCACATGGCCGGTGAGATGGGCGACCTTGAGCCCTTTGAGGACCAGCGTGATGACTTTGATCTTGTCGCCCGCGCTTTTGATCGAGTCTTTGTGCTTGTCGAGCAGTTCGCCGATGTCCTGGCCTTTTTCGAGCGCCTTTTCGATCTCCTCGCTCAGGTTCTGGGTGATGCCCATGCCGGCGTCCACGGGAATGTAGTAGGGGGAATCCTGAATCGCGTCGATGCCGTCGGCGACCTTGTCCGCCCCTTTCAGGCCGAGTTTCCCGGCTTGGGCGAGGACCTCGGGGTGCTGCGCCACACACACGCCCAGACTCACGAACGGGGCGTTGATCATCATGCCGTTGGGAAGGCCGCCCACGGGCTGCGGCGCGGCCGACGCGACGGAAGCGGCCCCGGCCAGAAGAAGGCCGCCCGCGGCGATGGCCAGGGCGAACCGTTGGATCAAACGCGTAAGGGTGGCTCTCATTGCGGTGCCTCCTTCCCCCAGAGCGCCAACGCTTTCGCGCTGGTTTCAACGTCCATCACCTGAATGCGTCCGATGCGCGCGGCCGGTTCCGCGCCCAGGAATTCGGCCTCGATGTACCAGCGCGGCGCCGCCGGATTCACCAGTCCCATGATCACGCTGTCCTTGGCTTTCGAAAAGTAGACGGGCGTGAAGGTCTTGCGGATTTCCGGCTGCAGCGCGCACGCCGTTTCAAGAATCGAGGGCGACTGTTTTTCCGAAAGGAACGCGCGCAGCGCGGCGGGATCGCCCGCCGCCAGCGCGCGGATCAGCACGCCGCTCTGAATCATCCAGCCCTTGTTTTCGTCGGACAGGTAATCCTGGAACATTTTCAGGCGCAGCACCAGGCGCGTTTTGATCAAAATCAGTTCGCCGACCGGAGAGTCGATACGGTCGCGGAGTACCGCAGGCAGGAGTTCCGGCGCGCCCGCCGGCGGATAGAGCCGGGTGAACGCGGCCACCGACGGCGCATAGAGACGGGACACCGCCACGGTGAGGGGCTCGCGCAACGGGTGCAGCGAAAACGAACCCGCAGGTGTGATCGCGGCGACGCCGCGCAGGCTCTCGCCGCTGATGAAGCGGAAGCCGGAGAGGACGGCCTTGGGGGCGGGACCGGCCTCGACGCGCTGTTCCAGAACCAGAAGGGCGTCAGACCAGGGGCTGTACAGGGCCACGATGCCATGCAGGCCCTTCATGCCGCCCACCCAGACCACGGCGCTGGTGAAGAAATCCTTCAGCGCGATCGTCTCGTGTTCGTTAAAGACCTCGCGCACGTCGCGGGTCCATTTTGCCTGAAAGGCATCGTCGCCCCATTTTTTCACGGCGCCGTCCACATCCGACGCCGCGTGCAGCCGGAACAGGTTGACCGTGAGGCCGTGCGTGATTCCGGCTCCGGCCTGTTCGGCGGTCGGCCCGCTGTCGGATGCTTTGCCTCCGGTGTTGTCAGCCCCTCTGGCGGACGGCATGAAAACCATGCCGAGTCCGGCGAAGGCGGTCCATGCGGTCAGGATCGTCATGCGCAATCTCCTCTCGGATAAAGGTCGGTTTGGCCTTTGCATCGTTCTGCCCTTTCTGTGTCGGACGGTGTCCGGTTCAGTGAACCACCCAGGCGTCGGTCTCGCCGTACGAGACGTTTCCGCTGCCCATCAGCTTGGGGGCGCTCTCGTTTTCAGGCGAGCCGCCGTCCCCGTAAAGCGCCTCCCACGCCCCCCCCTTGATTTCGTTGAGGATCTTGCCGCCGGAGGTGCCGTCCCAGTTCCGGTTCTCCCCTTGGGTCCAGGCGCGGTAGAGCGGCAGCAGCGTGGCGTCCCAGTCGCTGGTCTTGAGGTTCCAGAGGTCATTCCGGTTGACGCGCTCTTTCCAAGTCTCCTCATATTCGCCCTTGCAATCCGCGGGGGGTTGGGTCTCTCCTTCGCCGGGGGGATTGTATCCGGCGCGCGCGGTCGCCACGGTCCACATGTGGCGGGTGCCCTTCTCCACGGTAAAGGGCCGGATGATGCCCAGCTCGCCGCCCGCCACGAGGAACTGGAGCGGATTGTTCAGCCGCCGGGTCAATCCCACCGCGATCGCGCCCTTTTTCGAAAAGAACTCCTTGCGCAGGATATTGGCTTTGGCGATCTCCGAGGTGAAGCGGCTGTCGCGCACCTCTTCGGCTTTGACCTCGCGCAACCGCTTGGGATACGTGGCGATCCGGCGGCACCCCGCCTTGGTCAGGATCCAGAGCGAGCTGGTGTAGTGCCACTCCGCGACCAGCACGCGATTGCGCTGCTTGTAAGCGCGCTGGATCCCTTCCTGCTGGCCGGTCGCGACAAACCAGTTTTGCGGCTCCGAGCCTTCGCCGAACACCTCCTCCGCGGTCTCCCCTTCTTCGGGAATGTAATTCGAGTGGCGCAGAAAATCATTTTCCCGGTTCTGCTTGAGGATCTCGGCATACTTGTCGGCGGGCTGTTTCTCCTGCTCGAGCACAAAGCTGATCCGGCCGCCGCCCGCGAAGCCGTCGTTCCAGGTGTCCCGGATGTTGGCCCGCAGCACCTCGCGCACGGTTTTCTTGATCCGTTCCGGCAGATCTTCGAGCAGTTTCCGCTCCTTTTTGTTCATGTCGCGGATCGTTTGCTTATGGTCATCGATCTGACCGCCCAGCGTGGGATAGTCCTTGCCTTGGCTGCGGGCGTTGTTGCGCGCCTGCCTGATCTGCCCGATGGTCACCAGCTCCCGTTTGTTCAGCCGGACCTTCTTATGGTTTGCGCCGTTCCCGATCGAGACGTTATAGCCGGTGACATACCAGGGGACGCCGTTGTGGCAGGGGCTGGGCGCGTTGAAGGCGCGCATCAGGTTGTTGTCGATCTCCCATTTCAGGAGGATGCGTTCGAGCCATTTGTCGACGATGTAATCCATCTCCTTGCGGACCATCTGCACATAGGTCCAGGACATGGCGCGGTTGATGGCGGCCACGCGGCTCAGGCCGTCGGCCTGCGTGATTGCGGCCGAGTAGGCGGCCGCGTCCGCGGCGTTCTGGAGTTCCACGCGCTGCCGCACGGTCTCGCCGATGGCGTAGACCCCCAGGCCCATCATGAACAGCGTCAGAAAGACGACGACCGTGAGGGCGAAGACCACCCCGCTCTCGTCTTTCCACAACCGGATGACGGTTCTGTTCGCCGCGTTCAGCATCATCACCAACCGGGGGCCGGCAGGCCCATCTTGGATACGGTCACATAGGGTTTGGGCAGGACAACGGTTTCGGTGAATTGGATATGGGGATACCGCACTGCATCCGCACTGCCGATATTGCCCGAGGCGTCCGCGCGCTTCTCTTGCCATTCGTCGCCGTCGCCCCACGGGCTGAGCGCCCAGCCGATCATGGGGCCGACGAGGGGGAAGATCAGCGCGAAGTCATGTTTGACCGTGGCTTTGACGTTCCAGCGTCCGACATCGTCAACCTGACCGTCTTTCAGCCGGGTTTTGCGCTTCGCCCCGCCCGATCCGGGGATCTCGCCCCAACCCGGAATCCGCTTGGCCGGCTCGCCGGCCGTTTCGCCGTGAACGATCCACGCGCAGACCTGGCGCGCGGCCTGTTCCGCGGCCCGGTCCCGCTCGCTCTCGTGGCAGACCAGCGTGGCGCGGGCCGCGCAATAGGCGGCGTAATGCACCACCTGCTTCGCCATCCAGATGTGGGCGAACTGCATGCAGGCCAGGATGAGGGTGAGGATCACGGGCGCGGCCAGGACAAACTCCAGCATCACCGAACCGCCATGACGGCCCGGCCGGTCATGCGAACAGGCCCGCGCGGGAGATGTGTTTTTTGCGCCGTCCATTTCGGAGCCTCCGCTTCCGCGATATCGGACCCCGTTTCTTTCACCATGCCAGAGAGGCCAGCAATCCGGCCGAGATCGCCACGCTGAAGGGCACACGAACCCTTGCCGTCTCCCTCGGGGGCAGGCCGGCCGCGCCCGCCTTCCGGTCATACCGCCAATCCACCGCGCACCGCAGCAGATGCCGCAGCCGCGCGCCGTCCGCCTGCCCCAGCGCCAGCATCACCAGTCCGAGGATCACCCCCGCCAGGGAGGTGAACCACAGCAAGGTCAGGAGCCGCGACCAGCCGGCCATGGCACCGGCCGCAAAGAGCATCTTCACATCGCCGCCGCCCGCGCCCCGCAGCAGGAAGGGGACCAGCATGAAACCTCCGGCCGCCGCGCCGGCGGCGAATCCGTCCAGCAGGCTGCCCCAGCCGCCGCAGGCCCAGCGGAAAGCCAGCGCCACGGCCGCCGCCCCCAAGGTCAGGGCGTTCGGCAAACGCCGCGTGCGGCAGTCCGACCAGGACAAAACGCCTGCCCATGCCGCGATTCCCGTCATGCACAGAAGTGAGCAGGCCGCCATCATCATTACGTTTCCCGTCCGCGCCCGCCGCCGCGCGGAGGCGGAATGCCTCCGGCGGCGGAGCGGTTCGGATAACGGGTCAGACTCCCGGCATGTCACTGGTGCATGCTGTCGTGATACTGGGCAGCTTCCTGCGCCTTCTGGCCCTGCTCCGTCCGCGTCGCGTCCTGGGCCTGTTTGGCGCCGGTGTGGTCCGCGGTCGCGCCCTTGGCCGCCGTGTCGAACATGCCGACCAGGGTCTTGCCGAACATGGCCACCGCGACCACCACGGCCGCCGCGATCAGCACCGCCAGGATCACGTACTCCATCATCACGCCGCCGGCCCGGTCGCCCATCAGACGGCACAGGATGCGTTTGGTCCGATTCCGATTCCAGCTTGTCATGTCCCGCTCCTTTGACGGGTTGCCCCCGTCGGTTTGTCCGCATGGTTTGTTGTGTTGGTTTGTGCCAGAGGGTCACGGCAGCGGCAGACACACGCCGCACAGGACCATCTGAAAAAGCTCCACGAACGCATCGCCGATCACGCCGAACCGATCCCCGTCAATCGCCTCGTCAATCATGAAGGTCCGGGCCGGCACGCCCACCAGTTTTGAGGAGACGCCAACCAGCGGCAGAACCACCAGAAGCATGAGCAGAACGTATTCCATCAGCACGTCGCCCCGCGTGCCCTGTCCGCGATGTTGGCCACATGCCTTCCGACGGCGTTCTGATAATGGCTGCCGCATGGTTGTGTTCCTCATCACATTTGATGTAAGTATACGCCGCTCCCAGAAAACCGGCAAGAGGCAAAATAAAAAAAAGATAAGGACGCGGCGCGCGCTCCGGATTCCGGCTTGATGGGCGGGGGAGGGGCGTGTACGATACGCGGCACGGTCAGGATTCCGGGCCGTATCCGGTGTCCGCGACGTTTTCCCATTATGGAGATTCTGACAAAGATCCCGTTCACGGCCGATGTGGCGCGTCTGCTGCGCGAGGCGCATGTCGAGGCCGGTTCCGAGGACGCGGCGGAGCTGCTGGCGCTGGCGGAGCGTGCCGACGCGGTCGGCCGGCCCAAGGCCGCCTACACCGAGGCGTTTGTGGAACCTGTCGGGGAGGACACGGTGCGTATCGGCGGCGAGGTGTTCACCAGCCGGGTTTTGAGACGCAATCTCGCGGAGGCGGGGCGCGTGTTCCCGGTTTTGATGACCTGCGGCAGCGAGATGGACGCGGCTTTTCCCTCCGGCGGGGAGATGCTGCACGCCTACTGGCGGGATCTGCTGAAGAGCCAGATGCTGTCCGCCGCGTCCGGGTATGTCGGTGAACGGGTACGGCAACGGTACCGTCTCGGCAAGACGGCGATGATGCTTCCGGGTTCCGGTGACGTGACGGTCTGGCCGATCGAACAGCAGCGGGAACTGTTCGCGCTGTTGGGGGAGGCGCCCGCGGCCATCGGCGTGACCCTGACGGACTCCTGCCTGATGATCCCCAACAAAACCCTCTCCGGGATCCTGTTCGCGACCCAGCGCGAGTTCCGGGGGTGCGAGGTGTGCCATCGCGAGAACTGCGTCTCGCGGCAGGCGCCGTTCAACCCGCGGCTCTGGCAAGAGTACGAAGAAGGTGCCGCCTTTTCAGGATCAGGCCGGTGATCATCCGAAACTCCAGAATGCGATACGGGGACCTGTCGAATTACCGGGCCTTTGACCTGACCCGGATCGGCATCCCGGATATCCCCATCCTTTATTTCATCCGCCATACGCAACGGCTGGAGGCGGTTGAACCGCATTGCCACAAAGGGTGTTTCGAGATCGGCCTCTGCCTGCGCGGGTCCCTGACGCTCGAAAACAACGGCACGCGGCACACCGTTCTGGCCGGCGGCGTCTTCATGAACAAGCCCGAGGATGCGCACCGGCTGCTCGACTACCCCAAAGGCACCGTGCTCTACGGCATGCTGATCCGGCTGGGACGCGCCCGGAAAACCCTGCTGCGCTTCACCCGGCCCGAGACGGCGGAAATCCGGGACCGTTTTTGTCTGTTGCCGCCGCACCTGACGGTCAACGCCACACCGATCCGGCACGACTTCACGGAACTGTTCCGGGCCTACGACACGCTGCAGGGACGTTACCGCACGCTCTGCATGACCGCGACCTGCATGCATCTGGTCACCGGTCTGCTCGAAACCTCGCGCCGGGACCCTGCTCCCTCGCATGCGGACCGCATCGGCGCCATTATCGCGGCCATGCGCCGGGAACCGCAGCGTCTTTGCCCCATCGACATGCTGGCGCACGACGCCGCGCTCTCGCCTTCGCACTTCATCAACCAGTTCAAGGCCATCACCGGGCTGCCGCCCCACCATTTTCTGCTGCTGTGCCGGATCGACGAGGCGAAAAAACGGTTGCGTGAAACCACGCTTCCGGTTACCCGCATCGCGCAGGATCTGGGATTCTGCACGTCACAGCATTTCTCTTCGCACTTCAAGCGGGCCACCGGCAAAACCCCGCTTGTCTGGCGCAAAGGCTGACTTGCCCGGCCCGGACCGGAAGCGGGCCGTCCGCGCTTCCGACCGCTTCTTTGCGGTTGCGCGGACGAGCCGGCTCGGGTACGCTGGCAACGGTTGGATTTTATCCTGGGGAGGCCCGGTATGGCGTATTATCTCGGAATCGACTGCAGCACGCAGGGCATGAAAGCGTTGGTGATCGATCCGGCCGCAAGCCGCGTGGTGGCCGGCGCGTCCGTCCGGTTCACCGCGGACCTGCCGGAATTCGGATGCCCTGACGGCGTATTGCCTCACCCCGACCCGCTGGTCCGGCATGCCGATCCGCTGTTGTGGGTCGCGGGGCTGGAACTGACGCTGAAGCGGCTTCAGGATACGGGCGTGGAGATGGAACGCATCGCGGCGGTGGGCGGGGACGGTCAGCAGCACGGTTCGGTCTATCTCAACCGCCGGTTCGGCGAGGTGCTCGCGCAACTCTCGCCCGACGCGCCGTTGGCCCGGCAGATCGCCCCCGCGCTGGCCCGGCCCACGAGTCCGATCTGGATGGACAGCGCCAGCTCGCAGGCGTGCCGGGAGTTGGACGCGCGGTTCGGCGCGCGTTTGCGGGCCGAAACCGGGTCGCCCGCCATCGAGCGCTTCACCGGGCCGCAGATCCGTCTCTTCGCGCAGTGCGATCCCGAGCGCTATGCCGAAACCGCGCGCATTCATCTTGTGAGCTCGTTCCTCTGCTCCCTTCTGACCGGGAGGGACGCGCCGGTGGATGCCGGCGACGGTGCGGGCATGAATCTGCTCAATCTGCGGACCCTCTCGTGGGATCCCGAAATCACGGATTTCACCGCGCCCGGTCTGGCCGGGAAGCTGCCTGCGATCGGCAACGGTGTGGCGGGTGGCCTGCACGCCTGCTTTGCCCGCTTCGGCCTCCGGCCCGGCATCCCCGTGGCCGTATGGACCGGCGATAACCCCGCCAGTCTGGTGGGCACCGGAGCGTGGGCCGCGGGCGCGGCGGTGGTGAGCCTCGGCACCAGCGACACCTTTTTCGCCGCACTCGACCGGTTCCACACCGACCCGGAGGGGTGCGGACATGTTTTCGGCAATCCGGCGGGCGGGTTCATGAGCCTGACCTGTTTCAAGAACGGCTCGCTGGCGCGCGACCGGGTGCGCGAGGCCGCGGGCGCGGATTGGGCGTTCTTCGATCAGGCGGCGTTTGACCTGACCCCGCCCGGCAATCAAGGCCGGCTGGCGTTGCCGTGGTTTGTGCCGGAGATCACGCCGCCGGTGCTGAAACCCGGCCTGCGGGCGAATTTCGCGTTCGACGCCGCGCCGCCGGAGGCGCGCATCCGCGCGGTGGTGGAGGCGCAGGCCCTGGCGCTGCGCAGCCACTCCCTGTGGATCGGCTCGTTTGATACGCTGCGCGTCACCGGCGGCGCCTCGAAGAGCCCCGGGATCCGCCAGACCCTGGCCGACGTGTTCCAGTCGCGCGTGGAGAGCATTGCGGTGTCCGATTCCGCGGCGTTGGGCGGCGCGATGCTGGCGGCGCATGCCGCGGACGGCGTGCCGCTCGATGTCCTGACGCGCGGTCTGACCGCAGTGACGGCGGTGTGCGAACCCCGCCGCGACGCTGCCGCAGTCTATGAGGCGCTGTTGCCCGGACTCCGCGCGCTGGAACGCGGCGAACCGATCTGAAGAGGGCCGGGGCCGGTCCGGGCGGTTATTCGGGGAGCAGCCGCCACTCGAGAACGCCGCCGCAGAATCCGGGCTGGAGGCGCGCGCTCAGGCGGAACTGCCGGGCGCGGACCGGTTGCGCGAAACGCGCCTCGCAGAGCCGGTCTTTCGCAACCGGGTACTCGGCCGGCACATCGCGCCAGCCGCCGGCCGCGTCCGCGTATTGGATGCGCCACGAGGCGGGCAGGCGGCACGCGCCTTTGCCGGTGTCGTCAAACCAATAGACTTGGCTCCCGCGGACGGATTCCGCTTCGGGCAGGTCGATCCGCAGCCACTCCTCGCTCCCTTTGCGCGGCCACCAGGTCATGCGTTTTGCTGTGCGGTCATGGGAACCTTCCGGCAGCACGCCGTCCACGGCCGCTTCGGGCGAATCCCGCTCATAGCAGTGCGAGGCGGTGATGCGGAAATCCGGCAGCGGGTCCGCCTCCGCCGCGCTGACCGGGAACCAGGTCCGCATCTCGCCCGCGCCGCGGTGGCACCAGGCATAGTAGGGAATCAGGGTGACGTCCACGGGCCGCGTGTTCCGTTTGTCCCGCAGGTTTGCGGTCACGGCGAGTCCGGAAGTCCGCAGGGCCGTCACAGTGTGTCCGGGGAGGAGGGCGAGCGGCGCTTCGGTAAAGGCGGCGTCCGGCGGGAGCGCGAGCGGCAGCGCGCGGCCCCCGTTGTCGGCGGCCTCGGCGCAGTACAGCAGCGGGCCGCGTTCGACCGCGAGCCGCCCGCGGTTTTCGGCTGCGGCGGGATGGCAGCGGATCCGGCGCGCGGGCATGGCGAGGGTCAGTGTGACCGCGTCCCCGGAACGCCAGGCGCGCTCCAGCGTCAGATACCCCCGATCGGTCGAGAGCGGCACCGGCTGGCCGTTCACCGCGACCGCGACCTCTTTCGGCGAGGCGGGCGCGGTCTGCGCGTAGAGGTCGGACGGCACCGGGGTGCCGGTGGCCCAGCCGGGAATCCGGATTTTGAGCGGGAACGGGAGAGGCCCGTTGGCCGGGGCCACTTCGATCCGCACCTCGCCTTGCCACGGGTAGCCGGTCGTTTGCGTCAGTGTCACGTCGCCGGCCGGAGTCGTCAGCCGGGCCTCGCTGGCGAGGAAGAGGTTGACATAGACCGCCGGGCCGCACTGCGCGTAGGCGAACGAGCCGAGCTGCGGGATGAACCGCACGATGTTCACGGGACAGCAGGAGCAGCCGAACCACTTGGAGCGCGCGTAGCCGCCGCTGCTCGCGAGCGGGTTGGGGTAGAAAAATTCGTCGCCGGTGATCGCGATGCCGGAGAGAAAGCCGTTGTAGAGCACGCGCTCCAGGACATCGATGTATCGGGCATCGCCGTGCAGCAGGAACATGCGCTGGTTCCAGAGGGCGTTGGCGATGGCGGCGCAGGTCTCCAGATAGGCGTTTTCATTCGGAAGTTCGTAGTTGTCGCCGAACGCCTCGCCTTTGCGGCGCGCGCCGATGCCGCCGGAGAGATGCAGTTTTTTGGATACCGTATTCTCCCACAGGCGGTCGATCGCGGCCAGGTAGGCCTTGTCGCCGGTCAGCGCCGCGACATCGGCGATGCCGGCATAGAGATACCCGGCGCGTACGGCATGCCCCACGGCTTCGCTCTGCTCGAGAACCGGCAGGTGGTCCTGGCAGCCGGGGCCGAACACCTGCCCGCGCAGGTCCTGGCGGCCGCGCATGGCGATGAAAAACGCGGCGAGATCGAGATACCGGCGCTCGCCGGTGGCGCGGTGGAGTTTGCAGAGGCCGATCTCGATCTCCTCGTGCCCCGGCACATCCTTACGCTGATCCGGACCGGGCCCGAACACCCGGCAGACGAGATCCGCGCTCTTGCGCGCCACGTCGAGCAGCGTCCGTTTGCCGGTCGCGGAATGATGCGCGGCCGCGGCCTCGAAGAGATGGCCGAGGTTATAGAGTTCGTGGCTGGAGCGCACGTTGCTCCAGCGCGCGGGCCCGGTCATCGCGTTCGTGGCGCCGAGCGTGCGCGCGGTGTAGAGATAGCCGTCCGGCTCCTGCGCGGCCGCGATGTTGGCGATCAGCCGGTCGAGAGTTCCGTCCAGCTTCGGGTCGGGATGCGTGGCCAGGGTGTGGGCCGCGCCTTCGATGACCTTGAAGACATCCGAATCATCCCACGCGGTGCCCCGGAAGGGGCCGGGCTCGATCCGGCCCGCGCGCGCGAAGTTCGCGAGCCGTCCGGTCTCCTCGCATTTGGCGAAGTTGGCCCAGACCGTGACCTGCCGGTTGGTTTCCGCGCGCGCCCGCCAGAAACCGTCCCGCAGCTTGATCCGCGTGATCGGCGCGGAGTGGATGGCATAATCGGCGGCAGGCGCGAAGCCCGTGGCGAGGAGGGAGAGAGCCAGGCAAATGCGGCGGGTTGAGATACTCATCCGATTCATTCCTTGTTTGTGTTGGCCTTCTTGTCCGATAAAACGTGTGCCTACCGTGTGAGCCAGTCGCGCAGACCGGCCAGAACGGCACGGGCCACGCGCTCGCGTTGTCCGGGCTGCTGAAGCGACTCCTCGCCGACGGGGCAGGTGATGAAGTCGAGCTCCAGCAGACAGGCGGGGACGGCGGGATTGCGGCAGACCGCGAAGCTGGCGGTGCGCACGCCGCCGTCGGCAGCGGGGGCTGCGGCGGCCAGGTGCGGGTGGAGGGCCCGGGCGAGGCGGAGGCCGATCGCATTCCAGGCGTAGGTGGCGATGTGGCGGCTTTCGGAGGGGTTGCCCGTGGGTCCGCACGAGTTGTAATGGATCGAGATGAAGGCGTCGGCCTTGCGGTCATAGGCCAATTGCGCGCGCGCGTACAGGTCCACATCCTCGTCGCGTTCACGCGTCAGCAGCACGCGGAAGCCCGCTTGCCGGAGCGTTTCGGCCACATGGCGCGCTTGGATCAGGTTGGCCTCTTTTTCGGTCAGGCCGGTGGGGCCGACCGCACCGGTCGCGTCGCCGCCGTGCCCGGGGTCCAGCACGATCAGCACGGACTCTGGCGCGCGGCCCGCGGGAGGCTTCAGGCTAAACCCGGCCGTGAGATCGGGGACTGCGAGGTCGCGGGGCGGCAAAGGGTGCTCCGGCGGGAGCGCCGCGAGATGGCGCGACTCCGTGAAACGGCGCTCGCCTGCCAGCCAGAAGCGGGTGTGCGCGCCGGCGAACCCGGCACCCCGCACGGTCAGGCCCGGTGGCAGAAAGGCCACGGTCTCGCCGTCGCCCGGCTCGCTGCGCGCGCGCATCGCGAAAAGGGGGCCGGTTGCGCGAAGGGTCGGCCAGTCGGCGCGCGCGGTGAGCGGGGCCGCCGCGGCGTCCGGAAGCCCGGCCGCGAAAAAGGTCACCGGCACGCTGTGGACCGGCGCGTCAAACGCGAAGCGGGCCTCGTGAAGCGCGGGGTTGCCGGGCTGCGGCGCGAGCGCGAGGGTCCGTTCGCCTACCGCGGCGAAGACTGTACGGTCCGCAGGGGCGAGGCAGGCGAGCCGGACCGTCTCGCCCGTGCAGAGCCCCAGCGGCTGGAGCGGGGATTGCGCGCGCAGGGAGCGGCCGTCCCAGCCTGGGGACGGCGGATCGATCCGGAAGGTGTGGCGGACCGCGTGCCCTCCCGCGCGGAAGACCAGGGTGTTGGTGCCGGGAGAGACCGGCGCCATGTGCAGGAACCCGCCGGTGCGGTGCGGGGTGAGCGGGCGGCCGTCAAGCGTCAGCGGCGTGTCGGCGGGCCGCACCGCGCCGATCACAAACACGCGGTCCGTGTGCGCCAGCCGCGCGCCTTCGGCCGGGAAGACGATGCGGACCGGGGGTTCCGCCGCCAACACCGCACGCGCGAGACAGCCGGCCAGGCAAGAGAAGAGAACGGCGTTCCGGTAAAACATAACCGGAGCGTAACAAAGAGGTGCCGGAAAGTAAAACCGGGGATTCCCGCTTTACACGCGCCGCGGAAACGCGGTATGGTTTTCCCGTGGGCGGGGGGACAACCCGGAAACGAGGGAAGAGGGGGCGGCGGATGAGGAAGAGTGCGGCGGTGACGCTGTTGCGTATGCTGGTCGGCTGGCATTTTTTGTATGAGGGGGTTTGGAAGCTGGTGCAGCCCGGGGGGTGGTCGGCCGCCGGGTATCTGCGCATGAGCCGGTGGTTCGCCGCGCCGCTCTTCCATCAGATCGCCGAGACGCCGTGGCTGCTGAAAGCCACCGACCTGATGAACATGTGGGGTTTGACGCTGATCGGGCTCGCGCTTCTGATCGGCGTGCTGGTGCGGCCGGCGGCCTTTTTCGGGATCGTGCTGCTGGCCTTCTATTATGTGGCGCAGCCCCCGTTTCTCACGCCGCCGACGGACGGCCATTTCCTGTGGATTGACCGCAACGCGGTGGAGGCGGTCGCCCTGTTCGCGGTGATGGCGGTGCCGGGGTACGGCTTGGGTTCGTTCGTGGCGGCCCTGCCGCGCCGGCTCTTCCGGCGCAAGCTGGCGGAGGGGGACGCGGCGGCGCGCGTGGCTTCGCCCGCCCGCCGTGAACTGCTGATGAGCCTCAGCTCGCTGCCGGTGCTGGGCGCGTTCGGATACGCGTTCGTGCGCAGGCACGGACCGGTCTGGGAGCGCGAGAACCTCAAGGCGAAAGCGGACGCGGTGACCGGTTCCACGGTCAAGGCCTTTGATTTCGATGACATCCGGGATTTGAAAAAGCCGATCCAGGCGTACGGGAAGATCGGCAAGCTCAAACTGAGCCGCATGTTTCTCGGCGGCAACCTCATCGGCGGCTGGGCGCACGCGCGCGACCTGCTCTACACCGACAAGCTGGTCAAGGCCTACCACACCGACGAGCGGGTCTTCCGGACCTTCCGGATGGCTGAGCAGTGCGGCATGAACGCGATACTCACCAACCCCTCCCTGATGCGGGTGATCAACGAGTACTGGCGGCGCGAGGGCGGCAAGATCCAGTTTCTTTCCGACTGCGGTCACAAGGATGGCTTGGTCCGGGGCGCGCAGCTCTCGGTGGAGAACGGCGCCGCGGCCGTGTACACCCACGGCGGCGTGTCGGACGGCTGGGCTAAGAACGGCGACCACAAGAAGTTCGCCGAAGCTCTTGCGGGCATGCGCAAGCTCGGGGTGCCGGTGGGCATCGGCGCGCACCGGCTGGAGACGGTCAAGTTCTGCGTCGAGCGCGATCTGATCCCGGATTTCTGGATGAAAACCCTGCACCGCACCGAATACTGGTCCGCGCGTCCCGAGGCGGGCTATTACTCCAAGGACAACATCTGGTGCCTGGACCCGGAGGCGGTCGCCGCGTTTATGGAGCGTTTGGAACAGCCCTGGATCGCGTTCAAGACCCTCGCCGCGGGCGCGCTGCATCCGAAAGAGGCCTTCCGGTACTCGCTCGAAAAAGGCGCGGATTTCCTCTGCGTTGGCATGTACGATTTCCAGGTGGTGGAGAATGTCAACACCCTGACGGCGCTGCTGGACAGCCCCATCACCCGTACCCGTCCGTGGCGCGCGTGACGGAACGCTCAACGCTCAAGTGGG
>JAVEYH010000057.1:0-1848 GCA_034003585.1 Kiritimatiellia bacterium
ATATTTTGACTGACGATTCCGATGCCGACCCCGACGTTTCCTGTCCCTTCTGATTTACGCGCCGGGTCTATAAAAAGCCCGTTTTCATTGTTTATCTCCAATAAAAACGGGCTTGAAAAATGGCTCCGGCGGCAGGATTCGAACCTGCGACCAATTGGTTAACAGCCAACTGCGCTACCACTGCGCTACGCCGGAATCGTCGTTTGACACGATTGCCCCTCAAGGGGACAAAGTGGCGCAGAATGTATCGGATTGGCGGAAGCTTGTCAATGCGCAAAGTGATCCGTTTTTGATATTGCGCGGCGTTCCCTGTTTCAGGCAGAATAATGGTGTTTTTCTGCGCGCGCGAAGGCGGCCGGCCACAGGGGACCGCCCCGGATGCCGGAATCCCGGGGAAGGGAGGTCCGCGCCGCGTGGAAGCGTTCAAAAGGGGGTTCGATTCCGATCATGGGACGTTTTTCGATCCGGTTCCTGCTGTTTGCCTGCATGCCGGCCGCGGCCTGGGCCCGCGACCCGCGGACCCCGGAAACCTATTGCCGGGAGTGGTTCGGCGAGGAGGCGCGCCTCTCCCCCCTGTCCCTCGCCAGCACCAACCTCGTCGTGCACGAAGTGGCGCGCGGCGGGCAGACGGCGGGCTGGCTGTTCCGGACCGATGAGGTGCCGCCGGCCTGCAAGGGCAAGCGCGGACAGATCGCCCTGCTCGTGGCGATCGGCCCCGACACCCTCATCCGGGGTGTCGCGGTCCTCGCGCACAAGGAGGACGCGCGCTATTTCAAAAAACTGAAACGCCCCTTCTTCGAGCAATTCCTGCGGCGCCCGCCCTCCGGCGCCCCGGCTTTCGACGCCGTGACCGGCGCGACGTTCTCGTCGCGCGCCATCATCCGGGATGTCACGGAAAGCGCCCGGAATGTGATCGCGCAGCCCGAGATCGCCGCCAAACTGAACAAAGGGGGTTGACCTCCCCATCCCGTTTGCGCATACTGACCGCAAGCAATCGACGCTTGAGGAGATTATGACGCTGACAGGCACATTCACCGCTTTGGTCACCCCGTTTAACACGGACGGCAGCGTGGATTATTCCGCGCTGCGCGCACTGGTGCAGTGGCAGGTCGAGAACGGCGTCACCGGTCTC
This sequence comes from Kiritimatiellia bacterium, assembly GCA_034003585.1. Classification (GTDB taxonomy): domain Bacteria; phylum Verrucomicrobiota; class Kiritimatiellia; order RFP12; family UBA1067; genus JAPXSY01. The sequence goes on from JAVEYH010000057.1 coordinate 1,133, forward strand.
GTGCCGGTCGGCACCACGGGCGAATCGCCCACCCTGGAGATCGACGAGCACATCCGCGTCATCGCCGTCACGGCCGAGGCGGCCGCGGGCCGCGCGGTGATCCTCGCGGGCACCGGCGCCAACGCCACCTCCGAGGCGATCGAACTCACGCGCCAGGTGCTCGACGCGGGCGTGCAGGCCACGCTGCAGGTGACGCCCTACTACAACAAGCCCAACGCCGAGGGCCTCTTCCGCCATTTCGCCGCGGTGGCGGACCTGGGGCTGCCGGTCGTGCTGTACAACGTGCCGGGCCGGGCCGGGCGCGAGATCCCGCTGGAGGTGGTGATCCGCCTCGCCTCGCATCCGAACGTGGCCGCGATCAAGGAGGCCGCGGGCAGCGTCGACCGCGTCAGCGCCATCCGGGACGCCTGCGAGCTGCCGGTGCTCTCGGGCGACGACAGCCTGGCGCTGCCCATGATCAGCGTGGGCGCGTGCGGGGTGATCAGCGTGGCCTCGAATGTGATCCCGAAGGAGATGTCCGCGCTCGTGCGGCTCGCCCTCGCCAACGATCTGACCGGCGCGCGCGAGCTGCACCGGACCTACTATCCGCTTTTCCGCGACCTGTTCCTCGACACCAACCCGATCCCGGTCAAGACCGCGCTGGCGCTGATGAACCGTGTGGGGCCGACCTTCCGTCTGCCGCTGTGCGAACCGTCGGAGAAGGTCCGCGCGCAGCT
>JAVEYH010000057.1:1948-22490 GCA_034003585.1 Kiritimatiellia bacterium
TTTTCCGCGACCTGTTCCTCGACACCAACCCGATCCCGGTCAAGACCGCGCTGGCGCTGATGAACCGTGTGGGGCCGACCTTCCGTCTGCCGCTGTGCGAACCGTCGGAGAAGGTCCGCGCGCAGCTCGTGCGGACCCTGACCAGCCTGAACCTGGTGTGACGGCCCGGTGGCCCGGTCCACGTGCCCACCAAACCTGACGAAGAAACGGATTGCTGAACTATGAAGATCGCGATTCTCGGAGCCGCCGGCCGCATGGGCCAGAACCTGCTGCGGTGCGCGGAAAAGCTCGGCGCCTGCCAAATCGCCGCCGCGACCGAATGCCCCGGCCATCCGCTGCTGGGCCAGCCGGTGCGGCAGGCCTTCGGCCTGACGGCGGAAAACATCCCGGAGACGCTGCGCGTCACGGAGACGTGGCCGGAGGACGCGGAGGCGGTGATTGATTTCACGTTTCACACGACGGTGACCGGCAACCTCGCCCGCGCGGTCGCATGCCGCCAGGCGTACGTGCTCGGCACCACAGGGTTCACCGAAGCCGAGCGGCAGACGATCCTGGCCGCCACGCGGCAGATTCCCATGGTCTGGGCACCCAACATGAGTCTGGGCGTGAACCTGCTGCTCGAACTGGTGCGGCGCGCGGCTTCGGTGCTGGGGCCGGAGTACGACGCGGAGATCGTGGAGATCCACCACCGCCGCAAGAAGGACGCGCCCAGCGGCACGGCGCTCGGCCTCGCCGAGGCGCTGGCCCAAGGCCGCGGCGTGAAACTCGATGAGGTCGCCTGCTACGGGCGCCAGGGCATCCCCGGCGAACGCCCGGAGGGCGAGATCGCGGTCCACGCCCTGCGCGGCGGGAGCGTGGTCGGTGACCATACCGTGCTCTTCCTCGCCGACGAGGAGCGTATCGAACTCACGCACCGGGCCAACAGCCGGGAATCCTTCGCCGCGGGCGCGTTGCGCGCCGCGCTCTGGCTCGAAGGCCGCCCCGCGGGCCTCTACACCATGCGGCACGTGCTCGGATTCGAATCCGTGTGACGCCGCGCAAGCCTCCGCCATGGCACACCCGCGCGAAGCCATCCTCTCCCTGGGCAGCAATCTCGGCGACCGCCGCACGGCGCTGGAGCGGGCGTGCGCGGCGCTGGCGGAGGAGCCCGGCCTCCGGATCCTGGAGCGTTCCCCGATCTACGAGACCGAACCGGTCGGCGTGCCGGCGGAGGACGCCGGAAAACTTTTTCTCAACCAGGTGGTGATCGTTTCGACCGGCCGCTCTCCCGAAGCGCTCTTGGATGCGGCGCACGCGATTGAGGCGCGCGCAGGACGCACGCGCGACGGCGCGCGCGGTGCGGCGCGCGCGCTGGACATCGACCTCATCGCCTTCGGCGCGGAGCGCCGGAACGCGCCGGAGCTGACGCTGCCGCACCCGCGCGCGCGCGAACGGCGTTTCGTGCTCCAGCCGCTCGCGGACCTGAGGCCCGGCCTCGTCCTGCCCGGCGAGTCCCGGAGCGTCGCGGAACTGCTCCGCGGCCTGCCCGACACGCCGCGCGTGCGCCGCACCGGATGACGCCGGGACGCACGCCAACGCCGGGTCACACCAGCGACCACGGCCCCCGCGGCGCGCGCCCGAGCAGGGCTTCGGCGGCGACGTCCTCCAGAATCCGCTCGCGGTCCGGATCCCACCTGATTTTCCGTCCGGTGAGCATGGCGATCTGTCCGAGATGCCCGATGCTCGCGGAACGGTGCGCCACCTCGGCGGGCGAGAGGGTGGTCGCGCGCGTCTTCACGCAATCGATGAAGTTGCGCTGGTGACCGGGGCTGCGCAGGCGCAACTCCCCGGGCTCGATGCGGCTGTCGCGGATTTCCGGCGTGGACGCATCGAACCGGCCGCGGTTCACCCAGACCCAGTCGCCGTTCTCCCCGTACCAGGTGGTGCCGCTTTTGACCTGCGTGCTGTCGGCCACCGTCATTTCGACCCCGTCGGCATAGCGGCAGGAGAAGCGGTAGGTTTTGGGCGAATCGAAAATACCGTCGGCCTCGAACGGCGCGTATCCCTCGAACGCGACCGGACCCGACGTGTCGCGGTCCAGTCCCCACTGCGCGATATCGGCGTGGTGGCCGATCCAATCCATCATCTGTCCCCCGCCCCAGTCCAGAACCCAGCGCCAATCCCAGTCGGCGACGCCCTGGTAGGGCCGGTACGGCGCCGGGCCGAGCCAGAAATCCCAATCCAGGCCTTCGGGAACCGGCGCCCGCGGATCGACCGGTTTTCTGGGGCGCCCGCCCGGAGGCAGTCCGACCTCGACCCGCGCGATTTTCCCGATCCGCCCGTTGCGCACCAGTTCCACCGCGCGCCGCATCTCGCCGGACGAGCGCTGCCAGCTTCCGGTCTGCCAGATCCGCCCGTGCTGCCGCACGGCGTTCACCAGGGCCCGCCCCTCGCGCAGGTCATGTGTGAAGGGCTTCTCGCCGTAGATGTCCTTGCCGTGGCGGGCCGCGAAGGTGCCCACATAGGCGTGCCAGTGGTCAGGCGTGGCGATCATCACCGCATCGATGTCGCCGCGGGTGCAGACCTCGCGGAAATCCCTGACCGTCAGACAGTCGCGGTTGCCGTACTGCGCGTCCACCTTCTGTTTCGCCTGTTCCGTCTTTTTGGTGTTGACGTCGCAAACCAGGCGGACGGTCACATCCTCCAGGCCGAGAAAGGACTTCATGTTTCCCTGCCCCATGCCGCCGACGCCGATCATGGCCAGGGTGATGCGGTTACTTGGCGCGTTCTGACCGAGCACCCGCGCGGGCACGATGCTGAATACGGCGGCGGAAGCCGCGCCCGCCTTGAGAAACCTTCTGCGTGAACCAACCATGAGGCACCTCTCTTTTTTGCACGACACAACGTTCCGGGGTCAGCGCAACGACCCGGCAACCTGCCGGATCTCCGCAGCCTTCTTGGGGTCGAATCCGGCCGTGACCTGGATCTCATGAATGGACCAGTGCTTGCCGGGACGCCCGCCGGTGGTCACGATCTTGAGGTGGCGCCCCTGCGCCAGCATCGGAATGACGGTCTTGCCCCTCTGCGTGCCGTCCCCCTTGGCCACCGGCCCCTGCCACGTTTTGCCGTCGTTCGAGATCAGGACCTCAAACCCGTTCGGCGTGTCGCTGCCTGATCTGGCGGTGTCGAGGACAACCTGCGACACGCAGAGATTCTCCCCGAGATCCAGCGTGAACCACATGCCCTTTTCCGAAGCGCAGTTGGACGACCAGCGCGTTTCGGGTTTCCGGTCAAAGGCTTTCGCCGCGTCGGCGGCGCCGTGCGAGGCGTTCGCCCGCCACAGGGATGGCGCGATCTCACGCTGGGCCTGGTCGGCACGGGGTTTCACCTTCCCGTCATAGAACCGGAGATAGAGGCGCTTGGCGGAGGGCCCGCAGGCGGCATCGTCAAACAGCGTTTGCAAAACCGGAAAGAGCCCGAGCCCGTCACGGAGGAACATCGCTTCGGCCACACTCTCACGCCCCTTGTCATCGGGAGCGGTCCGCAGCAGATCGAGGAACCGCCCGCGCGCCTCCGCGCCGGCATGCGCGGAGACGAGTTTGACCGCGCCGCGCAGGGCGACGTGGCGGAGCCGCGCGTCCGGTTGCGCGCTCACCGCCTCTTTCAGCACAGGGTAGGGCCGCATGTCCGTCCAGTCGGCCAGCGCGCGCAACGCGGCCTCGCGCACACCGGCGTCCTTTTCCTTCAGAGCCGTTGCGAGCGGCGCGACAAAGGCGGGATCGCGATAAACGGACATCAGGGCGATCAGCGCGTTCCGTGCCGGCACGCCGAGAGCCTCCCCTTCCCACGCGTCCAGAAGGGCAACGGCGCGGGCGGCCGGACCGGCCCGTTTTCCCGCAGCCTGAAGAGCCGCTTCCGCCTGCACGCGCTCCTCGGCCTGAAGCGAACGCAGTTCAGCAAGCAGCGTCGCGTACGCCTGACGGTCGGCCAGGAGGCCGAGCGTTTTCCACGCCTCTTTCCGGACTTCGGCGCGCTCTGACCGGAGAAGGGGCTTGATCCGCGGCAGCAGCGCAACCTCGCCGCGCTCGCCCAGCAGGGGCAGCACCCGCGCCTGAACCGCGGGGTCATCGCCTGCCCACTCCAGCAGTGCCGCGCCCGCCCCGGGCGCGCGCATCGCCAGCAGCGCCTCGCGGGCGGCCTGGCCCGCCGCGCCCTCGCGCGTGAGGAACGCGGCCATCGCCGGAACCTCCCCGCGGCCGCCCAGGCTGCCCAGCGCGCGCAACGCGGCCGCGACGACCGCCTCCTGATCCCCCGCCAGTTTCGCCGCCACATCGCCGGCGTACGCGCGGGCGCCCCGCTCGGCCAGCTTGGCGAGAAGCGCCACCTGATCCGCGGGCGCGGCGGTTTCGAGCGCGGCCGCGAGTTTGCGCAGCGGCACACGGTCAGCCGCGCGCACCAGAGTCTGCCGGACCTGCGGGCAGGCGTCCGCCATCCCCTCGGCAAAGAACCCGCGGTCGGCGCGCAGCAGCACGCGGGCCGCGGCGGCGCGCACCGGGGAGGGGGTTCCGGCATTCGCGAACAGCGGACGCGCCGCGCGCGCGGCGGCACGCTGACCGCCCTGTTCCGCGAGGGTGCCGAGGCAGGCCGCAAGCGCCGTGAGGCGCACCGGTTCCAGCGCGGGCCGCACGGGGTTCTGCAGGGCCGCGAGCGCGGTTTTGTCACCGATCCGCCCCAGGCCGGCGAGCGCGGCCGCGGCCACCCGTTCCTCGGCATCCGCCGCGTAGGGCGCGATGGCCGCAGCCTCGCGGCGCAGCGCCAAGGCGTTAAGCAGCGCGCAGCGCAGCTCCGGTCCGGCAACCGGGACGGCCCGCGACAACGCGCGGGAGGCCGCTTTCCCCGGGGTCGCGGCCAGCAGCGTACCCGCCGCCTCGCGCGTTTCCGGAATCGCGAGGCAGGCCGTGAGCGCGTCAACCGGCACCGGTGCGCCTGCGGCGGCCAGCGCCCGCAGCACGGCCTGCCGCCCGTGCGGCGACACCCCGTTCTCCTTGAGCAGGCCGTTCAGCATGGCGCGGTTGGCGGCATCGGCGGCGGGGTGTCCGGTACGGGTGAGGATATCCTGCAAAGCATGCGCGACCTCGGCCGCGGTGAGGTCCGTAGCGGCACGCACGCGAGCCAGATCCGCGGCGCGTAACCCGGAAGGCGTATCATCCGCCCGAAGGTCGCCAAGGGCATACTGCACGCCGTCGAGAAGATGGGTCAGCGTGGCGCGGTCAAGGAAGGCGCGCTGATCATGTCCGAACGAGGTGTAGAAAACGCGGCCCCGGCCGTACGGGCGGATCCAGGAAACCGCGTAGTCGTTGTCGGCGCGGCGCTGGCCCGCCGCCGCGGCGGTCGCCGCGTGGGAGAGGTCGAGCGAGACGAGGACGCGCAGTTTGGCGCGGTTGTAGAAAGGCGACTGCTGCTGGTAGATCTCGTCCCCGAACAGGAACCCCCGGCCGCCGAAGGCCCGGTTGAGCGGATGGTCCGGCTCGTCCACGTTGAAGGCCCACATGCCGCCGCCGCCCCAGGGGTGGCCCCAGAAGCGGCCGCCGACCATTTCGGCCGCCTGTTCGGCGTGGTAGAAGTTGTCGGCGCCGGCATGGATCACGGCCAGGCCTTTGCCGGAACGGACGAACTCCGTCAGCGCGGGCTCGAGGAAGCGGTGTTGCCGCGTGTCCAGGGCCGTGGTGTTGTTGAGCACGAGCGCGTCATACCGGGCGAGACGTTCGGGCGTCAGGGCCTCGTACTCGCGCGCGAAATCGGCTGTGAACGCGCGGGTCCGGGCGGCGGCGATCTCCAGCGCGCGATTGCCGTATTCGATCGCCCGGCCGTGGACAAAGCCCTCGCAGCGCCAGAACACGAGGATGCGGCGCGACCGGGACGACCGGGCCGGAACCCATGTCTCCACCAGCTCGCCAATCCGTTCGGCGTCGGCCTGCGGAACGGGGGTGAGCGTTTGGGCGGGCACGGCGAGTGCCGCGCCGCTGATGGCGCACACGATGAGCAGCGCGCGCCGGAAACCGTTGTGTTCTCGCATGACAATCCCTTCCGATTACCTTGTAGGTTAGTATAGGTGGCCGCGCGGATTCCCGTTATGGTAAGATTGCGCATATGAAAGGGAATATCGCGCAAAGGCGGCAGCGGGATTTCCATGTCGCCCTGCTGATCGAGACCTCGCACGAATTCGGCCGCGACGTGCTGCGGGGCATCCGCGACTATGAGAAGACGCTGGCCCGGCACTGGGCGTTTTATCTCCAGCCGGACGGGATGCGCCAAGACGTGCCGCATATGCGCGCCTGGCCGTGCACGGGGGTGATCGCGCGGGGGTTCAACCCCGGCATGACCGGCCAACTGGTGAAGAGCGGGTTGCCGCTGGTGCTGTTGGACCCCCAAACGAAACGCCCGGGCCGCAATCCCGCCCTCACGCGCATCCCGTACATCACCACCGACACGGACGCGATCGTCCGGATGGCCTTTGACCACCTGCGCTCGTGCGGGTGCCGGTCCTTCGCCTTTGTCCACAGTTTCGACGAGACGGTCTGGTCCGCCGAACGCGGGCAGGCCTTCGCCACGCTTGCGGCCGCGCACGGGTTTTCGTGCGCCGTGTACGGAACCCGGCCGCAGACGGAGACCTGGGGGCAGGATCTCCGGAGTCTGGGGGCGTGGTTAAAACGGTTGCCGCGCGGACTCGGGGTTTTCGCGGCCATGGATCAGCGCGGACGGCATGTGATTGAGGCCTGCCGCGAGGCGGGGCTATGCGTTCCGGATGACATCGTGGTGCTGGGGGTGGACAACGATTCGCTGCTCTGTGAATTATGCGAGCCGTCCTTGAGCAGTATCGCCATCGACGCGCACCGCGCCGGATTCGAGGCCGCCCGCACGCTCCACGCGCGGATGCGGGGTGAGCCGGTTCCGCCGGGCACACGCATCGTGGTGAAGCCGACGCACGTGTCGCGGCGCCAATCGACCGCCCCGGGGTTCGACCGGGACCCGCTGGTCGCCGGCGCCCGCCGCTACCTCTTCGATCATTTCGCCGACCGCGCCGTGCAGATCGCGGACATCGCGCGGCACTGCGGCGTGTCGCGCAGGCTGTTGGAGACGCGTTTCGCTCAGGCGATGGGCCGGACCCTGCTTCAGGAATTGACCGGCCTGCGGATGGAGCACGCGCGGACCCTGCTGCTTGACTCGACCGAATCGGTCACCGCCGTCGCAACGGCAAGCGGGTTCACGGACCCGAACTACTTCACCAAGGCTTTCCGCAAACACCACGGCACGGCGCCGCTCGCCTACCGCAACCGGGCACGGGCTGTCTGAGAAGGGGAAACCCGGTTCGCGAAGGAGACGCCGGGCACGGGAACGGGGGTCCGCCAGGCCGACCGGCGAGCGCAAACCGTGTGCCGGTCCCGACACCTAGGCGTCGGGCCAGAGCCGCGCGGCGGTCTCGCGCAGCTTGTACTTCTGAATCTTCTGGCTCGCGGTCATGGGGTAGGCGTCCACGAACGCGATGTGCCTGGGGATTTTGAACCAGGCGATCTTGTTGCGGCAGAAATCCGCCACATCCTGCCCGGTGATTTCGGCGCCGGGCATGCGGATGACGAACGCGACGGGCTGTTCGCCGTACTTTTTGCTGGGCACCCCCACCACCTGCACGTCCTGCACGCCCGGCATGTGACCGATGAAGTCCTCGACCTCTTTGGGCGAGATGTTCTCGCCGCCGCGGATGATCAGGTCTTTCAACCGTCCGGTGATGTAGTAGTAGCCCTGCTCGTCCATGCGGCCGATGTCGCCGGAGTGCGCCCACCCATTGGCATCGATGCACAGGGCGGTCATCTCCGGCTCTTTATAGTAGCCGGCCATCACATTGTAACCGCGGCAGCAGATCTCCCCCGGCTCGTTGATGGCGCAGATCTGTCCCGTTTCCGGATGGATGATCGCCACCTCGATGCCCGGCAGCGCCTGGCCGATGGAGGTACACTTGCGTTCGATGCTCGTCTCGAAGTAGCGGGTCTGCGTCATGACCGGGCCGGTTTCGGTCAGGCCGTACGGGATGGAGACCTCGCGCATGTTCATCTGGTCCACGCACTGCTGCATGCGTTTGACCGGGCAGGTGGTGCCGGACATCAGGCCGGTCCGCAGCGTGGAGAAGTCAAACTTGCCGAAGAGCGGGTGGTCCAGCATCGCGATGTACATGGTGGGCACGCCGTAGACCGCCGTGCAGCGCTCTTTTTCAACCGACATCATGACGTGGACAGCGTCGTATTTCTCGACCAGCACCATGGTGGCGCCGTGGTTGACGCAGGCCATCACGCCCAGCACGCAGCCGAAACAGTGGAAGAGCGGCACCGGGATGCAGACGCGGTCCGCGGCCGAGAGATTCTGGCACGCGCCGATCCAGAACCCGTCGTTCGCGATGTTGGCGTGGGAGAGCTGCACGCCCTTCGGGAAACCGGTCGTGCCCGAGGTGTACTGCATGTTCACGATATCGTGGCAGGTCAATTCGCGCTGACGCGCCTCATACCCGGCACGCGGAGTCTGCGCCGCCAGCGCGAAAAGCTCGTTGACCGAGTACATGCCGCGGTGTTTTTCGGGGCCGAGGAAGAAAACGCGTTTCAGGCACGGATACGCCGCGGAGCGGAGCCGGCCCCGCGGCTGTTCCCGGAGTTCGGGGATCAGCCCGTAGAGCGTCTGCACGTAGTCCGTGTCGCGGAAGCCGTTGATCAGGAAGAGATTCTCGGTGTCCGACTGTTTGAGCGCGAAATCGATCTCCGCCGATTTGTAGTTCGTATTGAGCGGCAGCAGGATGGCGCCGATCTTCGCGGCCGCGAACATCAGCGGGATCCAATGGGGCACGTTGGTGGCCCAGAGCGCGATCTTCTCCCCGCGCCGGACCCCCAAGGCCATCAAGCCGCACGCCAGGCGGTCGACCTCTTCGCCGAACTCATACCAGGTGAGGCGGAAATCGCGGTCGGCGTAGACCAGGGCGTCCTGCGGGCCGCAGCGCGCGATGGTCTGGTCCAGCAGCTCCCCGAGCGTGTAATCCCGCGTCACGGGGAGGTTATTCCACGGCAAGGCGGTGGAGACCGACTGCGTGAAGGGCGGACGGGCGGGTGCGGTCCCGTACGGGTCCGTCAGCTTGAACAGTGTTGGTTCCATGGTGAAGGCCCCGCGCGCTAGAACGGCATGAAAACGACCGCGTGGATCGTGGCCGGACGGCCGTTCGCGGCACAGACCCGGTGCGGCACCACCGAGTTGTAATAGGCCGAGTCGCCGGGCTGGAGCACGCGCGTCTCGTTGCCGTGGACCAACTCGACCTCCCCCTCCATCACGATGATCAGCTCCTCGCCTTCATGCGAGGAAAGCTGCGCCTCCGCGCCGCCCTCGATCTCGATGTAAAACGGCTCCATGTGCCGGTCGGTCTTGCCGCGCCCCAGCGGGTAGTAGCGGAATCCGCCTGTCGCGCCCGCCTTGTGCGAGACCGTCTCGCCGACACGTTCGCCGGCGCGCACGATCACGGGGTCGGCGCGGTACTGGTCGTCCATGAAGGTTCCGAGACGCTGGCCCAGCGCCCGCGAGAGTTTGACCAGCACGCCCAGCGCGGGATAGACCTCACCCGCCTCGACGGCCGCGATCACCGGTACGCCGACCCCGGACTTTTCCGCCAGGGCCTCCACCGTCATGTCCAAACGCTCGCGGTAAGTCCGCACGCGTTCCGCCACCTTGCACCCGTCAGCCATGTCCGGTTCCCCCTAGCGGAAAATGAGATACAGGATCGCCGTTGCGACCACCACCGCGATACCGCCCCACTTCGCCCCCTTCGAGCTGTCCAGATTCAGATGCGTGTTGGCGTGGAAGACCACCGGCTTGGGCAACCGGGCGACAAACCCCATCACCGTCATGACCGCCAGCACGATCACCATGCAGAGCGCCATACGGTTGAGGAAGTCAAGCTGCGGCAGGTAGCGTTTGAAGAGGAAATACAGAACCGGGTTCAACAGCAGCCCCGTCACACCGGTCATGCCGGCCGCCGTGCGGTTGAGCAATCCGAAGAGAAAGACCGCCAGCACGCCGGGCGAGACGTACCCCTGAAACTCCTGGATGTAGGTGAAGATCCCACCGAACTTGGGATCATCCAACAGCGGCGCCACCCCGCAGCCGATTACGACGAACACCCCCACGCAAACCCGTCCGACACCCACCAGCTGTTTCTGCGTGGCTTTCCTGTTGATGTACGAATGGTAGATATCGATCGAAAAGATGGTGGAAGCCGCATTCAGCACGGCTGCCAAGGAAGAGACGATCGCGCCGAGCAGCGACGCGACAATGAAGCCGAAGAGCCCCGGTTTGCCCATGCACAGCTTGGCGATCAGGAGCCCCAGCGCCGTATCGCTCTTGTAGGCAACCGTCGTGCTCTTCCGCGCGGCGGACGCCTTAGCGGCGACCTCCGCATTGTACGCCTCGACCAGCGGCATTTTGGCCGCGTTCCCGGCCCGCCACGCCTCCGAGGGCGCGAGCACGGCAAAGCCGAGATCCTTGCTGACGCCCGCCTCGCGCGCGGCCACATAGTCGGTCACCGCGCTGTCGGCCATCTCCTTGTCGTACAGGTTAAAGGCGATGATGCCGGGGAAGACGATGATGAAGGGGATCAGCAGCTTCAGCGCGGCCGCGAACACAATGCCCTTCTGCCCTTCGGCCAGCGAGGCGGACCCGAGCGTCCGCTGCGTGATGTACTGATTCAGCCCCCAGTAATAAATGTTGGGTATCCACAGTCCCAGGCAGAGCGCGGTCCACGGGATAATGGTGTCAGTCTTGGGCAGGAACATGTGGAGCTTGTCGGCATTGAGCGCGAAAAAGCGCTGGAACGCGCCCATCTCCGAAGTCAGCACCGGTGCGGCAGCGTCCGCCGCGGTGGCCGCGCCGACGCCATGCGTCAGCGTGGCGATCTCCGCGCCGCCCAGCGCCCGGAACGCGAAGTAGGAGATCAGCGCGCCGCCGAAGATCAGCGCCGTGCCCTGAATCAGGTCGGCCCAGGCGCAGGCCTTGAGTCCGCCCGCCGCCACATATCCGGCCGCCAGCAACCCCATGATCCAGCAACAGGTCACCAGGCTGATCCGGACCCCCGCGTGCGCCAGCAGATCGCGCATCGGCAGCGCGCCGGCATAGATCACGCCGCAGAGCGAGACGCCGACCAGAATGACCATCATGAACAGGGCCATGATCGAACGCGCGTGCCGGTTATAGCGGTGTTCGAGAAAACCGGGGATCGTGTAGATCCCGGTCTTCAAAAAATAGGGCAGAAACGCGAAGGCCACGAACACGAGGGTCACCGCAGCCATCCACTCATAACTGGCGATCGCGATCCCGAGATAGGAGGCGGCCTGCCCCGACATGCCGACGAACTGTTCGGCCGAGATGTTGGCCGCGATCAGCGAGACGCCGATCAGCCACCAGCTCAGCCCCCGGCCAGCCAGAAAATAATCGGCGGCCCCGCCCTCCTCACTGTGCGCGCTTTTGCTTTTCCAGAGGCCGATTCCGATCACCGCCCCGATGAAACCGAAAAACACCACCAAATCCGCGATACCCATGTGTTCTCCCTTTGTTTATTTCACACTGAAACGGTACTCGGTCACTGACTTGTACACTGCGCCGGGGCGGAGGATCGTGGACGGGAACGCGGCCTGGTTCGGCGAATCGGGCGCGTGCTGCGTCTCGAGTGCGAGTGCGCCGCGATGCGTCAGATTCCGCCCGCGTTTGCCGGGAATCGTGTCGGAGAGGAAGTTGCCCGAATAGAACTGGATCGCGGGCTCGGTGGTCCAGACCTCCATGTGGCGTCCGGTACTCTTCTCATACAGCGCGGCAGCCGGCGCGAGCTTGCCGCCCGGATTGTTCAGCATCCAGTTGTGGTCATACCCGCCGCCGAAACGGAGCTGCTCATGGTCGGCCCCGATGCGGGCGCCGATCACCCAAGGCACCCTGAAATCGAACGGCGTGCCTTGAACCGGGACGATCTCCCCGGTCGGGATGAGCCCTTTGTTCACCGGCGTCATGCGGTCGGCGAAAAGCGTCAGCTCGTGATCGAGGATTGTGCCCTCGGCCTCCCCCTTGAGATTGAAATAGACGTGCTGGGTCAGGTTCAAGGGCGTGGCTTTGTCGGTCACCGCCTCGTACTCGATGCGCCACACATTCTCCGGCGTCAGCCAATAGCTGACCGTGACATCCACTTTCCCCGGATATCCCTGATCCCCATCCGGACTGGTCATCCACAACCGCACGCCGACATTCAGGCCTTCGGAAAGCGGCTCGCTGTGCCAGACGTACGCGTCGAACCCCCGGTCGCCGCCGTGCAGCGAACACGGGATGCCGCCCGGCTCATTGTTGAGCGGCAGCGTGTGCTTCACGCCGTCAAGCGTGAAGGTTCCGTGGGCGATGCGGTTGCCGTAGCGGCCGATGATCGTCCCGAAATACCCGCCATACTTCTTATAGCTCGCGACATCCTGAAAGCCCAGCGTGATGTCGGTCAGCGCGCCCGTACGGTCAGGCGTGAACAGGCGCGTGACCCTGCCGCCGTAATCGAGCACCTCCATCACCGCGCCGCCCGCGCCGGTCAGCGTATACTGCTGGACAAGTTGACCGTCGTCCGTTTTCCCGAACGGCTTGACCACCACCGAAGGTTCGTTTCTTTGATTCATCCCTACGCACGCCTCCCTGTCCGAAACGCAACCGGTCACGGCGATGGCCGCGGCGCACGCCGCCGCCCACACCCCGCGCACTCCCGTTCTCATGTGTTCCTCCTCCTACTTGGCGCCGATCGCGTAGGCGGCAAGCCCCTTGCCGCGCCGCAGGTACAGCACACCATCCGAAACCACCGGCGAGGACCAGTGCGGCCCGTTGCCGTATTCGATCTTGAACGATGACACCACTTCATGCGTGTCGGCCGTCACCCGGACCAGCATGACCGTTCCGCTGCGCTCGTCATACGTGATCATCCCGGCCGGCGTGATGCAGAACGAGGTTTTCTTCGCGCCTGCCACCTGATACACCGCGCGGCCGTCCGCGGGGTCGAAACAGGTCAGCCGCCCGCCGCCGGAGGAGAAGATCCGTCCCTGGTAGAGCGCCACACCCTGAAAATGGTTATCGGAACTCTTGTCGGACCAGACCCGCTCCACCTTGCCGCCCGCGATGGCCAGGATCTCGGCACCGTGGCCGTAGCCGGAAGAAACGAAGACGCGGTCCTTGCCGCACAGCACGGGGGTATTGGGGTGGACCGCGTATTTGTTGCGGTGCGGGTGGCGCCACAGCGGACGCCCGGTCTCCGCGTCGACCCCGACCACATGATCCTCGAGCATGGTGACCACCTGACGCCGGCCGTTGATCGTGAGCAGGGCGGGAGAGCAGTAGGCGCTGCGCTCGCCCAGCCCCTTGCTTTGCCAAACTTTCTTTCCGCTCCGGGCGTCCAGTGCCACGACCGACGCATCCGGGCCGCCAGGCTGGCAGATCACCTTGTTGTCGTATACCAGCGGGTTGTCCGCAATCCCCCATGTGATGTTACGCCCGCCGAACACGGCGTGGGCATCGACCTGCCACAGGATTTTCCCATCCGCCGCGGAGAGGCAGACCACGCGGCCCAGTCCGCTGACCAAATAAATCCGGCCCGACACGAGGGTCGGCGAGGTGCGCGCGAACTCGTACGAGGCGCCCCACTCCGGACCGTACCCGACCTGCCAGAGGATCGAACCGTCCTGGGGACGGAGGGCGTAGAGATTGCCGGCGCGGTCCTGCTTTCCGCCCGTGCTGCCAGTGATATAGATCGTGCCGCCGGCCACGACCGGTTCGGAGTACCCTTCGCCGGGCAACTCCACATGCCAGAGGCGCTGCGGGCCGTCCGCGGGCCACTCGGCCATCAGCCGCTCACCCGTGACGATCAGGTCGCGGTTGCTTCCGCGCCATTGCGTCCACTCCCCCGAACGCCCCGGACCGGCCAAGCATGCCAAAGCCAACATCACCGCAAGCTGTCGCTGCATACGCACCCCTTCCGTCATTCCGCCGCACCCTCCGGACCCTACCCGGATTGCGCGTAAGTGTATTGAATCCGCCCGTCAAGTCCAAGCCGAAATTCGTTGTTGTCGGCCCTCCGCGGCTCGCTTACACTGCCGGCATGACAGCAGTCCGGCACAGGTTCTGGCGTGTTGCGGCATGCGTGTTCGCGCTCGGCGCCCGGGCCGCGGAACCGGAGGGCGAGAGTGCGGCGCGGACGCTGACGTTCGCCCCTCCCGTGATCCTGCGCACCGAGGGCGGCCGCACGCGTGTCCGGCTCGCCGGGTGCGAACCGGATGCTGTCACCGGCCTGCCCGTACTGCCGGTGGCGGGTGTGACGTTTGCGGTGCCGCCGGGCCGGACCGTCGAACAGGTCGAGGTCCTTCATCACGCGATCACGGAAATCCCGGTCGACGCGCCCGTGGAATGGGGGCAGCCGCCGCCCCGCACAGGCGAAACGCCGCTTCCGGAAGCCCCGCCCGACCCGGCCGTCTACGGCGGCGCGCAGGCGTATCCGGACCCGGCGCATACCGTCTGGCGCGTGGACCCGAACGGCACCGGAGCCGCGCAACTCTCCGTACGGATCTGCCCCGTACGGTACGATCCGCGGCGCAGCGTGCTGCTGGCCGCGGCTTCCGTCACCGTCACGGCGCGGTTCCGCGCCCTCCTACCGGCCGGTAACGCGGTGCGAAGCGCCGCCGCCTCCGAACTGAACGAGATGCCCGGGCCGTTCACGTATGTGATCGTTTCCACCTCCAACCTGATCCACAACACTCCCGTGCCCTGGAATTTCGCGGCGCTGCGCGCGGCGCGCGCCCGCGCCGGGTTCACCACCGCCTGCGTCAGCGCCGAGTGGATCGACTCCCGTTATCCGGGCGCGGAACGGTCCGACCGGATTCGCGAGTTCGTCCGGGACGCGCACCGGAATTGGGGCACACGCTATCTGCTGATCGGCGGCACGTTCGAACTCATCCCGGTCCGCAAACTGAGGGTCACGGTCAACGAGATCATCCTGACGCGCGTCACCGACATCCCGGCCGACGCCCTGTACTACGGCTGTCTCGACGGGCCGTTTGACGGCAACGGCAACGGCCTGTCCGGCGAACTTCAGGACGGCGCGGGCGGCGGGGATGTCGATCTGCTGGCCGAGGTGCATGTCGGCCGCTTTCCGGTGGCCGACCCCGAAGAGCTCTCCCGCATGATCCGCAAGACCCTGCGGTATGAGGCCGCCTCCGCCGAAGAACTCGCGCCCTGCGCGTTCCTCGCCGAGAAGATGGATCTCGGGAACCTGCCTTACACCCACGGGTTCATGGACGAACTGCGTTTCGGCTCCGCGTCCGACGGGTTCACCACGATCGGCTTCGACACCTCGGCGTTCGCGCCGGCGCTGGACACCCGGCACACGCTCTACGACTCGGATGCCGGAATCTGGACCGCGGAGCACGCGCTCGCTTTCCTGAACCGGAATTTCGGGGTTCTCAACCACATCGGGCATGCCGTCACGAAACAGTGTATGAAGATCAACCTGCTCAACCCCGCGCATCGGAACGCGCTCCGCGCCTGCACCAACGCCCTGCCGTATTTCGTGTATTCGCAGAGTTGCCTGGCGGGCGCGTTCGACACGCCGGACTGCTTCGCGGAACAACTGGTCACCGTCAGCAACGCCGCGTTCGCCTCGGTCATGAACGCGCGCGAGGGATGGGTCTACAACAACACGGTCGGCGGGTACTCGCACCGCTTCCACCGCTCGTTCTGGGACGCGGCGCTGCGCGGCGCGGGCACGCGTCTCGGCGAGATCGGCGAATGCGCCCGCCGCATGAACCTGCACCTGCTCTCCCCGACCTCCGGCAACTACTGGCGCTGGGTTTTTTACGAACTCACCCTGTTCGGCGATCCGGCCACGCCCTTCGCGGCCCGGATCAACCCCGCGCCGCCGGTCTTCGGTCATCCGGGGCTGATCAACACCTACGAGACCCAGACCGCCTACCGCGTCGCCTGCACCCTCGAACCGGTGGGCCTCTACGATCCCGGATCCGTGCGCCTGGCCTGGCGCACCGACTCTGAACCCGAGACCGTCCGCACCCAGTTTCTCGCGAACGTCTCCGGCAACCGGTACGAGACCGCGATCCCGGCCCAGCCTGCGGGCACCGCCATCCGCTACGCGCTCCTCGCGGAGACGCTCGCCGGCGTCACCGGCCGCTGGCCTTTGGAGGAAACGGAGCGCCTCTTCCACGTCACCGACCGCCTTGACCTCGAGATCCGCGGCGCGCCTGCGGAAATCGGTGCGCCGGACCCCGGGTACGGCACCGTCCACTACGCGTCGGGGCTGGTGGCCGTCGCCTCCGCACCCGAACATGTCGCCGTGACCGACGAAACGCGCCACACCTGCGTCGGCTTCACCGGCGGCGGCAGCGCGCCGCCCGCGGGCGACCGGCCCGAGGCCGCGTTCCGCATCGACGCCTCCTCGCACCTGACCTGGATCTGGCGGCGCGAGCACCTGTTTTCCGTGACCAGCGCGCTGCCCGCGTTTCCGCACGCGGCCTTCTGGGTGCCGGAGAACGAGGCGGCGCCCGTTGCGCCCGCGCCCGCCACGCTCCTCGCCGACAGCGTGACCCACGCCTTCGCCGAATGGTGGTGCGACGGTCAGCGCCTGCCTCCGGCCCCGGCCAACAGCCCCCGCGACCCCAGCCCGATCCTAGCGGACCGGCCCCACCGTCTCACCGCACGCTACCTGCCCGCGGATCAGGACGAGGACGGCAACGGAATCCCGGACTGGTGGGAAACGCGATACTACGGCGGCCCAGGCGGTTTGCCGGACTCGGACGACGATCTGGACGGGCACACGCTGGTTGAAGAGTATGCGGACCGCACCGATCCCCTGCGCGCGGCGAGCGTGCCCGCGCCGCCGGTCATCACGCACGAGCCGCTGGCGGACCCGCAGCCGCACCCCGCGCCCTTCACCGTGCAGGCGCGCATCACCGACACCCACCGCGTAACCTCCGCCACACTGCGCTGGCGCCGTAACGCGGATCTGTGGCAGACTTCCCCCATGACCGCCGGTTCCAACGATCTGTTCTTTGCGGAGATCCGTGCGGACTGCGCGCCCGGCGACACGTTCGAATACCAAATCGCCGCCGCTGATCCGACCGGACGCGCCGCCGAATCGGCATCGTACCGCTTCGCCCTCTCCTATCCGCTGCTCGACACCGCGCGGTTCCGCGATCTCGCGGTCATCGCCCAACCGACCCAGGCGCCCCTCACCGTGCGCATGGATCTCGCAAACCGGGGCAACGCCGAACTCTTCTGGCGCGTGCGGCCCGCGCGGATCGAACGCATCCCCTCCGACCGCCTGCCGTCCTGGGGGCGCGCCTCGCTCGGCCAACCCTGGGCCGTTTCCACCAACCGCGCGTTTTCGCCCCCCTACGCGCTCCACAGCCGCCTGCTCTCCGACAACCAACCCCGAACCCCGGTGCGCGCAAGCATCACCTTCCCTGCGGTGACCCTCGAGCCCGGCGCCACGCTCTCGTTCCGGTACTGGATCTTCTCCGAAGTCCATCAGAACACCACCCGGGCATTCGACGGCGGACGGGTCGAGATCTCCACGGATAACGGCGCGACCTTCACGCCGCTGCGCGGACCGTACACCCACACGATCTACGGCTGGGACGCCTCACCCTGGCCCGAGGGCACACCCTGCTTCGCGGGCAAAGGCACCGAGGGATGGCAGACCGCAACCTTCGATCTGGCCGCACAACATCCCGAGGCGAACGGCTTCGCGGGCAGCAACGTCGTGTTCCGGTTCCACTACGGCGGCGACAACAACACCGACAACGAGGGATGGTATCTCGACGACATCGCCGTGTCCCCGATCCGCAGGCCAGCGGGCTTCGGCCTTTACGGCGCCGATTCATTGACCCGCACTCTGGCGCCCGGTGCGCACCACCGCCTGCTCTGGTCCACCGACCCGTCGGCCATGACGGTGCGCGACGATGCCCTCGACATCCTTTTCGACTCCAACGAGCCGGTCCACCCGGATTTCGGCGTCCGCTGGCAGGTCACTCTCCGCGAACCGCCGCGACTGCCCGGATTCGGTGCCGCGCAGACCGCGTCCGGCGACGGCCGCGTGCTCCTCGAATCCGGCCTCGCGGAGTGTGACGGGGAGCCGGTCAGCCTCGAGGTCGCGTGGTCGCCGGACAACGGGACGCACTGGCAATCCGCCGCGCTGCACGGCGTCACCGTGTCCGAAGGCGGCATGGCCGGCGACGTGCCGGACGGCCGTCTCGCGCTGCTGCCGACTTCCCGCGCGGGACAACCGGTGACCAACCTCTTCCGCGCCTTCTGGTCCTCGCGGGATGCGGTGCCGCCTATCGGCGTCAACACCCAGGCCCGGTTCCGCGTCGTGGCCGACAACGGGTTCTTCCGCGCGACCGCCCTGACGAGCCGCGTGACGGTGGACAACCTGCCGCCCCGGTTCCGGCCGGGCGTGCTCGGCGCCTCGCCGACAAGTCCGCAGGGAGGCTACGCGGTGACCGGGAATCTCCTGACGCTGCACTGGCCCGCGGCCGAAGACGAGCCCGCGGACACTTTCCTCCGGTACCGTCTCGCCTCCTGGTGCGGCACCTCGCTTTTGGAGCAGACCTCCCACACGCTCGCGCTCTCGAACGCGCTCGACCGGCCGCACGCGTTCCGGGTGGTCGCGCTCGATCCGGCGGGCAATGCCAGCGCCCCCCTCGACGCCACCCTCCTCGTGCTGAACGCGCTCAGCGATGTTGACGGCGACGGCGCGTCCACGGCGGACGAGGAGCTGGCTGGCACCCGCGCCGACGACCCGTCCGACCGCTTCGCCGCCCGGCTGCGCGAGGACGCCGGCGCGCTCACGCTCTCCTGGCCCGGCGTTGTCGGGCGGCTCTACACAATCGAAACCACCCCCTCGCTTGACCCCGCCGCCTGGCAACCGCTGACCGGGCACGCCGACATTCCCGGCACCGGCGCGACGCACGCCGTCGTCTTGCCGCGCAACGCACCCACCTCCTTTTACCGGATCCGAATCACGCTGCCATGAAGAACACACGCTTCCCCCGCCACCTTCGCCCCGCCAATACCCCGCTCCTCCGGCTCGCTGTCCTGTGCGCCGTGCTGACCGGCGGCTGCCTGCGGGAACCCGGCGCTCCCCTGCGCATCGAATGGCTCTGCATGGGGACCATCGCCGCGGTGCAGTGCGCCGACCGCGGCCGCGCGGCGGACGCGCGCGAACAGGCGCAGGCGGTGTTCGCCGGGCTTGACCGGGAACTCTCCGCCTGGCAGGGGGAGAGCACGCTCTCGGCGGTCAACCGCGCGGCCGGCAGCGGCCGGACAGTCGCCGTCTCCCCATGTTTCGCGGCTGTGCTGCAAACCGCGCTGGCCGCCGCCGAAGCCAGCGGCGGCGCGTTCAATCCGCTGCTCGGCCCGGTGATGCGGGTCTGGGGATTTAACGGTTCGACGCAGCCGCCGGAGTATCCGGATGCGCGCGAATTGGCCGCGGCCTTCGCGGCGGCGGACTGGCGCAACGTGGTCTGCGAAAAAACGGCCGGCGGAGCGGAGGTCAGCCTGCCCGCGGCGGGCATGTCGCTGGATCTCGGGGCCATCGCCAAAGGGTATGCGGTGGATCAGGCCTGGGCGCGCCTCCGGACCGCGGGCCACACCAACCTGCTGATCGATCTGGGGGGGAACCTGCGCGCGCTTGGCGAGGCCGCGCCCGGGCGCGGCGGATGGCGGACCGGCGTGCGCAATCCGTTCGCCACCGACACGCTGGTCAGCCTCTTCCTGCTGCGGGACGGCGAGGCGGTCGCCACCTCAGGCAACTACGAGCGGTTTGTCGAAATCCAGGGCATCCGCTACGCCCACATCCTGGACGGCCGCACCGGCCTTCCGGTCACCGGCATGGCCGGCGTCACGGTGATCGCGCCGGACGCCATGACCGCGGACCTGCTTTCCACCACCCTCTTCATCCTCGGCCCGGAAGCGGGGGTGCGGCTGCTGCGCCGGTATCCCGGCTGTGAGGCGCTCTGGATCCCCGACACGCCGGACCGGCTCACCCTGCTGGCCACCCCCGGATTCGCCGGCCGGCTCACACCGCACGGCAAGGCCCCATACGCGCTCTCTGTGCTGAGGTAGGGGTCGCTGGGTTGGGAATAGTCTCTCGCTTTTCATCAGGTTTGTCGAGGGGCTTCGGGTCCTGCCTTGCGCAAACGAATCTCGGTCCGTCTTGAGAGCCATGCTGTCATCCACCGATTATGATTACGATCAAGATTACGATTACGAGGTGCTCCGCTCCCCTTAATCTTAATCGTACTCCTAATCGTAATCCTCTCTCTGTTTCCCGTTCCCAACGTCAGCGGTGAGGCGGCGGTATCCCGTCGCCTCCACCGCGTTGTTGGGGCTTGTCTTCATCCAAATCGCTATCGGGATCGGGATCGATTGGGTTTCCGCCGTAGGCCGATGTATCTTCCCGCAC
>JAVEYH010000058.1:0-21976 GCA_034003585.1 Kiritimatiellia bacterium
GACCTGCTGCCCGCGGCTGCCGACGAAACCGCGCACTGCGAACCGCTGACCTACGTCTTCTGGCGCGCGCTCGCCATGCCGCCAGCGTTACTCGACGAGGACATCCTGTGCCAGAGCAACGCCCTGCGGCGTCTCGACTCCCCCACCCCGCGCGAACCGCAGCAGGAGGCCCTGCAGCTCACGCGGGACTTCCGCGAGCGTCTCCCGGCCTGGGCCGACCAGTACCGGCAGCAGGCTCAGGCTGACACCAACATGCCTCCCTTCACCGCAGAGGACCAGGCCAAGATCGAGGAGATCGCCCGGCATGCGGAGAACCTGCAAACCGAGATCCTCGACGGGAAACCCCAGGCAAACGAGCGCCGCGCGCTGCAGGAGCAGGCGCTCAAAGACCTGCTGGAAATCCGCGACTTGCTGCCCAAACAGCCGAACCCGAATCCGCAGCCAAACCCGCAACAGCAACCGCAGCAGCAACCACAGCAGCAACCGCAGCAGCAACCGCAGGAACAGAAGCAGCCGGAACAGCAGAAAGAGGAGCAGCAGAAGCCCGAACCCGAGAAGCCGAAGACTGAGCCGCCGCAGGACGTGAAGGAACTCCTGCGCAAGGCGCTCGAACGGGAAAAGGAACACGAGGAAGAGAAAAAGGAGCGCATGCGCAAGATTCCGCTCGCGCCGAACGAGAGAGATTGGTAAGGGAAAGAAGCAACCGGTGGCGCGGACTGTTGCGAGTCGTTCAACGTGAGAGACACCTTCACACACATACCGAAACGGAATCCATCCGCCGCCTGTCCGTTGATACCGGAAGGACGGATTGCGGGCCTCTTTTGCGCGAAGCCCAGCCGGGAGCGCAGGCGCCTGGCGTGCCATACCCACGGTCCGGCTATTACCCGATTCGTCTGTGCCGTCTTGACGCTTCTCTTTTTCGCCGTCCCCACCCTTGCCGAGGTCACCCTCAACGTCACGCCCAGCCGCCAGAACATCTATCTGGGCGAAAGCTTCAACCTCACCATCGAAGTCAAAGGCGCGGACCGTGGGCTGGAGGCCCCGGATCTCTCCGGCCTTCCACCGGCAGAGGTTCAGTTCCTTGGCCAGCACAGCACCAGCCGTTCCAGCATCACCATCATCAACGGGCGGATGACCCGCGAATCGGTTGAGGGCCGCGTGTTCGCCTACCAGATCAAACCCGCGGCCGAAGGCGCGTTCCGCGCCGGTCCGGTCCGGATCACGGCGGCGGGAAAAGCCATCACGGAGCCCGGCCCCCTCGTGCAGGTCAAAGGCATCGAACGCCAGGAAAACGTGGTCGTGTCGCTCCGCGCCTCCGCCACCTCCGTGCTGGTGGAAGAACCATTCACGCTCACTCTTGCGGTAGCGGTCGCCGAACTGCCCGAGCCGTATGCCGCGGAGAACGAGCCGCTGCACCCCAACCAGCCGCCGAAGATCTCGGCCGATTTTCTCGAACTCCGTCAGGATGTCGCGGGGATCAGAGGCCCGGACTTGAACCCGATTTTGAACGGCCTGATCGACCAGAGCGGGCAGCAGCCCTCCTTCACAATCAACGAGTACGCCACACAGGGCACGGGCAGCGGCTTCGGCAGGCTCTTCGATCCCGACCCCTTCCGGCCGCGTCCGATCCGCTTCCGCCTCCCGCACACGCGCGAGACGATCAACGGCAAGAAATACCGCGTCTACACGCTCACGCTCACCTACACACCTGTTCAAGAAGGAGAGTTCACCTTCGGTCCGGTGTTCTTCAAAGGCCCCGTGATCGCCGCGGTGAGCGCCGAGCGCCAGGCGGTCACCCGCGACATCTACACCATCGGTCCGGCGGTCACCGTGCGCGTGGTGCCGCCGCCGGACGAGGGCCGCCCCGACGAGTTCATCGGCGCGGTCGGCCATTCCATGCGGGCCGCCGCGTCCCTGGACGCCACGGTCTGCAAGGTCGGCGACCCGCTCACCCTCACGCTGGAGATCGCCGGCGCGATCAGCGTCGGCAACCTGCGCGCGCCGATCCTGAACCTGCAGCCGGAGCTCTCGCGCGACTTCCGTATCTACGACGACAACGTGAGCGCCGACACCCTGCCCGACGGCAAACGGTTCAAGTACCGCGTGCGCCCGACCCGCGGGGGCACGCTGGAATTCCCGCCGATCCGGCTGGCTTACTACGACACGTCCGCGCGCGCCTACCGCACTCTCACCACCGCGCCGATTCCCCTGCAGGCGCGCGCCACCACACAGATCGCGACCCCGGACCCGGACCGCGGCGACGCCGGTCTGACCGGTGCGAGCGAGAGCCGCGCGCGGCCGCTGCCCGCCGCGATCACGCTCGATGCTCAAGGGGCGAGGCCGGATCCGCTGCTGCCGCCCGGCCGCGTCATCCTGCTGCTGATTGCGGCCGGCCCTGCGCTCTGCCTGCTTGCCCTCTCCGCGGCCCCGCTCTCCGCATGCGCCGCAGCGTTCCGCGCCCGCCGGCGTCACGCGGGCGCGTTGCGCCGCGCCCGCGCGGAACTGGGCCGCGCTCCCGCCCCGGACCGCGCCGCGCGAACCGTGCGCCGGTATCTGGCCGACCGGCTGGACGTGACCGGCGGCGCGCTGACCCCCGGTGAGACCGCGGAGCTGCTGCGGCGGCACGGCGTGCCGGAACAAACCGCCGCCGCGTGCCGCGACCTGCTGGCGCGCCTTGACGAGGCGCTCTACCGTCCCGACGTCGCGATCCCGGGCGCGGACCTTCAGCGCGACCTGAATGCGCTGCTGCCCGCGATCGACGCCGCGCTCGCGGAGAAGGTACCGGCGCCTAACGAACAGTAAGAACGATGCGACTTCTTTCCATACGATCAGTTAAACGCGCGGGAGTCCGGTCCTGCGTGATGCGGCGTCTTGTGCTCGCAATGATCGGGCACACCGTGTTCGCGGTTCACGGCGCGCTCGCCATGTCTACCGGCGACTCGGCCCGCGCCTTTATCTGGGAGCAGGCCAACGCGCAGATTGCCGCCGCGGCAACGCCGGAGGCCTATCAAAAAGCCGCCGAAACCTATAACCGGCTGGTGGCCGACAACGTGCGCAACGGCCCGCTCTTCCTGAATCTCGGGAATGCCCTGGTGATGGCGGGCGACGGTCTCAACGCCGCCGCCGCCTTTAACCGCGCCGAGCGGCACCTCGGCGCCACGCCCGAAACGCGGCAGGGACTTGCCGCCGCGCTCGCGCTCCAGAGCGGCCGCGCCCAGACCGATCTGCCGTGGGACCGGATCGCGTTTGTCTGGCACTACGCGTTCCCCTGCCGCATCCGCGCGCTGACCGCGCTGTGCGGCTGGAGCCTGTTCTGGCTCGGCGTCCTGTGCCGGATCGGCGCGCGGCGGCGCGAGAGGCACACTTTTCTGCGCAGCCTCGCCGAAACCTGCATGCTGACCGGCGGGCTTCTGGCCGTCGTGTTCGCGGCTTCGACGCTGATCACCCTCGCGCAGGAGCGCCATGACGCGGCGACCTGGGGGGCGCGCATCTTCACCGCATCAACCCCGGAAACGGAGGGCACGCCATGACCGTACGCCGCGCGATCACGTCCGCGGCCGCGCACCTGCTCCTCGCGGGGCTTCCGCTGCGCGCCGGCGAACTGGTCTCCGGACGCCTCTACACCGTCCCGGAAACGATTTACGTCAATCAGGCGTTCGAGATTTGTTTCGAGCTGGAAGTCAGCTTCGGCAGCGAGGTGGAAGACCTCCGCATCCGCGATTTTCCGAACCAGCCCGACCTCCTCACGGTCGGACGCCTGGAGACGGTTTCCCGCCACCGGACGACGCGGGACGGCAAACAGCTGGACACCCTCCAGTACCGGGCCACCGCCCGCTGCCACCAGCCGTTCAGCCAGACCTTCACGCCGCTGGTACAGTGCATGCTGATCGAACGCCGCAACACCGGGTTCTTTTCGCATTTGCAATCCTTCCCCAAGCAGCTGCGGCTCGAACCCTTCACGCTCGCCGTGCGCGACCTGCCCGCCCAGGGCCGGCCGGAAGCCTTCCGCGGCGCGATCGGGACTTTCCGCCTGGCCGGGCGCCTTTCCAAAACCGAAGCCCAGCCGGGCGACATCATCACGCTGTCGCTTGACCTCACGGGCAAGGGCTGGCTCGGCGAACACACCGTGATGCCCGCACCCGCCGTTGACCCGCGGTTCAAACGCTATCCGGTCAAAGAGCTCCTGCGCGAGGACGCGCACCTCCGCACCGAACAGATCTTCATCCCGCAAACCACCCACGCCACAGAGATCGGCGCCGTGCGCTTCGCCTACTTCAACCCGGCGAGCGGACAGTACGAGGAGAGCGTCGCCGGGCCGTTCCGCCTGACGCTGCGCGACGCGTCCGCGGAGCCGGCTGCGCAGGCGGTCCGGGTGATCGACCCCGGCCGGCCCGGCGCCGCCTCCGCCTTGCCGCAGACCGTCTCGATCCGGCAGGTCAACCGTTCGCTGCGGCACGCGTTGCCACTGGTGGCCGGCGGCGCGGGCGCGCTGGGCGCTTTTTTCATCGTTTTACTGCTGGGCGCCGGCCGCAGGCGGATCGCCCTCCCGCTCGCGCTGTTGGCGCTGGGCCTGGGCTTGGGCGCCGCCTACCGGATCCGCGTGCGCGCGGGTGACGCCACGCGCCGGATGACCGCGCGCGCCGAGGCGCGCCTCGCTCCGGCGCGCGGCGCGGCCCGGCTCTTTCTTCTGGAAGCGGGCGCGGAGGTCTTGCCGCTGGAAACTGCGGCACCGTGGGTGCGCGTCGATGCGGACGGCCGGCGCGGCTGGATCCGCGCCGAGGCGCTGGGCGGCGGGGCCGCGCCGCCCGACGCGAAAGGCGCGCCATGAAAGAGCGTCTCGACACCCTGCTGGTGCGCGCGGGACTGGCGGAGAGCAAAGAGCGGGCGCAGCGCCTGATTTGGGCGGGCGAGGTGTTCGCCGCGGGCCAGCTCGCCACCAAGGCCGGACACAAGTATCCCGATGACGTCGCGCTGACCGTCAAGGCGCAGCCGCGCTTCGTCAGCCGGGGCGGCGAAAAGCTCGAAGGCGCGTTCGCCGCGTTTTCCGCGTTCCACGTCACCGGCAAGGTCTGCCTTGACGTGGGTGCCTCGACCGGCGGGTTTACCGACTGCCTGCTGCAACACGGCGCGGCGCGCGTGATCGCGCTGGATGTCGGCAAAGGGCAGCTGCACTGGTCTTTGCGCCAGGATCCGCGCGTGCGGGTCATGGAGTCCTTCAACGCCCGCTATCTGCGGCCGACCGATTTGCCTGAACCGCCGGGAATCGGGGTGACGGACGTGTCCTTCATCTCCCTGAAGCACATCCTGCCGCCGATGAGCGATGTGCTGCCGCCGGGCGGCGAGATCGTCTCGCTGATCAAGCCGCAGTTCGAGGCCGGCCGCGGGAACGTTCCGGGCGGGGTGGTGCGCGACCCCGCCGTGCGCGAAGCCGTGGTGGAGGAGATCCGGGCCTTCGGCACGGAGATGCTGCACCTGGACTGGCTCGGCTGCGTGCCCTCGCCCCTGCTTGGCCCCGAGGGCAACGTCGAATACCTCGCCTGGTGGCGCAAACCGTGACCCGACCCCGGCGTCAGCAGAGCCCGGGCGCGCGCGGGTACGGGATCACATCCCGGATGTTGCGCATGCCGGTGCAGAACTGCACCAGCCGTTCGAACCCGAGGCCGAAGCCCGCGTGGGGCACGCTGCCGTAGCGCCGCAGGTCGAGATACGGACCGTAGGCTTCCGGATCGAGGCGCGCCTGCCGCATGGCTTCAACGAGGCGGTCGAACCGTTCCTCGCGCTGGCTGCCGCCGATGATCTCGCCGACCTCCGGCAGCAGCACGTCCAGGGCCGCGACGGTTCGTCCGTCGTCATTGCGCCGCATGTAAAAGGCCTTGATCGACGCCGGGTAATCGGTCACCACCACCGGTCCGCCGAAAACCGTTTCCGCAAGATACCGCTCATGCTCGGACTGCAGGTCCGTGCCCCAGGCCGGCGGGAAGGCGAAAGCGGCGTCCGCGCGTTCGAGCAGGCCCACCGCTTCGGTATACGTCACGCGGGTGAACGGGGCCGAAGCCAGACGTTCCATCCGGCCGAGGAGCCCCGGTAAAATCCGCTTGTCGAAAAACCGCAGGTCCTCGCCGCAATCCTCCAGAACCGCGCGGAACAGATGGCGCAGGAAGGCCTCGGCGAGTTCCGCATCCTCATCGAGATCCGCGAACGCCATCTCCGGTTCGACCATCCAGAACTCCGAAAGGTGGCGGCGCGTATTGGACGGTTCGGCCCGGAAGGTGGGACCGAAAGTGTAGACATCCCCGAGGCCGCAGGCATAGGATTCGCCCTCGAGTTGCCCGCTCACGGTGAGGGACGTCTTGCGGCCAAAGAAATCTAGGGCGTAATCCACGGCGCCGTCGGGCAGGCGGGGCGGATCGCGCGGATCGAGGGTTGTGACCTGGAACAGCGCGCCGGCACCCTCGCAGTCGCTGGCCGTGAGGATCGGCGTGTGGACATACAGGAAGCCGCGTTCCCGGAAAAAGCGGTGAATTTCGAGCGCGAGGGTATGGCGCACGCGCGCCACGGCACCGAACGTTGCGGTGCGGGCGCGCAGGTGCGGCAGCTCACGGAGCCGCTCGAAGGAGATCTTCTGTTTACCCAGCGGGTATGACACGGGTTCGGCGAAGCCCGATACCGTGACGGAGTCGGCACGGACTTCCACCGCCTGACCGCCGCCGGGAGAGGTTTCGAGCACCCCCTTCACCACCACCGCCGCGCCGGGGTGGAGCGCCAGCACCTGTGACGCGTAGTTCGGCAGGCCGGCCGGCGCGATGACCTGCAGGTTGGCGAGCGAGGTGCCGTCATTCAGTTCGAGAAAAGAGAACCCCCCTTTCGAATCGCGCCGGGTCCTGACCCAGCCCGCCACGGTCACGGGGATGCCCCGGCGGGACTCCTTCAACAACGCCTTGATTCGGGTGCGCAGCATGCGTGTGCCTCCTGTCGCGGAACAAGGGCACAAAGGATAGCACGGCACCGCGCCGCAGGCACGCGCTTTTCGACGGAAGGCTACCCCTTGAAGCCGCGCCCGGTTTCTGGCACAATACGCCGCCAAATGGTCCGAGCAGGTTCCGCCATCACGATTGAAGCCCCGGCCAAGATCAACCTGACCCTGGAGATCCTCGGCAAGCGGCCTGACGGGTATCACGAATTGCGCAGCATCGTGATGCCGGTCAGCCTGACGGACACGCTTCACCTGACCACCACCTACGCACAGGTCGCCATGACCGTGACGGTCAGTTCCGGCGTGGACCTCACGAAGATCGGCACCGTGGACCGGAATCTCGCGGTGCGTGCCGCCCGGCTGATGCAGACGCGGTATCAGGTCAACGCCGGCGCGCGCATCCACATCCACAAACGCATCCCGATCGGCGGAGGACTCGGGGGGGGCAGCACCGATGCCGCGGGCGTGATCCGCGGGCTGGACCGGCTCTGGGGGTTGAACCGTCCGCGTGAGGAACTCATGGCCCTGGCCGGGGAGTTGGGCAGCGACGTGCCGGCCCTGTTCCATGGCGGAGCCGTGCTCATGGAGGGGCGCGGCGAACGGGTCCGGGCCCTTTTTGACGGCACCCCTCCGGCGTGCGGCGAAGGCTTCTGGCTGGTGATCGCCAACCCCGGAATCATGTGCCCCACCTCCGAGGTTTACAGGAACTGGAGAGGGGGCTTGACGGCGGGGCCTTCGATTCTCCATAATATGATTTCTTCGATCCGGACCAGCAATGCGGAAGCTGCGGCGGATGCGCTTTATAACGGATTGCAGGCCGGGGTGTTTGAAGGGTACCCCGGCGTCGCTCAGACAGCCGTGAAACTGCGTGAGGCCGGTTGTCTGGGTGTTTTGCTTTCCGGCAGCGGCGCGTCGGTCTTCGGGTTGGTCCGGGACGAGGCGCATGGGCAGGAGATCAGCCGGAGGCTGGATGCCGGCGTATGGCACGTGTTGGCGCGCACCTGCCCGGTGGTGTAATGGCAGCACAAGAGACTTTGACTCTCTCAGAGGTGGTTCGAATCCACCCCGGGCAACCAGTTGACGCAAGACGCGGGAAGCGGGGAACAGAAAGAGCATGATCGTTTTTTCCGGAAC
This sequence comes from Kiritimatiellia bacterium, assembly GCA_034003585.1. GTDB lineage: Bacteria > Verrucomicrobiota > Kiritimatiellia > RFP12 > UBA1067 > JAPXSY01. The sequence goes on from JAVEYH010000058.1 coordinate 8,108, forward strand.
AGCGAACCGGCCGTTGGCCGAGAGGATGATGACCTATCTGGACGGGCGGCTGGGGGAGCTCCACATCCGGCGTTTCCCCGACGGCGAGACGCATGTGAAGATCGTGGACAACGTGCGCGGCATGGACGTGTTCATGGTCCAGCCCATCTGCGGGCAGCCCAACGAGATGCTGATGGAGCTGCTGATCATGATCGACGCCGCGCGCCGCGGTTCGGCGTCGCGCATCACCGCCGTGCTCCCGTACTACGGCTATGCGCGCCAGGACCGCAAAGATCAGCCGCGCGTGCCGATCACCGCCAAACTGGTCGCCAACCTGCTGGTGGCCGCCGGCGCCAACCGCGTGCTGACCATGGACCTGCACGCCCAGCAAATCCAAGGATTTTTTGACATTCCCGTCGACCACCTGCACGCCGCGCCGGTAATGGTGAAGTACCTGCGCGAAATCAAGCTCAAAAAGCCGCTGGTCGTGTCGCCCGATACCGGAGGGGCAAAAGCGGCTTACGCGTATTCACAAATGCTGGGCACCGGCCTGGCGATTGTGGCGAAGCAGAGGCTGGGAGACGCGGATGTGGACGCCTTTAGCGTCGTGGGCGACGTGAAAGGGTGTGACGTGATCATGGTCGATGACATGACCACGACCTGCGGCACGCTGTGTGCGGCAGCGAAAATCCTGAAGGCGCAGGGTGCCTCGTCCATCCGGGCGGCGGTGACCCACATGCCCCTGACGGATCAAGGCGTGCAGCGGCTCCAAGCCGACACCGGGCTGACGGAACTGGTGGTCACGGACACGGTCCCCCTGCGGGAAGGTCTGGACCCCGCCGCCATCCCGGTCAAGCTGACGGTGCTGTCTGTCGCCGACCTGCTGGGCGAAGCGATCCGCAGGATCCACAACGACCAGTCCGTCAGTTCGCTTTTCAGGTATTGACGGGCTTTTTTCACACTGACAGAGGAAATCATGGCGAACGAAGAGATCAGAATGAAAGCCGAGTTGCGCACGGAACAGGGTTCCGGCGCGGCCGGCCGTTTACGCCGCGCCGGGAGCGTTCCCGCCGCGGTGAACCGGATCGAGGGCGGCACGACGCTGGTCAAGGTCGACGCGCATGCGTTTAAAACCATGCTGCGTCATCATGGCCGGGAGCAGATGCTGGTCACGCTCGAGCTGGACGGCAAGGACGTGCCCGCGCTGATGCGCGAGGTGCAGTACGACGTGATCACCGGGTACCCGATCCACGCGGATTTCGGCGAAGTCTCCCTGACGGAGAAGATCCGCGTGGCGCTCCCGCTGCAGCTGACGGGCGAGCCCGAGGGCGTCAAGATCGGGGGCGGCGTCCTGCAGCAGATGCTCCGCACGATCGACGTCGAGTGCCTGCCGACCGATCTGGTCGAGCACTTCGATGTGGATGTCTCCGGCATGAAACTGGGGCAGTCGCTTTTCGTGCGCGACCTGAGACTCGGCGAAGCCTACACGCTTTTCAGCGGCAAGGACGGTGTGGTGGCCACGGTTGCCGCGCCGGAGGAGGAGGCGGCGACCGCCGCGACGGCGGAAGCTGCGGCCGCGACGCCGGAAGTGATCGCCAAGGGCAAGAAGGAGGAGGGTGGCGAGGCCTCCGCCCCGGCGGCCAAGAAGTAATCCGGAGGACACGACCGCGTGAAAATGATTGCGGGACTGGGTAACCCCGGCGAGGCGTACGCGAACACGCCGCACAATGTCGGTTTCGACGTTGTCGACCTGTTGGCCGAACGGCTCGGCGGCAGTTGGAAACACAGTTCCCGGTTTCACGCCTTCGTTGCGCGGACCCGTTGCGCGGAGGAGCCGCTCCTGCTGGTCAAACCTCAGACCTTTATGAATCTGAGCGGGACCAGCGTGGTGCCCCTGCTCCGCTACTACGGGGGCGAGCCGGGAGACCTGACCGTGGTGCTGGATGACGCCGACCTGCCGCTGGGCACGTTGCGCATCCGGGCGGCGGGAGGCACCGGCGGACACCGCGGGCTGACTTCCGTGATGGAGGCGCTGGGAAGCGACGCCTTCGCGCGAGTCCGCCTGGGTGTGGGACGCGAAGGGCGCGGCAGTCTGGCCGATCATGTGCTGGGCAAGTTTGACGAAGCCCGCCAGGAGAAGGCCCGGGCGGTTGTCGAAGCCGCCGCCGACGCGGTGCTGTGTCTGACCGAAAAGGGATTGAACGAAGCGATGAACCGGTACAACGGCTGGCGGGCGGATGCGCCGCTGCCGCCGGACGACCGGAAGTGAGATGGGAAACCGATGATGAAGAAATACGAAGGCTTGTATATCTTCGCCGGCTCGGCGAAAGATGACGTGCTGGATAAGCAGGTCGAAAAAGTGCGCGGAGAAATCACGCGCCTGTCCGGCAAAGTGGTCAGCACGGATGTGCTGGGGAAACGCTCCTTTGCCCGCCCGATGCACAAACGCGACAGCGGCGTGTACGTGAAGATCCGTTTTGAGCTGGACCCCCGGCACGTCGCGGATCTGAAAAAACGCTACCGGCTGCTCGAAGACCTCTTCCGCGTGCAGATTCTGGCGGTCGACGAACGCCGCGAGAGCGTGCTCGTCCAGCAGGAGGAGAATCACAAGGCCCGTGCCGCGGCCCGCGCCGCTGCAGCGGAACAAGAGGCGGAATCTCAAAACGCGCGCGATGCGTAAACGCGACGCGCGGCGGAAAGGACGGTGAGCCATGGCATCCTTCAACAAAGTCATCCTGATGGGCAACCTCACGCGGGACCCCGAACTGCGGCAGACTCCGACCGGCGCGAAAGTCGCCGAACTGCGTCTGGCCGTTTCGGAGACCTGGCGCGACAAAAGCGGGCAGCCCAAAGAGGTGACTTGTTTTGTGGATGTCGTGGTCTGGGAGAAGTTGGCGGAGCTCTGCCAACAGTACCTCGCCAAAGGCAGACCGGTGCTCGTCGAAGGGCGCCTGCAGATGGACGAGTGGAAAAACCAGCAGGGGGAAACCCGGAGCAAACTGCGCGTGCGCGCCGACACGGTCAAATTCGTCGGACCGCCGCCCAGCCGTCCGGGAGAGACGCCAACCGCGGCGCGGCCCGCAGCCGCTGACGCGTCCGCATCCGTTGCGGACCGCGCGGAACACAATGTCCCGGACGACCTCACCGGAGATGACGAGCACATCCCGTTCTAAACCACACGAGCGATTAACCAAAGGATCATGTTTATGGCCATGCAAAGAAAGTCAACTTCCCACCGCGGAGACCGCGACAGCCGCGACCGCGACAGCGGCCCGGCGCGCAAACGCGCGCGGCTCCTGGACCCGAACGACATTATCGATGTGAACGATGTCGAATTCCTGCGCCGGTTCATCACCGAATACGGCAAAATCGTGCCCGCGCGCCTGACCGGCGTGACGGCCGCCCAGCAACGCCAGATCAAACAGGGCGTGCGGCGCGCGCGCAACATGGGCTTGCTGGCCTAGCCCGGAAAGGAACCTTACATTATGTCAACTGAACTGTTACTCCTTTCCGATATTCCTGACCTCGGTCAGGCCGGAGATGTCGTTAAAGTGGCGGACGGGTACGCGCGCAACTATCTGTTGCCGAAAGACCTGGCCGCCCCGGTCTCCCCCCACGCCCTGCGCCGCCTGGAAAAGCTGCGCAAAGAGCGCGAGGAGCAGACGCGCCTTCAATTGGCCGAGGCGAAAGCCAAGGCCGCCAAGCTGGCGAATGCCTCCGTCACCCTCCGCGCCAAGACCGTGGACGGCACGCGCCTGTACGGCTCGGTTTCGGCCGCCGACATCGCGGCCGCCATCGAGGCGGACAGCAAGGTGACTGTGGACAAGTCGCAGGTGGAGCTGCCCGAGCCGATCAAGGAGACCGGCACCTTTGACATCCCCATCGTCCTGCATGCCGACGTGAAGCCGGTCATCAAGGTCTGGGTGGTCGAGGGCTGAGGCCCCCACAACACGCAACAAGGAGTCAGGCGTGAGGCGTCAGGGACACCTTCCGGTTCCGTGATCCTCACGTCTGCCTTTTCTGAACATGCCCTCCACCCCGCCTACCCCGAAGCCGTCCTCACGCATCCCGCCCCACAGCATGGAGGCGGAACGCGGTGTGCTCGGCTCCATCCTGCTCGACGCGGCCACGGACAGCCGCGTGCTGGATCTGTGCACCGAGAGCGGGATCACGGCGGATTCGTTTTTCTCCCTCCCCCACCGGCTTTTGTTCGAAACCCTGGCCGAGATGGCCCACGCCGGACGCACGATCGACCCGCTCACCCTGACGGAGCGGTTGCGCGCGCTCAACCGGCTGGAGGAGATCGGCGGTGCCGTCGCCATCCAGGCGCTGATCGACGAAACCCCCACCGCCGCGCATGCCGAGTATTACATCAACCTCCTGCGGCAGAAACACCTGTTGCGCGCGGTCATCACCTGTGCCCGCGATGCCGAACGCCGCTGTTTCGACGAGGCTATCAGCGCGGACCTGATCCTGAGCGAAGTCGAACAGAAGTTCCTCTCCATCGCCGACCGCCGCGACGGGACCGGAATCACCTGGCCGCAGGCCATCACCAACACGATGGGGCATATCGACCGGCTCTTCTCGCTCGGCCCCGGCGCCGTGGCCGGACTCCCCACCGGCCTCGCCAATCTCGACCGTAAACTCAAAGGCCTGCGGAACGGCGAGATGATCGTGCTCGCCGCGCGCCCCTCCATGGGGAAAACCTCGTTGGCCATGAACATCGCCGAGCGCGTCGCCTTCGGCAAAGACATGAACGGGCGCCCCATGAAGGGTGACCACAACCGCCCCCATCCCGTCGCGGTTTTCTCTCTCGAGATGTCCACCGAATCCCTTGCCATGCGCATGCTCTGCGGCCTCGCGGAAGTGCCGGGATTCAAGATCGACCAGGGATTGCTGAACCCCAAAAAGATTAACCGGCAACTGACCGATGCGGCATCCAAACTCGCCAAAGCGCCGATCTATGTGGACGACACCGGCGGACTGGATGTCATGGACATGCGGGCGCGGGCGCGGCGCATGAAAAAACGGTATCATATCGAATTGATCGTCATCGACTATCTGCAGCTCTGCAACTGCCGCGAGTTCGCCCGCCAGGGACGCCAGATCGAAACCTCCCAGATTTCCGGCCACATCAAGGCCATGGCCAAGGAACTTCAGGTCCCGGTGATCGTGCTGAGCCAGCTCAGCCGCGCGCCCGAACAGCGCGGGGACAAAACCAACAAGCCCAAACTGTCGGACCTGCGCGATTCCGGCGCCATCGAACAGGACGCGGATGTCGTCCTGCTGCTGCGCCGTCCGTGCAAAGCGGCCGGAGATCCCGATTTCGAGGACAAGCTCCTCGCCATTGTGGATGTGGCCAAGCACCGCAACGGCCCGACGGGCGAGGTGCGCCTGAACTTTGAGGACACGCTGACCCGTTTCAGCGACCGCACCGATCAGATCACGGAGGATGACCGGTTCGAACCCGACCCGGAGTCCTGACCCGCCTTGCGCCCCGCCGCGAAGGACGATCACTCGCGGCGCGTCACCGGGTCCGTCCCCGGATTCGGGCCCACCGGCAAGCCGGCGGCGCGCGCGTAATAGGCCCACCCCTCCGCGTAACGCGGATTTCCGGGATCGGCGTCCGCCGCCATCCGGCAGAGTGCCGCCGCCTCCCGGGGATCGCTCCCGCCCACCAGCACCGCGCAATTGTACGCGGCCTGCGCACGGCACGCCGCATCCTTCATCGCAGTCCGCAAATGATGGACCGCCTCCCGGATCGCACCCTGCTCCGCCAGCGCCAACCCCAAGTTCAGATTCACCGCGCCGTGTTCGGGCGCGCTCCGCAACGCCTCCCGCAGATACCGCACCGCCGCCGGCAGATCCCCCTGCCGCGAAGCGAGCACCGCCGCGTTCACATGCGGCATCACCGCGTCCGGACGCAACCGCATGGCCTCCCGGTACGCGCTCATCGCCGCCGCCGCATCCCCCCGGGCCAGCCGGTAGTTCGCCAGATTGTAACGGGTCGCCCAATCGTCCGGACGCGCGCCGAACATTTCGTCCAGTTCCGCCTCCGCACGGCGCAACCGTTTGGCCGCAACCGCATCCATCGCCTGGCGCGGATACGCGGCCAGGGCCTGCACCGCCTGCAGCCGGACCAGACGCACCGGATCGCCGAGCGCCCGGAACAGCCCGGCCGCCGATTCGGCTTCGCCCAGATTGTCCGCCAACAACGCCGCCGCCGTGCCGCGCACCAGCGGCGAGGCGTGGCGCAGACTGCGGCGCGCCTCCGGCCACACCTTCTCCCGGTCGGGACACCCGCGCAAAAGACGCAGTAGCGAGGCGCACACGACCGGTTCCGCCTCCTCTTCCCGAAGATACGCCAGCATCCCCTCCAGCGCGTCCCACGCCCCCCGCCGCGCCGCGTCCACCAGCCCCCCCTCGCGTAAAATCCGGCCGCGCCAAGCGCGTTGCGGATGCCAACGGTCCAACGCTTCCGCGGCCCACGCCTCAGTCCGGCCCGAATGGCACAGGACACAGGCCGAGGCCCCCCCGAACCGCTGCGCGGCTTCGGGGCAGGGCGGACGGTGCGAATGGTCGCTGCGGCGCATGCCCGCAAAGGAGGTCATCGGCATGTGGCAGGCGGTGCAGCGTCCGGCCGGTCCGTCCACGGCATGACGCGAATGCGCCGCGATGCGGTTCCCGCGTTTTTCCGCGTGGCAGTCCGTGCAGGCCGCGTTCACCGCATTCGTCATGGCGGGGGCGAACCGGTACCGGCCGCTGGAGGTGTGGCAGCGCACGCAGTCGAGTTTTCCCGAGCGCAAACAGGGATTCATCAGCCACCGCGTGTAGGTGTAGTTTTCGCCCAGATCACGGCCGTCCGCGCTGAAATCCGGATCCTCCAGGCACGCCAGATCGTAATGGTCGAAGTACTCCTCGCCCGGAACGAACGCGGCGGTGAGCGGCCGCATCTTCGCATGACAGGGCGCGCAGGCGCTACTGGCCTGTTCCGGGGTGAAGCCCCCCCAGCGGGTGAGAAACAGGTTGGTGGGCGCCACACCGGGCGGCAGATCGCGGCACACGCGGTTGTGCCGTCCGGACGGTCCGTGGCAGGTCTCGCAACTGATTCCCGGCTCGCGCCAAACCGTGCGGTACGAATCCGTTTCCGGATCATAATGCTTCGCGATCTGGCTCACATGGCAACCGAAACAGGCGGTGTTGAAGGTCAGAAGGGGGTCGCGCCAATCCAGGGGGGAATCGCCCTCTTGAAGGAAATGCCGGACCATGCTCGCCGTGGTGTCGTACCATTTGCGCGCCGCGACATCATAGGCCAGCGGAAGCACCTGCAGCCGCCCTTTGGCCAGCGGCGTCAGAAAATAGTAAACGTTTTTGCCGCCCATGGCGTGAACCATGCGATAGGTCCGGGTTTTCCCGTCGGCCGTGACCTCCCGCATGCGCCGCTTCGCCGGATCCACGCTGAAGCGGCTGCCCCGGATCACGAGCGGCTGCCCTTCGCCGGTGAACGCGGCTTCCCGCATCCACTCCCGCGAGACAGGCCGGATGGCGGTGCCGTGATGCGACGTGGCCCATTTGCGGTAGAAGGACTCGTGGCACGCGCGGCAGGAGGAGGAACCCGCATACCCGGATCCGTCGCGGGCCGGCCACACGCCCGCCCGGAACGCGCGGAACGACAACAGGCCCGCCGCCGTTGTCAGCAACAGCCCCCCGGCCAGAATCAGCATGCGTACCGGTTTCGCCCTCACTGGCCGCCCGCCTTCCCGTTGCGCCGCCCGGATCGCCTGCCGCACACCGTTTCGCGCGCCTGTTCCAGCGTGGCGAGCCGCCCCTCAAGCTGCGCGTCGTACAATTCCCGCAGGAGCTTCCCCACCCGCGGTCCGGCCGGCACGCCCCACGCAATCAGATCCCGGCCGCGCACCAGCGGCTCGGGCAGCACGGGTTCGGAAACGAAGGAGGCGTACGCATCCGCGAGTTGCCGCCAGAGCGTGAGATCACCGTTGCTGTGCCGCATGTCCAGCCGCATCAGCTCCAACATCCGCGGGAACCCGGGTTCCCCCAGGAAGCGCCGCAACGTCGCGCGCCGCATCTTGCCGGACTCGACCCCCCGCATGTGCCCCGCCACCAGCGCGCGAACCTCGGCGATCCGCGCGGCCGGCTGGCGCAACCGGGTCAGGAGCGCTTCGGCCAGCGCCGCGCCGACCGGCGCGTGGCAGGGGAAACGGATGCGGGCCGCGCCGGTTGCGGGGTCCGTCTCCTCACAATACGTCTCCGGTTTACCGAGATCATGCAGCAGCACCGCCCAGGCCAGAGTCGGATCGCGCGGCGGCGGCAAGGCGTCCAGCATCAGGCAGGTATGGGTCCAGACATCCCCCTCGGGATGAAAGCGGGGAGGCTGGGCCGTTCCGTGCAGGCGCGCCACCTCCGGCAGGACCGGCGACAGCAGACCCGTCTCCCGCATGAGATTCAGAGCCATTGAGGGGGAGGGCGCCTCGCACAGCATGCGGTTCAGCTCATGGGCCACGCGCTCGGGGCTGACCTCCGTGATGCGGGGCGCCCAGACCTCCAAAGCCTCGCGCGTGCGCGCATCCACCGTGAATCCGAGCACGGCCGCGAACCGCACCGCGCGCAACATGCGCAGACGGTCCTCGCGGAACCGCGCCGCGGGATCGCCGATCGCCCGGATCACCCGCGCCCGCAGATCGGCCAAGCCGCCCACATAATCGGTCACGGCGCCGGTAGCGGGATCGCAGAACAGGCCGTTCACCGTGAAGTCACGGCGCAAGGCGTCGCCTTTCGCGTTGGCGAACGCGATGTGCTCGGGATGCCGGCCGTCGCGGTACGGGCCGTCGGTCCGGAAGGTGGCCACGTCAAAGGCGAACCCGCCGCGCCGCGCCACCACCACGCCGAACGCCTTACCGACCGCCACCGTCTCCCCGGGAAACAACGCCTCCACCTGATCCGGTGTCGCGGCGGTCGCCAGGTCGATATCCCGGAGCGGCCGGTCCAACAAAGCGTCCCGCACGCATCCGCCCGCGAAAAAGGTCTCGTATCCGGCGCGGTTCAAATCCAAGGCCAGCGCCCGCGCGGCTTCCGCGCGCGGGACATCCTCCACCCGGAACCGCACCTGCACACCGGTGCCGTCCATCACTCGCTCCCTGTTCGGACACGGAAGAAAAGGGTGTCGCCCCGGCCCGGCATCGCCATCCCGGCGCGGAACCGGTGAACCCCGTTGGTCTCGCCTTCGCGAACCGGCACGACCGGCACCCCCCCCCATCCGTCTGTTCCCGGAAAAGCGTTGGTCTGCACCTGATACGGAATCCCCCGCTCCCCGAGAAAATCAACGCGGAACGTGTCATAAGTCACGGCAAACAAAAGGATTTCCGGCGTCAGCCACGGCTGCGGCACATCCCCGGTCCAGATCACATCGTCCACCCACCCCGCATCACTGCTGCTGGCCACTTCCCGGTTTTTTCTGTATTCCCAGCGCAGCGTGTGCCATATCCCGGAACCGCCCACCGCATTCGTCACCGCGGCCCACAGGCCCTTGGTCCCGGAAATCGCGGCGACGGGAACCCCGTCCACGAGAAACCGCAGGTAGTCGGCGTTGGGCTCGCTCGACACGCGCCACCAGAAACTTACCGTGCCGCTGCCCCAAACCTGGAATTCGAAGGCCGTGAAACCGCTGTCCGGCACCACTCCCGGCCCCCCCAGTTTGACCGCCGGCGTGCCGGAAGGCGCCCCGGCCGTCGCGTCACCGGAAAGTCCCTCCGCCACCCCGTCGCGCGTGAATGCGGGCCCGTAACACCCGAGCAGGCGCGCGACGGAATCGCGGTACGTGGCGGTCAGCGTCACGGCCTGCGGCGGCATGGTCAGCACCGTATCCGGCGCCGACGCGTCCGCCAGCGCGTTGGTCGCGTCGCCGGCCCACCCGGCGAACTCCTGATAGAGGGGCGCGGGATCCGCCGCCACCGCCACGCCCGCGCCCTCCGCATACCAGCCGCCGCCGGTCCCGTTCACCACCGTGAGGGGCATCCTGTAGGTGGCCACCACGCACAACGCGGCATTCGCGGTCGTCACGGTGGTGGTCGGCGCGAAACGGTCCGCCACCGTCGCCACGTCACCGGTCCAGCAATCGAACCGCTTGCCTTCCGGCACTTCCGCGCCGATCACCACCTGCGCCCCGTAGGGATACACGCCGGAACCGCTGCCGTGGATCACCGTGAGCGGATATCCCGTAGCCTGATACGTCGCGGTCAGAACCGCCCCCGTGCCGGTCATCGTCACCGTCGTCGCCGGCGCCAGCACATCCGCCACCCCGTTGGTGTCGCCGATCCAGCGGTCGAACACATGATACGCGGGCGGGCCTTCGGCCTGAATCGCCACGACCGTGCCGTTGCTGTAGGCGCCCCCGCCGCTGCCGTGGATCACCGTGAGCGGATGGAACGGGACCCATTGCAGGGCGTCAATCCAGCCGCAGTCCTCTCCGACATAATCGCCGTACGGATCCTTCTCATACTCCCACCGGAAGAGATGCGGCGTCTCCTGGCCGCCTTCCACCAGAAGCGATCTGCCCTCCCACTCGTTGATGACGCCCGAGATCTGGTTGGTCGGCCCCACGCCGGCCTCGTAGAAGCGCAGCACATCCCAGTCGGCCTCACTCGAAACGCGCCAGCGGAACGAGAGCAGCCCCGGACCGGTCACCGACCACTCGATGCCCGCCATCTGGCCGTCCGCGATGATCCCTTTTCCGCCCAGCCGGACCGAGGTCCCGCCGTCGCCGAAGTTGTTGGTGGAAACCTGAACGGCATTCGTGAACCCGACCGGCACGGCATCGGTCGCGGCGCCGGAGACCACGAACGCGTCCGCACGCCAGCGCGCGTACACGGCATGGTTGGTGACGGTGCGCATCACGGTGGCCCCGGTCACCAGCGTTCCCGTGCCACCGGTTCCGGACCACCATCCCTCCCAGATGTAACCGGTCCGCTCCGGCACCGGCAGGCTTCCGTACACCGCGCCGAGATCGATCACGGCGGAGGCGGGCGCGACCGTTCCGCCCGCAGCGTCGAAGAAGACCGTGCAGTCCCGCGCGAAGCCCCGCAGCGACGGGTACCCCTGCCCCTCCTCGATCTGCCAGTCGCCGCTGAAATCCCAACCCGCATAGGTCGCGGCCTGAAACATGGCCTCTGTGGTTTGCGGCGCGCCCCCGGCCGAAACACTCTGTCCGCTGACCTCGGCATCCCAAAACGAATCCGCGGCGCTCCCGTCCCCCCAGCCGATCAGACCGCCCACACCGCCGGAGGTGCCCGTGACCGCGCAGGCCGCATAGGTCTGGGTGACCGAGCCGCCGTCGCCATGCAGCCCGATCAGCCCGCCCACATTCGACTGGCCCGCCACGGCCCCCACGGCATATGCGCGGCGCACGGCGCCGCCGTGGTTCTCGCCGATCAGGCCGCCGATCCCGTTGTACGCACCGTCCACCTGCGCCTCCGCGAAACACCGCTCCACCGTACCGCCCGCATTGTATCCCGCGAGCGCGCCGGCGCCGCCGTGGCCATGCACCGCGGCATAGGTCAGCCCGAGATTCCGGACCACCGCATCCGGCCCGAGCACGCCGAACAGCCCCGCGTGATCCTCCGCGGGACGGTCCACCTTCAGCCGGGCGATCACGTTGGAGCGGCCGTCGAAGCTGCCCGTGAACGGCGCGGTCATGCTGCCGATCGGCTCGAACCCGCCCGGCCATTCCGCCGTCTCGCCTGCGTACAGCATCCCGGTCAGCCAGTAGCGGCCGTTCAGCGTGTAGTCCGGATCACGGCCGATCTGTTGGAGTTCCGGAACCGATCCGATGCCCCGCGCCGAACGGAAGATCGCGGTCAGGCTCACATGCCCGACCATGGTCACCTGCGTCACCGGATTCGTCGGCTGGACCGCGCCGCCCGACCAGCGGACGAACTCGCTGACGCCCGCCACCGGTTGCGCGGCCACCGTCACGTTCGTTCCGGGCGCGTACGCGGCCAGCAGCGGATCGACCAGCACGCTGCCCGGCCCGCGCGCCGTGACCGCCAGCACAAACGCGTCCCCATTGACCGCCAGCCGGCGCAGATAGGGATAACTCACGTCCTGCGCAATACCCCACACGTTCGTGAAATCCCATCCGGAAAAGGTGGCCGCCTGAAACATCTGCGCCGAGGTTTTGCCTGTCCCCCCGCCCCATGAGGAGGATTGGCCGCTCGCCTGCGTGTCCCAATAGGAGTTCCCGGACACATACCCGTTGTATCCGCTGCCCACGAGACCGCCTGTGTCCTCGATCGTGCCAATCACCCGCGCGATCGCGTAACTCTCGCCGATCGTCCCCTCCAACAGGTACCCGGCGAGTCCGCCGACCACCGCGTCGGCCGTGACGCTTCCCGATACGTATCCCCGTTCGATCCCGCCCAAGTCCGTCAAGCCGGCCAATCCGCCCACGGTTCCGACGCCGGTCACATCCCCTGAAACCGAACACTCCCGGATCAGGCCCTGGTGCAGCCCGGCCACGCCGCCGACATTCTCCAGCCCCGCGACCGTGACGCCGGTCAGGCAGAGATTGCTGACCACGCCGCCCATCCCGATCCGACCGAACAGTCCGACATCGCTCTCGCCGGGACGGTTGATGGTCAGCCCGGTGATCCTGCGGCCGTTGCCGTTGAACACGCCGGTGAAGGGTTCTTCCGTATTCTGACCGATCGGCGCGAACCCCGCGCCCCCGTCCCAATCCGCCGTGGCCGAGGCGTCCAGATTCGTCATCAGCGTATAGGCGGCGTCGGGGTCCCACCCGTCGAGACCGGACCCCACCTTCTGAAGGTCAGCCAGAGACCAGACTTCCAGACCCGCCGCGGAAAGCGCGCCTGCCAGGCATAGGCAACCCGCAAGGCGGCGCACAGTACGCGGCGCGACCGCCTGGCCTGCCGCGTATCGCGGCGGCTGATTGCTGAATCCTGCTTTTTTCATGCGGCCCTTTATTCCACAACCCGATCCGTTACATGAGGAGTATACCCGCACGCGCGGCGCATTTCAACCTCTGACCGCCTCTTGACGAGCCGACGCCCAATGTGTAAGGTAAGACTTCCGTAATCAAGGAAGGGACATCCATGCTTGACGTTTCCGATCTCCGCAAGGGCCTGAAAATCCAGATTGAAGGCCAGCCGTACCTGATCACCGATTTCGAGTTCAGCAAGCCCGGCAAAGGGCAGGCGATCTACAACTGCAAGCTCCGGAACATGCTGACCGGTTCGTCGATGAGCCGCAGTTTCCGTTCCAACGACAAGTTCGATAAACCCGAACTGGTCCAGAAAACGCTCCGCTTCTCGTATGAGAACGGCGGACAGTACGTGTTTCTGAACGAGGATTTCGAAGAGGTGCTCATCGCCGAAGCGGTGCTCGGGAGGAACAGGTTTTTCCTGATGGACGACATGCCGGTGGACGCGTTGTTCTTCAACAATGAGGTCATCGAAGTCGAACTGCCGAATCTGGTGGAGCGCAAGGTGATCCAATGCGATGTCGGCGCCAAAGGCAACACCGCGGCCGGCAAGGTCACCAAACCCGCCACCGTCGAGGGCGGTTATGTTCTGCCCGTGCCGCTGTTCATCAATGAGGGGGATATCATCCGCATCGACACGCGCACCGGGGAATACGCCGACCGCACCCGAGGATGAGCGGTGATTGTTGACGTATCCATCTGTCTTGTCGTAATCTGCATCCTGTGGGCGCTGTGGTTTGTCGTTCTTTGTCTGGAGCGCAGGTGGTTTCGTGACGCGGGGCGGAGTTGGAAAGACATGCCGCCCTCCACAAAGGCGGTCATGGCCGTTTTGTGCGCCTATTGCACGGCGACCGCCCAGAAACCGCAAAATGTGAACA
>JAVEYH010000059.1:0-21916 GCA_034003585.1 Kiritimatiellia bacterium
GAGGTCGCGCCCTTCACGGGCGCGTGGATTGAAACCATTCCGCGAGCGCGGCGTCCGTGCCGGCGGCGGTCGCGCCCTTCACGGGCGCGTGGATTGAAACAAGCCAGTCCTCCGCGTAAAAAAAGTTCTCCGCGTCGCGCCCTTCACGGGCGCGTGGATTGAAACCGGTCCTGCGGCCGCGTCTGCAACATCGAGAGCGTCGCGCCCTTCACGGGCGCGTGGATTGAAACCAGATAAAGTTAGAGTACGCCTGAAACAACCCCGCCCAAACTGTTGACTGCCGCATTACCTGTGCAGGCGTGCGCTGACCCACTCGTGTTCGGCGACGAGGCTATCGACGACCGAGGCGGAGCGGAGCGCGGGCGGCAGCACGTCAAAGGTGTAGGTCTCGGTCTCCAGCGGGTAGCCTTGCGCGGCCGCATGCGCGAAGAATTCGGGTGTGAGGTCGGTGTGGGTGGAGTTAAGGACGCCGTCTCCCGCGTAGAACAGCGGCACATGGAAATGGGTCCTGAGTTCGCACCCCGCGTGCTGTTGCGCGGCCTCCAGTGTCTCCCGCGTCAGGTCCGGCAGCGAGACGGTTCTCCCGCGCGGCAGGCGGATCTTGGTCTGGTGCAGATAGACCGGGTCGATGAAGTCGGCCAGCCGTGCGAGCGCGGCGTCGCTGATGACGGCGCGCACGGCGGCGCTGAGTTGGATACGGGCGACGCGGAGGCAGGCGCTCTCGAAGCGGATGAGCGCGGTGAGCGGGTTTTCGAAGGCCACCGCGAAATGGCAGGTGTCGAGGCAGAGCCCGACGTGGGTGCGCAGCAAGGTCTCAGCCGCTTCCGGCGTGCGGCGCCGGTTGGCGCAGAGCCAGCGCCGGCCCTCGGTCAGCAGCTCATCCTCGAACCACGCGAGCGTGTCGTCTGAGCCTTCCAGCAGGCAGTCGGGCTCCGGTTCCAGCGCGAGGACGATTTCGCGGCCGGTCCGCTGCTTGAGGTCGTGCAGGAACTCCGCCATCACCGCGATCTGGCGGGCGCGGAGGCGGGAGGAGGCGGCAGGTTGGGTGGCGGGTTTGTATCCGAGGGGAACAGTGGAGAGGTTGCCGGTCTGGCCTTCGGGCAGAAGTGCGGCCAGCAGGGTGGCGAGGCGGCCCGTGTAGCTGAGCCGTTCGGGGGTCGACCAGTCGGGGCGGTAGACCGCCGTTTTGACGGCGGTGTCGTGGAACGTGCCGTAGGGGAACCCGTTGATGCCGTTCACAAAAAGTCCGCGGCGCGCGAGCAGGTCGGCGAACGCCGCCTGCGCGGCGGGAGCGGACAGCTCTTCCGCGGCCGCGGCGGAAAGGCGCAGGCCGAGCGGGTAGGGCGCGTCGGGCGAGACGCGGGCTTTGACGGCGCACGCGTGGCGCGTGATCGCCTGGCGCACGGCATCCAGACTCTCGCCGGGATGGATGTTCAGGCAGTAGGGGATACTCATGATGTCCGGTTCAGGGCGTCGTGATCTCGTACATTGTCGGGACGGGGCGGAGCTCGAATTCCGGGAGGCGGGCTGACTTGCCGGGGCCAGCGGCGGAGGCGTCAAAGGGCTTGAAGCCGATCTTGGCGGCGGGTGAACCGGGCTTGAGGCGGAAGTCACCGGCGGCAGGGTTTTCGAAAAGCGGGTCGGCGACGAGCGAGCCCGCGTCCTGGCCGGTCTCGGCCTGCCACTGGGCCAGCGTTTCCTTGCCCGGAAAGATCTCCTGCTTGCCGGAGGTGTGCCAGTAGAGGTTCGGGCCGAGCTCGTAGTGCTGGGTGGGCTTACCGTCCTTTATGCCGCGCGTGCCGCTTTTCCAGTTGTTGCCCAGCAGGTTACCGTCGTTGTCCCAGTAGAGGATGTTGTTGCGGATAAAGAACGAAATGTGTTCCTCGTCTTGCGAGCGCTGGATCTGGTCCTTGACCGCATTGGCGAAGATGTTGTTCTCGATGATGTTCTCGCGTCCGAAGTTCTGGTCGAAGCTGCCGGTTTTGGTGTTGTACACGAGGTTGTTGTACATGCGGATGTGGCTGGAGCCCTGATCGGTGTAGAGCCCCCAGCCGCCATATGTGAACGCGTTGATGTCGTGGATACGGTTGTCATGGACCGTGGTGCCCGGCGAGACGCCGAGAGTGTAGACGCCGCCCATGTCGGAGAGGACGCCCTGGCCGATGCGGTGCATGTGGTTGAAGGCGACCTCGTTGTGGTGCGCGCGGGAAGGCTCGGCGTAACCCCAGGTCCAGCCCAGCGAGACGGAGGAGTAATAGAAGTCGCTGATCTCGTTGCTCAGGATGCGGTTGTGGGAGGCGTGGCCGACCCAGACCCCGATCGCGGCGGGATGGATGCGTCCGCCGCCGGTGATGCGGCAGTTCGAGACGGTGATGGCCGAGGTCTTGTCGCTGACCTTGACCTCGTCAGCGCTGTGGAAATCGTTCCGCGTGCTCTCGAACATGCTGTAGCCCGCATACGGGGGGCCGATCTTCACGCCGCCCGCGCCGAGGTCGGCCATGATGCAGGCGTCGACGGTGTTGGAGTGGGAGCCTGGGCCGAAGGCGAGCGCGTATCCGGCGAGTTGGGTGAACACGCAGCGGCTGACCATGACGTTCCGGGCGTGGACGAACTCTGCGGCGGCAGGGATGTTGACCTCGGCTTGGGGAATGAAATTCCCGGCCTCGGGGGTGGCCCAGCGCGTCTGTCGGAAGACCAACCCCTCGATCCGCGTGTTGATGACGGGGCGGTCCGCGTCGCCCTCGACGATCAGGAGCTGTGAAAGGGCCGGCGCTTCCACGCGGGCGCGGTCGGGCGACTCGCCGGGCTCCGGCATATACGATAGCGTTCCCGTAGGCCGGTCGAGGTACCACTCGCCGGGCGTGCCGAAGGCTTCCTTCACGTTTTCGGCCCAGAACCGGCAGCCGTCTTCTCCCCAGCCGGGCCCTTTGTAGCTTCCCCAGTACTGGCTATACTTACGTGTCTTCAGAAACCGCACGATCTTGCGGCGGGCGTCGATCGACTTCGGGCGCACGCGTGAGGCGGACCAGATGTGCAGGGTGTGGAACTCGATGTCCTGCAGGTTGGACCACGAGGGGTCGAGTCCGTCTTCCCTGTAAAAAAAGCCGTTCACGCCGTCCTTGACCGCCTCGAAGTCGTTGGTCGCGGTGAAGTACCCCTTGCGCGGGACGCGCGGACGGAAGCGGCGCGTGCCGTTCACGAAAAGCTGGGCAAAGTCGCAGGTGCCGGACTTCACCTCGGGAAGTTGCACGGTCCACGCGCCGTCGGCGCGGACAGTCCAGCCCGTGATCGCACGCCCGCCGGTGAAAACGGGAGGCGTGCCGCCGCGCGCGCGGTAAACCACCGGAAACGTCGCGGTCCCGCCGTGCTCGGGACGGATGCGGACCGGTTGCGTGAGGGGGTATGTTCCGCCGCGGAAGCTGACCTCGATCCGCTCGATCTCCTCCGCCGGGCACCGCGCCTTAAACTCGGCCACCGCCTGTTGCGCGCGTTCGAAGGTGGCGAACGGGCGCCACCACGTGCCGGACGCCTTGTCACAGCCGTCGGGCGAGACATGAAACGTTTTGACCGTGCCCGCGTCGGCCCACGCCGTCATGGCCAACACCCCCAGCAGCATCCGCGGAATCGTACGCATAATCCTCCCCTTATTCCGCGCGTAACATAACAGACCCGCGTGCGGAGAGAAAAGCCTTTTGTCTGACGGCCAACCCCCAGGAATACGGATTTCAACACGGTTGAATCGCAGCCGCACCGTCATTCCGCTGTTGCCAAAAGGCGGTCTTCTTTCTATCCTACGTGCGTATGGCAGACAAGCGTTGAAAGAAGGAGAGCGTATGGCTTTGAATCGAGTGAGGGATGCGGATGACCGGGTTGCGGTGCGTCGCGTGCTGATGAGCGTTTCGGATAAGACCGGGTTGGATGTTCTGGTTCCCGGCTTGCTGGAGACCTGTCCCGACGTCGTAATCTACTCCACGGGCGGCACCTTTGCGGCTGTGCGGGACGTGCTCGGTCCGGAGTCGGCCGCGAAACATCTGGTCGCGGTCTCCGATTATACGGGGCAACCGGAAATGCAGGGCGGGCTCGTCAAGACGCTGGACTTCAAAATTTACCTCGGCTTGTTGAGCGAGACGTACAACGAGGCGCACCGGCAGGATCTTTCGCGCGCCGGCGCCGAACCGATCGACATGGTGGTTGTGAATCTCTATCCCTTCAGCCAGACGGTCGCGCGCGCCGGGGTGACTCCGGAAGACGCCCGCACGAACATCGATATCGGCGGCCCCTGCATGGTGCGGGCCGCTGCGAAGAACTATCTGCGCGTGGCCTCGGTGACCGACCCGGCGGATTATGCGGAGCTGCTGGGGGAACTCCGCCGGACAGGCGGCTCCCTGGGCTTCGGCACCCGGCTGCGCCTGATGAAAAAGGCCTTCGCCCATACGGCGGGCTATGACCGGGCCATCGCCGCCTTTTTCGAGGGTGTCGCGGAGCCGGACGCCCGAAGCGCGTATGAGGTGCGCGGTCTGTCATGATCGATCTGCATATCCATTCGACGAATTCGGACGGTTCGGATACGCCGGAAGAACTGGTGGTCAGCGGCTGCCGGGCCGGGTTGACGGCCCTCTCGCTGACGGACCATGACACCCTGGACGGTACGGAGGATTTTCTGGCCGCCTGCCGCGCGAACGGCATGACCGGGCTCTCGGGCATCGAAATCAGCGCGCATCTCGATGAGGGGCAGGGCGAACTGCATATTCTGGGGTACGGGCTGAATCCCGGTCACCCGCTGGTGGTGGAGAACCTGGAACGGGTGCTGGAGGGCCGCGCCTGGCGCAACGAGCAGATTCTGGAGAAACTGAACGGACTGGGGCTGGAAGTGGAGTGGGCGGACGTGTTGGCCTGCGCGGGAGAGGATGTGGTGGGGCGCGCGCATTTCGCGCAGGCCCTGATCGACCGCGGGCATGTCTCCTCCGGCCCCGAGGCGTTCGAGCGGTATCTCGCGAAGGGCGCACCGGCCTACGCGGACCGGTACCGCCTTTATCCCGAGGAGGGTATCCGCATGATCCGCGAAGCCGGAGGGGTGGCGGTGATCGCGCACCCCTTCTCCTGGGAGCTGCGCGAAGCGGAGTTGGAGGCCGGTCTGCGCGAATTGAAGGCGTGCGGGCTGTGCGGCATGGAAGTTTTGTACTCGGACTGCACGCGCGAACAGACGGTCACGCTGATGCGGTTGGCGAAGCGCCTCGATCTGCTGCCGACCGGCGGCTCCGATTATCACGGGCTGGCCAAGCCTGACATCCGCCTGGGAACGGGATTCGGGTCGCTGCATGTGCCGGACGCGTATCTGCCGCCGCTGCTGGACGCGATCGGATCCGACAACGCCTGGGTGGTCAGGCCGGGCTGACCTCTGCGCGGCATCGCAAAAAAGGATGGGCATGAATTGGACGGAGACCCTCGCGGAATTGATCCGGCGCGCGACAAGTGATCTGCCCGGGGATGTGGAGGCGGCATTGCGCGCCGCCGGGGCGGCGGAACCCGAGCACTCCCAGGCGGCCCGGCTGCTGCGGGCGATCGGGGAAAACACGAGGCTGGCCCGCTCGCAGTCCACCCCGCTCTGTCAGGATACCGGTACCCTGACCTTCTTCTGGCGGGTGCCGCGCGAAAGTGACACCCTGGCGCTGGAACGGGCCGCGCGCGAGGCGGTGGCGCGCGCCACGCGCAACGGATGGCTGCGACGGAACACGATCGACGCCCTGACCGGAGCTTCGGTGGATGAGAATGTCGCGGAAGACTGTCCCGTTTGCCACTTCGAGCAGGCCGACACCGAGACCACGGAGGTCTGGCTGCTGCAGAAAGGCGGCGGCTGCGAAAACATGGGCGCGCAATTCTCGCTTCCGGATGAGACGCTTGGTGCCGGCCGCGACACGGAGGGGGTGCGCCGCTGCCTGCTTCAGGCCGTGTGGCAGGCGCAGGGTTTCGGATGCGCCCCGGGCATCCTGGGCGTGTGCGTCGGCGGGGACCGTGCGGAAGGCTACCGGATCGCCAAACAGCAGCTGCTGCGGCCGTTGCACGATGAGTCCGGAACCCCTGAGTGGGCCGCGCTGGAACGGCGTGTGCTGGCGGAAGCCAATGAGCTTGGCATCGGACCGATGGGCATGGGGGGGCGGACCACGCTGCTGGGCGTGAAGATCGCGGCGCGGACGCGCCTGCCCGCCTCCTATTTCGTGACGGTGGCCTACCTCTGCTGGGCATGCCGCCGGCGCGGCGTGCGTTGCGGCCGCGAAGGGAAACGGGAATGGCTGGGGTGAAGACCATGACGGAGACGACGTTACAGACTCCGCTTTCGGAGGCAACGGTGCGCGGCCTGCACGCGGGCGATGGGGTGCGCCTCTGCGGGCGGGTGTACACGGGGCGGGACCGCCTGCACAAGTTTCTCGCGGAAGGCGGCGCGTGTCCGGTGGCGTTGCAGGACGGCGTCCTGTTTCATTGCGGTCCGGTGGTGGTGCCGGAGGACGGGGGGTGGCGGGTGGTTGCCGCGGGGCCGACCACCTCCATGCGCGAAGAGCCGTACATGGCCGCGCTGATCGAACGCTTCGGTGTGCGCGCGATCATCGGAAAAGGCGGAATGGGCGCCAAGACCCGCGCGGCCTGTGTGCGGTTCGGCTGCGTGTACCTGCAGGCGGTGGGGGGGGCGGCCGCGTTGCTGGCGCAACGGGTCCGCCGAGTGGACGGGGTCAGTTTCCTGGAAGAATTCGGCGCCACGGAGGCGATGTGGCATTTCGAGGCAAACGGTATCGAGACGGTGGTCGGCATCGACTCCCGCGGCCGGAGCCTGTTCGATGAGGTGCGCGAGGCCTCCGGCGGCGTTTTGGAAAAACTGCTCCGCGTATGAGGCAAAGGTTCGGCGGGAAAGGAAATCCGCATTCCCGTTCCGATGCTGTTTTTTTTTGCGCCACCCAACCGGCGATATGCTAAAGTGAACCCAATCTGCAAGCCACAGGAAGCCGTGAATGCGTATCGTTTTTATGGGATCATCAGACGCCTCCGCCACCGCGCTGCGGGGGATTTTGCGGTCACCGCTGCTGAACGTTGTCGGCGTGGTGACGCAACCGGACCGTCCCGCGGGACGGCGCCAGCGCTTCACGCCCTGCCCCTGTAAGGCCTACGCCGCCCTCCAGGGGGTGGGGCCCGTGATCTCGCCCGAAAAGGTGAACGCGCCGGAGGTGCTCGATCAGATCGGAAGGCTCCGTCCGGACGTCATTGCCGTGGTGGCTTTCGGGCAGTTTTTGGGCAAACGGCTGCTGGCGCTGCCGCCGTACGGATGCGTGAACGGTCATTTCTCCCTGCTGCCCCAATATCGCGGGGCCGCGCCCGTGCAGGCCGCGATCGCGGCGGGCGACGCCGTTTCCGGTGTGACCGTCATGCAGATGGCGGAGGGGATGGATGACGGCGACATGCTTCTCAAGGCGATCGAGCCGATTCATTCGGATGATACGGCGGCGACGCTCATGGACCGGCTCGCGATCCTGTGCGCGGTGACGTTGGCCAAAGCGCTGCGGCTGTTGCGGGAAGGCGGGCTGAAACGCGAGCCGCAGGACCACGGTTCGGCCACCTATGCGCCGAAAATCCAGAAGGCGGACGGGCTGATCGACTGGCATGCCGCCGCCGCGGTGATCGAACGGCGTATCCGCGCGTACGACCCGTGGCCCGGCGCCTTCACCTTCCTGCCGGAACGGCTGAGCGGGAAACAGGGGGGCAAGGCGCGCCTGAAAGTGCTCCAAGCCGAAGTCTGGCGGGACCCGGTCCCGCATCAGCGGGATTACGCGCCGGGCCAGGTGTGCGCGATCTCACCGTCCGGGCCGGTGGTGGTCACCGGCGACACGCCGCTGCGTCTCACGGGGGTCCAGTTGGACGGCAGCCGCCGCATGGACGGAAAATCCTTTTTGAACGGGCATCCCATGCAGCCCGGCGACTGGTTTGACGTGGTCGCCGCAATGCGGACGGAACCCGGAATGCCGGGAGGTGTGCGATGAATGCGAGACAAGCCGGGAGACGCAGTGTGCTGGGCCGCCTGGGATGGTTGGTTGTGCTGGGATTGGGGTTGGCCCCGCAAACCGGATGCGTGACCAATCCCATCACCGGCAGGCAGCAGCTCAGCCTTATGGGAAAGGGCGATCTGATCTCGCTGGCCCGGCAAGCGGTGCCGTCGCAGTTCTCGTCGGATTACGGGGTGATGCAGGACGCGCAGCTCCAGTCGTATGTCACCCGGGTCGGGCGCCGGCTGCTCGCCACGCTCAAACCGGAGGATGTGGCCTACCCCGACATGCCGTTCACGTTTCAGGTGGTGAACGCGGTCTATGTCAACGCGTACGCGTTCCCGGACGGGACCATCGCCATCACGCGCGGCATGCTGGCGGAACTGGAGAACGAGGCGCAGCTCGCGGCTGTGCTGGGTCATGAGATCGCGCACGTCAACTGCGGGCATACGGCTGCGGCCATGAGCAAAGGAATGGTGTACGACGCGCTGGTTTCCGGCACGCAGGGGTATCTGGCGAGCCGCGGCAGCTCGTGGGCGGATCTGGCGGGAACCGCGGGACAGCTCGGCAGCGCGGTGGTTCTCGCCCGCTACAGCCGGGAACAGGAGCGGCAGGCCGATCAGGGCGGCATGCTGTATCTGGTGCGGGCGGGCTATGATCCGCAGGGGATGGTGGATCTGATGCGCCTGCTCATCCGCATCAGCGGCTCCAACCCCTCGATGATCGAACAGATGTTCTCGTCGCATCCGATGAGCGCGGAACGGTTGGAAACCGCCGAGGCGCGGCTGCGGGAGGAGTATGCGGGACGGAACGCCGGTGTTGTGAACCAGGCCGCATTCCTTGCGGCCACCGCGGCGGTCCGGAAGAATCGGGCCGCGCTCCAGCATTTCGCGGCGGCGGAGGCGCTGCTCGCGCAAAAGCAGGCCGCGGCGGCCAAAACCCGGGCCGAGCAGGGTTTGCGGATCGCGCCGAACGATTATGTGGGCCTGATGCTGGTCGCGCAGGCCGAACGGCAGAGCGGGCAGGTCGGGGCCGCGCAACAGACGGCCCTCCGCGCGGCCCGCCTGTATCCCGCCGGCTCGCGCGCGCACGGCATGCTGGCGCAGTGCGCGCTGCAGAAAAAAGAGTACGCCGCGGCCGTCGCCCATCTGCACGCCTTCGAGCGGCAGGTGCCGGGTGAAGCCCAAACCTCTTTTTTCAAAGGCTTGGCCTATGAGGGCATGGGGCACAAACCGCAAGCCGCGCAGGCGTATCAGGCTTTTGTGAGGCGCAGCGGCACACAGTCGCGGGAAGCGCAATACGCGACACAACGGCTGCAACATCTCACGGGGAGGCCGCAGCCGACCGGCCGTGTGACCCCATGATCCTCGATGTCACGTTCACGGTGACGGAGGCGGAGGCGGGGCACCGGTTGGATTCGGTGTTGTGCGCGCGTTTTCCCGCATCCTGCCGCGCCTGCTGCCGCCGGGCGATCGAAACCCGCCAGGTGCGGGTCAATGGCCAGCCTGCGCGAAAGGGTGTCAAAGTGCGGGCAGGGAGTGCGATCCGCGTGCTGCGGCTCACGGAACGCGCCGACCAGCGGGTGCGGCCCGATGCCGCCGTGCCGGTTCGCATTCTTTTTGAAGATCAAGCCCTGCTGGCTGCCGACAAGCCGGCCGGCATGCCGGTGCATCCGCTGTCCGGCGACGAAACCGGCACGCTCATGAACGGGTTGGTCGCGCGGTACCCCGAGCTTGCGGCGGTCGGCGATCCGCCGCTGATGGCGGGCGCACTGCACCGCATCGATACCGGAACCTCGGGAGTGGTGCTGGTTGCCCGCTCCGCTGCCGCGTTTGACGCGGTCCGGGCGCAATTCACGGAACAATCGGTGGAGAAAATCTATCTGGCCCTCGTGGAAGGGCATGTGGCGCTTCCCGGGCATCTGGTCCACGGTCTGGCGCATCAGCCCGGTCTGCCGTACTGCAAAATGACGGATGCGCGCGCGCTGAGCGGGCCGCAACGCGTCCTGCACGCGGAAACAGCCTACCGGCCACTCGGCTGGCACGGGCGCGACACCTTGCTTGAGGTGACGATCCGCACGGGAGTGACACACCAAATCCGTTGCCAGCTTGCCTTGAACGGGATGCCGATCGTCGGGGACACCCTGTACGGGGCACGCGCCATGACGGGCGGCACGCGTTTTTTTCTACACGCGCGCGAAATCCGTTTCCGGCACCCGCAGTCCCGTTTGCCGTGCGTGCTGCAGGCTCCGCTCGCGCCGGATTTCCAGGCGCGGTTGGCGGAAACCTGACGCGCCGAACGCGCGCCGGTGCGGGAGCGGCGGACCTCACGCCCCGGCGGCGCGCGCGCGGGGCGACGTGATCCGCATTTCGGCCAGCAACCCGAGCAGGGTCAAGCTGAAGAGCATGCCGGACAGGTCATGGCCCTGCCGCGCGGATCGGATCTGGCTGTCGAGTGCCGCGTCGGGTTTCAAGACCACCGTCTTCTCCGCGCTGATCCGGTTGAGATCCGAAAGGGGCATTTGCGCGAGAACGCTCTCTTCCGGCACGCCGTTGACCGCGACGGCGCGGGGAATCGCCTGATCCGCGGTGACGATTCCGGGACGCCAGGTCTCGGTGAAAAGCGCCTCTTCCTTTCCGACAGGGATCTCATGCCGGGCACCGTCGTGGCAAGCCAGCGTCAGACGCGCGAGGTCCGCGTCCTCCGTCCGGAAACGGACCGGGGTCCCGCATGTGACCTCCGCACGGCACGGCGCATCCTGAGCGGCAACCGTGAGCAGATGGATCAGGCTGATCGGGAACGATTTCCGCTCCGGCCAGTTGCCGGAGTCGCGGCGGATGGAAAACGCGCAGGCGATCAGACTTCCCGCGCCGACCGGAAGTTGCACGATCAGCGGGAGGTCGCCGGTGACCGCGAGACGTTTCGCTTCGGGTGGGGGTGCCAGCGCATTCAGACGCTGCCAGCGGATCCAATTCAGTTGCAGCAGGTCATTCAACTCTTCGAGCGATCCCAGAAAGGTCATACCGCTCCGCTCCGCCGTTGCCCGCTCCCGGGACAGGTACAGTTTGCGGAGCGCCGGATTGCGGAACGCCGCAAAGGTGGATTCCTCCACCTGACCGCCGCCGAAGACGATCACGGTTCCGCCGCGTTCCATATGGGATTCCAGCAGGGCGGCGGCCGATGCGGAGACCGGCTGCGGATTCGCCAGCAGCACGACATGATGACGGGCGAGCATCCCCGCGGTCAGCTCCTGGACAAAGGCCGTTTCGGTCAGGATGCCGTTGACCGACTTTCCGGGCAGGGGATCCACGGCGCGGCGCAGGAAATGAAACGGGCGGACACGGCTGAGGGTGTCGGTTTCCAGCAGCAGGACACGGATCGTCTCCCGGACACCGCAGGTGAAATACGACTGGTTGTCCAGCGCCAGCGAAGGGTCGGTGATGCGCAGGGTGCCCTGCAGCAGTCCCGGTTGCCGCGGCACATATTCGAAAGCGCCCTGGAGCGTGCCGCGCGCGGGAACCGCGAGGGTTCGCGTCTGAACCGGATGGGCGTTGATTTCAAGGGTGATGTCGGTTTCGGAATCGGTTTCGCCGTAATTGCGAAGCGAGTAGGGGATGTGCAGCGGACGCTGCGGCATCAGGGGACGGCTCGACAGCGGGAGTGCCCGGACGGAAAGGTTCTTTTCGGAACCCCCGCCGCAGGGCACGAGAAACAACCGGAACGGATCGTTCTCGCCGCGTTGCAACGGGGACGGCGGCGCCTGGTTCGCCTGAAAATCCGAGAGGAAGAAGAGTTCGCGGTTCGGATGGCGTTCCACCGCGAGTTCTCGCAGCGCCTGATCGAACGCCTTCGCAACCGGAGCGCGCGCGCCGGTCACCCGTGCCGTTTCCAGCCGCTGCCGCAGCGCCGTTTGCCGTCCGGTAGACCCGCAACCGGGTTGTCCGGAGAGAAAAATCAGCGCGGCGCGGTCACCCTCGCGCAGCGTCGCGAGAATCTCTTCCGCCTTATGAACGGCATACTCGAACGCCGTGGCGCCGGAGGCCAGCCGCCGGTCCATCGACAGTGTGTCATCCACAATCAGCGCGGCGCTGGTGCGTGTCGCCATCGAGAAAGAGGCGTGCCGCACCTGCATGCCGGCCAGCGCCAGCGCCAGGCAGGCCAGCGCGAGGGTCCGCAGCAGCAGCAGCAGCCGTTCACGCAGACGCCGCCGGACCGCGAGGTGCCGTTGCCGGCGCAGGAAAAACTGCAGGGTGGAAAAGGCGATGCGCGCTTTGCGACGCCGGAAGAAGAGGTGGAACAGAATCGGCGCGGGCACCGCCAGCAACCCCCACAACATGACCGGATGGCTGAATGCGATCAAAACAGGCGCTCCCGCTTGTGGAAATAGGCCAGCAGGGCACGGACAAAGGGGGTGCCGGTGTCCAAGGCCTCAAAGGCGATGTTCATCTGTCCGCACGCACGCTTCAGTTTTTGCGTGTGGGCATGCAGGTCCGCGAGATAATCGGCGCGGCAGGTCTCGCTTTCGACCTCCAGGGTCTCCTGCGTTTCCAAGTCACGGAATTCGACGAGGCCGCGGTACGGGAAACGCGCTTCCGCGGGATCGAGAATCCGGAACAGGATCACTTCGCAACCCTTGTGCCGGAAGTGGCGCAGACCGCTGATGAACGCGGGGTCCGGATCGAACAGGTCGGAGAGAAGGATCACGATCGAACGGCGGTGCACCTCTTCCGCCATACGGTGGAAGCATCCTGCGGCGGCGGAGGGTCCGCCAGGGGTGAGCTGTTCGATGCGGGAAAAAAGTTTCAGCATATGCAGGCGCGCGTGCGCGGCAGGGAGGTACGATGTGACGCGGTCGGTGTAGGTGAACAACCCGACCGCATCCTTCTGGCGGTGCATCAGATAGATGAAGGCGGCGGCCAGATGCCGGGCGTAGTCGAATTTCGGGGTGGGGGGGCCGCCGAACCCCATGGAGCCCGAGTGGTCCAACATGACGTACGTCCGTGTGTTGGTCTCCTCCTCATACTGTTTGACAAAATACCGGTCGGTCCGGGCGTACGCGACCCAGTCCACCTGTTTGACGGCGTCGCCCGGACAGTATTTCCGGTATTCGGAGAATTCGGAGGAGAAGCCGTGATAGGGAGAGCGGTGCAGACCGGTCAGCGTGCCTTCCACCATCGCGCGCGCCACCAGCTCCAGCCGGTTAAGCTTGTCGAGCGCGTGCGGCGGGAGCAGGCGCGAGGGGTTTGTGTGCTGTTGCGGCATGGGGTCCGCTCCTGCGGGGTCAGATGCCCTGACTGTCGGGTTCCGGAACCTCGTCGAGCAGACGGTCGATGATCTGCGCGGCGTCGATGCCCTCCCCCGTGGCATGGAAGTTACAGGCGATACGGTGGATCAGCACCGCATGCGCGTTACGCCGGACATCGGCGCAGCAGACGTTCAGACGGCCTTCGATCGCCGCCGCGGCTTTGGCGGCCAGGACGAGATACTGACCGGCGCGGGGACCCGCGCCGTACGTGAGGTGGCTCCGGACAAACTCGGGAGCATCCGGGTCGCCCGGCCGGGTCATGCGCACCAGGTCGGCGCAGTACCCGAGCACATGTTCGCTGACCGGAATCTCGCGCACGAGACGCTGCAGTTCCAACAGCGCGGACGCGTTGATCATGCGGGTGAGCGTGATGTCGCGGTTCGCGGTTGTCTGGCGCAGGATCTGGATCTCCTCGCGCCGGTCCGGATACGCCATGCGGATCAGAAACATGAACCGGTCGAGTTGGGCTTCGGGAAGGGGGTAGGTGCCCTCCTGTTCGATCGGATTCTGCGTGGCCAGAACAAAAAAAGGCTGGGGCAGCGGGAAGGTTCTGCCGCCGGTGGTCACCGCATTCTCCTGCATCGCCTCCAGCAACGCGGCCTGGGTCTTGGGCGGGGTGCGGTTGATTTCATCCGCGAGCAGCAGATGGGTGAAGATCGGTCCCGGAACGAACCGGAGCGTTCGCCGGTTGGTGCCGGACTCCTCATCCAGAATCTCGGTGCCGGTGATGTCTGAGGGCATCAGGTCCGGCGTGAATTGGACGCGGTTGTGGGTGAGGTCCAGAACGCTGCCCAGACTGCGGACGAGCAGGGTTTTCGCCAAGCCGGGCACGCCCAGCAGCAGGGCATGCCCACGGGCGAGCAGGGCAATGAACACCTGGTCGATCACGTTATCCTGACCCACGATGACCCGGCCGATTTCGGCTTTGACGGCCTGGTGCGCCTGGGCGATTTCCTGAAGGTCGCGCATGGTTTTCTCCCCCTTCTGTATTGTGCAGAGTGTAACGCAGACGGGGCGGGGTTGCAATCCGCGAGACACGCAACTTCCGCACCGGGCCGGAAGATGATATGGTTTCGCACGGATCGAGGAGGTGTTATGGACGGGAAACAGGCCGGGCGGGCGTGGGGGGTGGGGATCGTCGGAACGGGATTGATCGCGCATTTTCACGCGCGGGCCGTGGCGGAAACGCCCGGCGCCCGTTTGGTCGCGGTCTGCGGACGGGATGCGGCGCGCACGGCGGCGTTCGCGTCAGCGCACGGGTGCGGGACGGCGTCTTCGCTGGAGGATCTGATCCGCCGGAGCGAGGTGGATGTGCTGATGGTCGCGACGCCTTCCGGCGCGCATCTGGATGCCGCGGTCGCGGCGGCCCGCGCCGGGAAACATGTGCTGTGCGAAAAACCGCTGGAAATCTCGCGGGCGCGGATCGACACCATGATTCGTGCGCATCGCGAGGCCGGCACGCGCCTGGGGTGCATTTTCCAGCTCCGGCACATGCCTGCGCTGGAACCGGTTCGCGCCGCTTTGCGCGAAGGGCGTTTCGGCACGCTCACCTATGCCGGGGCGTACGTGCCGTGGTGGCGGGACACGGCATATTACCGGGACTCTTCCTGGCACGGGACACGGGAAGGGGATGGGGGGGGGGCTCTGATGAATCAGGCGATCCACATGATCGATCTGTTGTGCGATCTGCTTCCCCCGGTCGTCTCGGTGAGCGCGCATATTTCCGCTGTCGGCCATCCCGGAATTGAGACCGAGGACAGTGCGGTGGCCGCGCTTCGTTTTGAGGGCGGGGCTGTGGGGGTGGTGTACGGCACGACCGCAGCCTGGCCAGGTCAGGCGAAACGGCTTGAGATCAGCGGCACGGGCGGCACGGCGGTCCTGACCGATGAACGCCTGACCCGGTTCTCCTTCCGGGATGCGCGGGATTCGGACCTCTCGTGGGTCTCAAACGCTCTTTGTGAGACGGCCGCGGGCGCGGCCCAACCCGGGGCCATGTCGCACGCTTTGCACACCGCATGCCTGGGCGCGTTTCTCGAATCCCTTCGTAGCGGAACGCCTTTTGCGGTCAGCGGCGAATCGGCCCGGCGTCCCGTAAGCCTGATTGAGGCGATCTATGAGGCGGCGCGCACAGGACGGTCGATCCGGCCGAATCTGGACTAGCGATTCCATTCGGATTACGGGATTCACGCGCGAGTAAGACAGAAAAAAGCGCCACAATAGAAACGTCGCATAATATATGTTATGTCAAGTTGGTTGGGGAACAGCGGCGTAATCACGTTGCGGTCATTTCCCGGAGTTCGCGGACGCGCGCATCGATCGCCCCGCGATCCAACCGCTGGAAACGCGTGAGACTGAAACCCTCGACCCCGAACGAGGCCATAACGCTCGCGTGGAAAAGCGCCTCGCGCAACAGCCGTTCGCTGACGCGTCCGGCGCGCGCCAGATAACCCATGAACGCGCCGGCATACGAGTCCCCGGCGCCGGTCGGGTCCGCCAGACGGCGGACCGGATAAGCCGGAACCAAAAACACCCCGCGCTTCGAGAACAGCATCGCGCCATGTTCGCCTTTTTTGATGACGATGTGCGACGGACCCATTTTGAGCAGCGCCGCCGCGCATTCGACCAGATTCCATTTGCCGGTCAACTGCCGGGCCTCCCCGTCATTCACGGTCAGCAGATCCGCGCGCCGGATTACCCGGACCAATGCCGGCCGCGCGATCTCAATCCAGAGGTTCATGGTGTCCAGCGCCACAAACCGGGCCCCCACCGCCTGATCCAAGACTTGCTCCTGAAGTTCCGGCTGGATGTTGCCGAGCAGCAGAAAGGGGGCACGCCGATAGGCTGCTGGCAAACCGGGCTGAAAGGCCGCGAACACCCCCAGTTCCGTCTTCAGCGTGGTCCGCCCGATCATGTCCGCGTCATACTCGCACGCCCACCGGAAGGTCGCGCCATTTTGGCGCTGGACACCGGTCAGATCCACGCCGAACGCGGCCCAGCGGCGGTCAAAGGACTTGGGAAAATCGCTGCCCACCACCCCCACCGCACCGGCGCGGGTGTAAAACGACGCGGCAACCGTGCTGTACGGGCATGATCCGCCCAGCAGGTTTTTCCGGTCGGCCGTCCGCGTCCGGATCGCATCCAGGCCGATCGATCCGACAACGCACAGCCGAACCGCATCCTGTTTCCGCACTTTCATGTGTTTGATCCCTTTTCCGTTTGCAGATGACGCAGCAACCCTTGCAGCGCCAACAGATATCCGCCGCCGCCGAACCCCATCACCTGGCCCAGACAGACCGGCACCGTCAGACTGGCATGCCGGAAGGGTTCGCGCCGATGCGTGTTGGTCAGGTGCACCTCAACCGCGGGCAGGCCGCAGGCCGCGATCGCGTCGCGCAACGCGACGCTGGTATGCGTGTACGCCGCGGGATTGATCACCAGCCCGTCGTACCGCTCCCGCGCCCGGCCGATCACGGTCACCAGTTCCCCCTCCGAATCGCTTTGCACGTCTTCGATTTCAACCTGATGCTCCGAAGCGAAGACGCG
Source organism: Kiritimatiellia bacterium (assembly GCA_034003585.1). Classification (GTDB taxonomy): domain Bacteria; phylum Verrucomicrobiota; class Kiritimatiellia; order RFP12; family UBA1067; genus JAPXSY01. Next base: position 16,876 of record JAVEYH010000059.1, read on the forward strand.
CATCTGATCCATGATTTGCGCGAGGGTTTCCTTCCCGTACAATGCCGGTTCACGCATGCCTAACCGACTAAGATTCGGCCCATTCACCACCAGAATTCTCATCGCCATCCTCCTTGCCTGTCCCGTACTCGCTCTCCCCATTCCGTTTGCCGGTCACCGCTTCTCCGGATACGGTCAGATACCGACCGTCGCGCGTCTTGACCGTCAAACGCCCGCGCAGGATGTCCCGGCCGATCACCAGCCCCTCCTCCCCGCCAACACCCGGCCGCGTTTCATCGGCGGCCGGGAACGTCACCACACTCCGCAAAGGCGGAAGGCGCTGCCCGTATTCGCAATACTGCCCGTACTCGAACCGCAGACAGCATTTCAGGCGCCCGCACGTGCCGTTGAGCGTGACCGGATTGAGCGACATCTCCTGACTTTTCGCCATCAGCACATTGACCGGCTCAAACTGTTTCTGCCACGTGCAGCAGCAGGCGGCGCGGCCGCACGCGCCCAAACAGCCCAGCAGCGCGGTCTCATCACGGATCCCGACCTGCCACAAATCCACATGCGTTTTGAAATCCCGCTGGATCTGCCCCACAAAACGGCGCAAGTCCACCGGGATTTGCGCGGCATACCGGATGAAAAAACGGTCCCGGCCGTAGGAGAACCGCGTATGCAGCAACTTGACATGCCCTTTCTCGCGGCTCACCGAAAGCCGGAACGCCTGCGTCGCCTTTTCGGCCAACCGCGCGTTCTCGTCTGTCCGCGACGCATCCTCCGCCCCCAGCTTCCGCACAATCCGAAAGGCGGGGCCCCTCCCCTCCCCCTCGCCCGGCTCGGTGTGTCCGGTCAGGTCCAGCACCGTACCGCAGTCCAGCCCGTATTCCAGTTCCGTCAGGCACGCCTCTCCCGGCGCCACCGTGACCGAAGCCGGCACACGGCATTGATAAACGCTGTTTTCGGGCAACCGTACGCGTGCGAGAGTCAGCATGGGTCTTTTCCTAGGCTACGCCATGATCAATGCGGTCCAACGTATACGCCAGGACGGTGTCATCAGGGATGCTGCGCTCCATCTTGCGCGCCGAATCCTCGATAAACCCGAGATTGGCGAAGGTCCGGTCCAAAGGCAGACGTGCCGCCCGCTCACGCAGCACCTCCAGCCGGCTCTGGTGGAAAACCACACCCGGCCCGCCTCCGGCACGCAACACCATGAGATCGCGATACCAGCGCAGCAGCGTGAGTTGAAAATCCGTTCGCATTTCACGGTAGCGCGAGCTCACCCGGGCCTCCAGGACGTCGCCGTCCTCCTCCACCGCCCCGGTCTGTTTCGTCTCTTCGCGCACCCGCCGCTCGGCCTCCCCTTTCATTTCGCCGAGTATTTCCGCGAGTTCGCCGGACAAGGCCAGATTCTCCAGCGGCCGCCCCCAAAGCGGACTGGCCAGGATTTCCAGCACGCGGCTTTTCCACGGCTCCTCCAGATCGCGGAACGCGTCCAGATCGATCCGCTGGCAACGCGAAACAAGGGTCGGCAGCAGCGACTGGGGATTCTCGCACAACAGGAGGAAGATCGTTTTGTCGGGCGGCTCCTCCAGCGTCTTGAGAAACGTGTTGGCGGAGGCCTCGTTCATCCGGTCGGCGCCGACCAGCACTCCGGCCTTCCACCCTCCGGACAGCGCGGTCTGGGTCACTTCGCGGATCAGCGCCTGCCGCATCTGCTCGACGCTGATGACGCGGGATTTTTTTTCGGGAAAAATCCAGTGGATGTCGGGTTCCAGCCGCGCCATCACGCGGCGGCACCCCTCGCAGGCTCCGCACGGCCGCACGGCTTCGCGGCAGAAGAGGGTCTGCAGAATGCGTTCGGCAAACGTCATGGCGGCGCCGCGCACCGGCCCGGCGATCAGGTACCCGTGCGCCGGATGCCCGATCTCGATGGCCCGGCGCACCATCGCGAATTTTGCGTCAGCATCCATCAGCCGACTCTCCTGCCAACAACCGCCCCGCCACGATCCCGCGGATCCGCTCCGCCACCCGGTCGGTCGCCTCATCCGTATTCACGACCGCAATCCGTTCGGGCGCCATGCGGGCCAATTCCAGGAAACCGCGGCGCACCTGTTCATGAAACCGTTCGGCCTCCCGTTCGAACCGGTCCGGCCCGGCGCCGTTCCGCGCATGGCGGTCCCGCAGCCGTGCCCCCCCGACCCCGGGCGGCACGTCCAGCAGGAAGGTCAGGTCGGGAGCCAGCCCGCCGGTGGCGAACGTGTTCAGCACACGCAATGCGTTCAGGTCAAACCCCCGCGCGTATCCCTGATAGGCGAGCGTGGAATCCTCAAACCGGTCGCAGAGCACCCATTCGCCGCGGGCCAGGGCAGGCCGGATCAGCCGGTCGACATGCTGCGCGCGGCTGGCCAGAAAAAGCAGCACCTCCGTCCGCGGCACCGGCGCCTCGCCCGCACCGTCATGCTGCAGCAGCGTGCGGACCGCCTCGCCCGTGGGCGTGCCGCCCGGTTCGCGCGTGACGGTCACGGCGAGGCCGCGCGTGCGCAGAAACGTTTCCAGCAGCCGGATGTGTGTGGACTTGCCGCCGCCTTCCGGCCCCTCAAAGGTGATGAACTTCCCGTGTGATGGGGTGTTGCCGTTCCGCGTCATGATGCCGTCACCGCCGTACTCCGCGTCATCGCACCGTTCCGCTTCACCTTCTGGCCCTCTTTCGCGTCGCGCACTTCCCAACCCAGGGACGCGAGTTCGTCACGCAACCGGTCCGCCGCATGCCAGTCCCTGGCCGCGCGCGCCTCGGCCCGGGCGCGAACCCGTTCCGCGACTTCCGGCGGCATCTCGCCATCCCGGTCTGCGCGCCCGAAGCGGATCACCCCGAGCACCATGTCCATACGGTCGAACAGACTCAGCACCGCCGCGGCGCTCTGCGGCGCCAACGCCGCGTCCCGCATCGCGGTGTTGCTCTCCCGTACGAGCGCGAACAGCGCCGCGAGCGCCTCGGGCAGGTTCAGGTCGTCGTTGACCGCTTCCGTAAAGGCCGTGCGGGCCGCGGCGGCCCAGTCCGGCAGCGCATCCGACGGTGCGGAGCCGCCGGCCGCGGCGGCCAGCGCATCCACGCACTCGTCGACGCGCGCCAGGGACACGCGGGCCGCGTCCAACGCCTCAAACGTGAAATTCAGCGGTTGCCGGTAGTGCCCGTTCAGCAACACGTACCGGATCTCCCGGCCGGTCCAGCCTCGGGACAGCAGGTCGCGCAACGTGAAAAAATTGCCAAGGGATTTCGACATCTTTTCCCCGTTGACGCGCAGATGCGCGCAGTGCATCCAACAGGCGACGAACGGCTTGCCGGTGGCACCCTCGGCTTGCGCGATTTCGTTCTCGTGATGCGGGAAGAGGTTGTCGATGCCGCCCGTATGGAGATCGAACGTCTCGCCGAGGTAGCGCATGGCCATGGCCGAACACTCGATATGCCATCCCGGACGTCCCCTGCCCCACGGTGAATCCCACGCCACCTCCCCGTCCTGCTCGTCCCACCCTTTCCAGAGGGCGAAATCGCCGTAGCTCTCCTTTTCGTACTCGTCGTGCGAAACGCGCGCGCCGGCGCGCAGGGCGGAGCGGTCCAGGTGCGCGAGTTTCCCGTACGCGGGCCAGGCGCTGACGCTGAAATAGACCGAGCCGTCGTCGGAGCGGTACGCCAGACCGCGCTCCATCAGCTTCCCGATCAGCTCCAGCATTTCGGGCAGATGGTCGGTCGCCGCGGGATAGACTTCCGCGCGCTGGATGTTCAGGGTCGCGAGATCCTCGAAAAAGGCCTGGATGAACGGCGCGGTGAAGGTTTTCAACGGCACCCCGGCCTGCCGCGCGCCGCGGATGGTCTTGTCATCGACATCCGTGAGGTTCATGACCTGCATGACCCGGTACCCGTTGAAGAGTAGCGCGCGGCGCAACAGATCCTCAAACGTGTACGCGCGGAAATTGCCGATGTGGGCGAAATTGTAGACCGTGGGCCCGCATGTGTAGAGCCGCACGGCGTCCGGGGTCAGCGGGGTGAAGGGCTCCTTGCTTCGTGACAGACTGTTGTACACCTGCATCATGATTCGTCTCCGCACTCGTTCCGCCCGCCGGAACCGGTCGCGCGCCGGAAAATCGTGGCGAGGGCCATCGCGCTGATCCCCTCGCGGCGCCCCACCGCCCCCATGCGCTCATTCGTTTTGGCTTTGACCGACACCCGGTCCGCTTCGATCCCCATGAGCGCGGCGAGCCGCGCGCGCATGGCCGGAATGTGCGGCTGCAATCTCGGCGCTTCCGTGATGACGGTGGCATCCGTGTTCGCGACGGACCACCCCTTCCGGGAAAGGCGTTCGATCACAGCCGTCAGAAACGCCGCGCTGTCGGCTCCTTTCCAGCGGGGGTCCGTGTCCGGAAACATCTGGCCGATGTCGCCCTCCGCGGCCGCGCCCAACAGCGCATCGCACAGCGCGTGGATCAGCACATCGGCATCCGAGTGTCCGGCCAGCCCCCGCGAATGCGGGATCTCGATTCCGCCCAGCACCAGACGGCGGTGATCCGCCAGCCGGTGCGAGTCATAACCTATTCCAGTACGCAGCATGGAGACACTATACCGGAAACCCCGCGGCGGGACAAACCGAAAGGGCGGTCCGGAGCGGTCACCGCGCGGGATCGCCGCGCGCTTACCGGTCGCCCGGCAGCAACGCGACCACGATCATCAGTTTACTCCACGAGCCGCCCATGGCGCTTGTGCACCCCGGGAAGAAGACCAGTTCCTCCCCCGCGAGCAAAGAGGTCTCCGCCGCCAGGTCCAGCCCCTTGGAATCCTTTTTCACCTCTTTCTGGAAAGCCAGCGACTCGCCCTTGCCGCCCTTCCAGGTGAATTTCAGGACGTTCAGGCACATTTCGTCGTCATCGCTCTTCCAGGTGCCCCACGGCCCCGAGGTGACCCGGAACGCGTACCGCCCGGTCTCGGGCGCGAGGAAACGCAGCAGACCGGCATCGGAGCGGACACTGCCGAGAAGGGCGTTTTGAAAATGCGGGCGGAAGAGCC
>JAVEYH010000060.1:0-21290 GCA_034003585.1 Kiritimatiellia bacterium
AGGGGGCTCGCGGCAAGGGTTGCGGACGCCGGGAAACGGGCGACCCTCCCGCCTTACCGCGGGCGGGTGGAGGATGTGGCTCGGCAGTTCGGGACGACGCTGAAGCGCGCGGAGCAGGCGGGCGGCGGGGTTTCGGCGGAGGAGTTGGAGAAGGCGATGACGGTCTGGTGAGGGAAGAAGGGAAAGAAAGGAGTCGGGAATGAAACAGGTTTTGACGGCCATGCTGTGGGGAGCCTTATGCGCGTTCACCGCAAACGCGGTGACGTACATGTGGAACGGGAACGGCGGGGACTCGAACTGGACAACCGCCGCGAACTGGGACCGGAATTCGGGATATCCCGTCAACGCGGATGATAACGCATACGTTTCAGCGGCGGCCTCGCTTCATCTGGATGTGGCGGGGAATGTGACGATCAGCAAACTGCTGTTCTCGCCCGAACCGTCCGGGAACCTGACGGTCACGGGGGCGGCAAGCGCCGGACTCGGCGTGTCCTATTTCACGGTGGGCGGAACAAGTGTTCTCGCAATCACTCCGGACATTGCCCTGCCGGGCACCTGCATCAAGGATGGGAGCGGAACCCTCGGCGTGTCCGGAAACCTGACGGCGGAGAACTGGTTTTACATCAATAACGGCACGCTCCGTATCGCGGGCGGGAACGCGGACTTCAAGAAACAGGTCAATGTGGGAAACGGGACCTTCAACTACCCGGCCCGCCTGTGTCTCACGGATGGCGGGACCATGCGGTGGAACTCAACGGTCTACAAGGGCGGTCCCGATCCGCTGATCCAACTGTCGGGCGGAACGCTGCACGTCGCGGCCGGAGGAAATTGCCTGGTGCCGATGCTGGTCGACGGAACCAACCTCATCGACACGACGGCGCTTCTGTTTTTAACTGCGGGGTTGTCGATTGCGCCGCAGGGGCACCTGATCAAGTCCGGGGCGGGCGGAATCAACATTGCGTCGGGCACGACCAATTTCGTCGCGGGTGATTTGACGATCAGCAACAGTTACATCCAGTTCAGCATGAACAGCCGGTACGAAAGTTATGGCGGGAGTTCGGAGCCGTGGCGCGTGAGGGTCTGCAACGGCGGACGGTTTTTCGTGGGAGGCCCCACGGCGATCTTCACGGTTCCCCTCGATCTCGTCATGGAACCGGGCGGCACGGTCGAATTTCCCTCTGACTATGGCGCAAACTACAATGTGGTGGTCGCGCATTCGATTGTGACCAATGGTGTTTCCTTGGCGCCGGGACGGTACAAGGGGGGGTCTGGGATTGTCAAGGCGGGCGGATTGGGTTCCGTGGTGCTTGCGACCCGGTGGACCGGGGCAGGCGACGGCGTGTCGTGGTTCGATGCGGACAATTGGAACGGCGCGGTGCCGGACGGGCAGAATGCGGTGGCGGATCTGTCCCCTGCGCAGGGCCCCGTCAGCCTGGGGGATCAGGTTGTCACGCTGACCTGCCTGGTCTACAACCCGCAGGGCGCGCAGCGGGCGCTGACCCTGACCGGCAGCGGCACGCTGAACCTCTATGCGCCCGCGGCGTGCGACGCGTGTCTGGCGGTGGGACCCGGGCGCGCGCTGACGCTGGATGTGAATGTGGCCCGCGCGGGCGGGGGCAGTATCCCGTTCGGGATCTTCGGCAACGGCACCGTGATCGTCAAAAAGAACTTCCCTTCCGGCGATCCGGGCGTGAGCCTGATGGGGGATCTCGTTTTCGACGGCACGACGGCGGTCACGGGCGACGCCTTCATGCCGATGCTGGGAATGGTGACCTCCATCCGCCCGGTTACCGGGGCCATCTCAAATGATGTGAACGCCTCCGTCGCCTTCGCATCCAACTGTCTGATGAGCGTGTCGCGGATTTTCAACAGCCCGTATCGGGCCACCCCCGCCTTCTATCCGGCCGGGCAGATCATCCACGACGGCGCGGAGATCACGCTGGAGAGCGCAGGGTATGTTTTCCTCACGCGGTATGCGGACACCTACCTGCCGCCCTTCGCCTATTTCATGCGCGCGGGGAAGCTTTCCGTGCCCGCGAACAGCGGATCGGGGATCTCGCTGGGGTGCACGTACACAAGCGCCTGGGAAGCGTATCGGCGCGGGGGCGCGGCGTTCGTGATGACCGGCGGAGAGGTCACGACCCCCCGGTTTCAACTGGGGACGCCCGAGGAGACGCTGGCTTTAAGCGGCGGGGAGGTCTATCTGGGCGCAGGCGGGATCGTTTCCACGACCAACGGGTTCCAGGGGCGCGTCAATCTGGGCGGGGTGACGATTCACGCCGCGGCGAACTGGGGTTCCCTGCTGAATCTGGACCTGACCGGTGAGGGCGGGCTGACGGTTCTCGACAGCGGCGGCGGGACCGTGACGCTGAGCGGCGCGCTGTCCGGTCCGGGCGGCCTATCCAAGACGGGCACCGGCACGCTGACGCTGAACGGGGCCAACCTTTTCACGGGAACCGTGTCGGTCGCGGAGGGGACGCTGTCCGCCGCCAACGGGTTGGTGAACGCGACGAACCTCTCGGTCACGGCGGCCGGCGCGGTGCTGGTGATCGGGAGCGCCGATTCGCTCAACACGAACGCGACACTGCGCGTGGGGTCCGGGGGTCTGGTGAACCTGAACTTTACCGGTATGGCAACGGTGAATGAACTGATTGTGGACGGCGAGGCGAAGACACCCGGGATTTATGGGAGCGGAAAATCTTTCCTCACGGGCGCGGGGGTGTTGTCGGTGCGGAACGGGCCGCCGCCGAAGGGGACGCTGATTTCATTCCGGTGAGAGAAAAAAGGCCGAAAGGGGGAGAAGGGATGCGGGACAGAAGAAAACGGGGAAGTTGGGCCATGACGGAAAAAGGGGTTTTTGGGGTGGCGCTCGCCTGTGCGGTGGGTGTGTGCGGGGCGGTGTCAGGTTTTGCGCAAGACGTGCCGGTCCGTGCGCTGGAACTGCCGCCGAAGGCCGGAAACGCACGCAACAGCGAGGGCGCTTTCATCACGCTTAAGGACGGGCGCATCCTTTATGTCTACTCACACTTCACGGGCGGCGGGGGCGATCACGACTCGGCCCATCTGGCGGGGCGGTACTCCGCGGACGGCGGCCGGACCTGGACGGCGCAGGACCGGGTGATCGTGCCGAACGAGGGCCGCATGAACGTGATGTCCGTCAGCCTGCTGCGGCTGCGGAGTGGGGAGATCGCGCTCTTTTATCTGGCCAAAAACAGCGAGAAGGACTGCCGTCCGGTGATGCGGCTCTCGCGCGACGAGGGCGAGACCTGGGGCGAGCCGGTGATGTGCGTCACGGATGAGGTGGGATACTATGTGATGAACAACGACCGCGCGATCCAGCTCGCCGGCGGGCGTCTCGTGCTGCCGCTGTGCCTGCACTGGCCTGAAGGCCAGGCGAAGGCCGACTGGCAGGGCACGCTGATGTGTTATCTCTCCGACGACAACGGCAAGAGCTGGCGGCGCGGCAGGACGGCGCACAAGACGTTCGACGCCACGGGCAGGCGGGTGACCACGCAGGAACCGGGCGTGGTGGAACTGAAGGACGGGAGGGTCATGATGTTCATCCGCGCCAGCGGCGGGTGCCAGTATCTCTCCTGGTCGGCGGACGGGGGCGACACGTGGACGCCGCCGGTTCCGTCGGACATCCAATCCCCGGTTTCGCCGGCCTCGATCAAACGCCTGCCCCAGACCGGCGACCTGCTGCTGGTCTGGAACAACCATGACGGCATTCCGGGAACGCTGAACAACAAACGCGTGCCGTTGAGCACGGCGGTTTCGCGGGACGACGGCAAGACCTGGCAGCAGGTCAAGGTGCTCGAAGGCAATCCGAATGGGCATTACTGCTACATCGCGATCCATCCGGCGGAAGACGCCGTGCTGCTCGGGTATTGCGCGATGTCCGGCCTCGGCCATTCGCGGATCACCCGCGTTCCGGTGGCGTGGCTGTACAAGGAGGGCGGGCCGTGTGTGTCGGTTATCCGGAAACGCCCGGATCTGTTCGGCGGGGCGGCCGCGGGGCCGTTCCGGCGGTTGGAGACCGCGTTGGGCGCGTGGACAGCCGAGGAGGGACACGCCGAGATTTACGGTTACGCCCGCGGGCGCGGCATCCGGTTGAAGGGGGGGACAAACCGCGTGGTGACGCTCTTCCTGAAAGAGCCTGCGGCGTGCGGGGCTCTGGGACTGGGTGTCGAACGGTTCGCCTCGAGACCGCCGTATTCGCTGACTCTGGAGGCCGAAACCGGCGGGGCGTGGCGCAAAGTATGGGAGCAGAAGGCGAACACGGGGGTTGGGACACAGCATCCCGTTGACTGGGGACGGAAGGCGAACGTTGTGGCGACGCGTTTCCGTTTCACGTGCACCTCGACGCTCGGGGCCATCATCACCGATGTGCCGGAGATCAGGATAAACGGTTTTTTTAAGGATTAGAAAAGGACACCGATGAGAAAGAGAGTGTATTCGGCTTCCATCACGCCGCTGTTGCCGGACGGGGGGCTGGACGTGGAAGGGCTGGGCAGGATTTTCGAGAGGAATATCCGGCACGGCTTGGACGGCATCTTTATCCTGGGCTCGATGGGGGAGTGGCAGTGCTTCGACTCCGCGTTCCGTGACCGGCTGGTGGCGGAGAGCGTAAGGGCAGCGGCGGGCCGCGCGGAGCTGCTGGTCGGCATCACGGACGTAACCACCGAGGCCGCGCTCGGGAACGTGCGGCGGATCGCCGGACAGGCGTTTGACAGCTACGTGTTCATGCTGCCCAAAGCGGAGGCGGGCGATCCGGTGCGGGACGTGTGCCGGGTGCTGGATGCGGCCGACCGACCGGTTTATTACTATCACTGTCCGCCGAACAACGGGATCCATCTTTCCCTGGCGCAGTTCGAGGCGATTCTGTCGCACCCGAACCTGAAAGGGATCAAGAACTCGGCCAGCAACATGTGGCTGCGCCGCGAGCTGATTCTGATGCGCCGGGAAAAAGGATTTACGCCGATCCTGCTGGAGGGACAGGAGTGGGCCGCGGATGAGGCGCTGCTGGTGGGGTATGACGGCATGCTCTGCGGCATGGGCGCGCTGGGCTCGAAGCTGATGGTCGGGATCGCGCGGGCGGCGGATGCCGGGAACACGGCGGAGGCCGTGCGCCTGCAGAACCGGTTCATCGGACTTTTTCATGGCGTGTACGGAAAGGATCTGTCCACGGTCTGGGTCGGGCAGAAGTACGCGCTGAAGTGCATGGGGCTCTGCGCCTCGGAGAAAACCCTGGCGCAGGGCATGGATGCGCTGACCGAGACGCGCAAGCAGGAGATCGAGGCGTGCCTTGAGGAATTCCGGGAAGAATTGGACTGAGAAGAGCGCGAAAGTGAAAAAAGAGTATTGCCCGCGAATCTCCGCGAATAAGAAGTTGATTCGTATTTTCTTAACGCTAATCGCTAAAAATACGAATCAACACACGTCTTGCTTTCTGTCCCTAGCTCGGATCTTGTTTTTAAAGATTAGAGCGGTTTACGTTATTTTGTAACCAGATTCGATTGTTGGTAGGGACGGTTCCCCGAACCGTCCGCGGACGCCTCGGGGAGGCGTCCCTACCCGGAGCGGCTACACCTTTTGCGAAAACGCGCTAGCATAAAAAGGAAGGGGAACCGTTCCCATTCGCGGAGATTCGCGGACACAACAGGAGTGAATGTATGTTGCGATATCGTGAGACAGGTGAGTTGCACAAAGACTTCCACGGCAGCATGAATGCGGCAGTGGAGTTTGTCGGGCAAAGGTACGGGCGGGAGGGTTTGCGCGAGGTCTTCCGGAACACCGCGCAGCACGTCTACCGCTCGATCCATGAGAAGCTCAAGGCAGGCGACTGGAGCGAGCTGCTGGAGCACTGGCGGTATTTCATGGAGCGCGAGGGCGCGGAGTTCTCGATCGAAGTCACGGACACGGAGGCGGTCATGACCGTGCGGCGCTGTCCGGCGGTGGCGCACCTGCGCAAGCTGGGCATGACGCCGTCGGCATTCTTCTGCGACCAGACCGTGCTGCTCAACGAGGCGTGGTGCGGGGGCACGCCGTTCGAGGCAATCACAACGGTCACGGGCGAGGGGCAGTGTGTGCAGCGGATCAGGAGAAAACGCGCAACGTCCAAGGAGGTGGCAGATGATACCGAGTGATCAGTTCGTGCGGTTTTACAACGAGGTGTTCAAATTTCTGGACGCGAAGGGCGGGGGCGCGCTGGAGGAATACTACCGTGCGGTTTCCGGACAGCAGGAAATGCACTGCCTGGCGCGGTTCAAGGCGCAGGGGCTCGCCGGGATGAAGGCGTATTGGGACCGGATCGCGGTGGAGGAGAACTGCGACATGACCTGCACGCTCGATGATGACCGGCTGGTGATCGAGATGCGGCGGTGCCCGAGTCTGGGCAAGGCCATGGACAATGACGCCGGGGCATTCGAACGGTATTGCGACCACTGCCCGGGCTGGGTCATCCCGCTCCTCGAAAAGGCCGGGTTCCATTGCGACTACGACATGATCGACCGGTCCCGGCCCCAGTGCCGCATGACGATCTTCGCGGCCGATCCCGCGCGGCCCTCGCGTGTGCGGTGCGGGGGCTCCGCGTCCTGAGCGGTTCCCGCGGAAAAACAGAATCGATGCCCCCGGAAATCATTTCGGCGTCATCCTCCGTTCGCGTCCCCGAATAGGGTAGGGACGCATCCCCGAGGCGTCCGCCCCGCGTTGCGGGGGGCGTCCAACGTTCAACGCCCCCATCGTTTTTTCATGGCTTCACCGCGTGGCGGGCTCTCGCGTTATGGATGGGGATCAGGGAAAGAGCTGCGGCAGCAGGGTGAGCAGCGCGTCGTCCACGGCAAAGAAGGCGAACCCCGCGACGCGGCGTTCGCGGCAGGCGCGGATCTGCAGGCTTGCGGCCGCGGCATCGAGCTGGGACTCGTCGGCGCCGGTGCCGATGCCGGGAACGAGCGAGGCGGAGGGGTGGGGAAGCGCCTCCACGCAGGTTGCCAGCATGGCGCCGAAGGCCGTCGCGTCCTCGCTGTAGATCATGGGGCAGACGAAATCGAGCAGTCCTTCGCGCACCCACTCCGGCCAATCCTGGCCGCGCAGCAGCGCGCCTTCCGGCGTGGGGAACACCGCGGCGGAGAGGCGGACGGCGGGATTGACGGCGCGCACGGCCGCGCGCGCCTCGCGCACGAATCCGGTCATCAGCCCGAAGCGGAAGCGCCGGAACGCGGCATGGCGCGCACCTCCCGGCAGCACCTCGGCGGGCCAGGCGTCGACACGGCGGCCGAGCTGTTTCTCAAAGGCGGCGCGGGTGGCGGGCGCGTAACAGCCGGTCTCTTCGGGGAAGCGGACATAGTCGAGGTGGATGCCGGCCACGCCGCGCCGCGCGAGATCGCAAAAGCCGTCGATCAGCAGCGCGCGGTTTTCGGGGATCGCGGGGCAGAGCCAGGGCAGGGAGTTTCCCGCGGCGTCGCGCATCAGGCGGTCTTCGCGGGTGAGGGTTTCGCGCTGGGCCGGGGCGCAGCCTTCGAGGGCCCAGCAGGTGGCCCAGGCGTGCATCGCGACGTTGTGTTTCCGGCCCGCTTCCAGTGCGTCGGCGAGCGGGTCGCTGCGGTGGGCGCGGGGGCGGTCGGATTCGGCGCGTTTGCCGTCCGAGCGGTAGTGGGCGGTGCCGGCGCTCTGCCAATGGGCGAAGACCGTGTTGACGCCGCAAGCCGCGAGCGGGGCGAGGAGGCCGTCCCAGCCGCGCGGATGACGGGCGTAGCCGCTGGTTTCCCAGGCGGCGCGGATTTCGTTGGCGGGTGCCGGGGGCAGGGCAGGGGCCGCGGGCTGCGGCGGCGCCGGCGGCAGGGGGAGTTCCGGACAGAGCGATCCGACGAGCGCGCGCGTCAGGGTTACGGCGGCGGGATAGGCGAGCGGCGGGACATGGGCAAACCAGGCGCAGCGGCCGGTGAGCGCGCAGGCGGGGGTATCGGTGACGCGGCCGGTGGCGTCGGCCCAGAACGCCACAGTGCGGCCGCGGTGTTCGCCGGAGGGGTAGGGCGGGAGCAGGCTGTTGGTGAAATGGGGGATGCGGGCCGCGAGGCCTGCGAGCGGTTCGGGTACGGTCGCGAAAGCGGACCACTCCTGTCCGGCCTCCGCGCCCTGCCAGGCGCCGGGGCGCACGCCCGTGAGGGCGCCGAGCGGCTGGGAGGCGTTGTAGAAGAGAATGAGTTTGCCGCCGCGGTTGACAAAGCGCGCGAGGCGGTTGAGCTGGCGTTCGGGCAGGGTCGGGGCGTAAGGCAGGAACAGCAGACGGTAGGTGTCGAGGTCTTCCAGCGCGTCGCCGGTGACGGCGAAGGGGATGCCGGCTTTCGCGAGCAGACGGCCGCAGCGGTCGGTCATTGCGGAGGCGAAAGCGGTTTCGCCGGGCGCGGTGCAGTCCGTGGCGCGGATGAGGGCCACGTTGTCGGAGCGGGCGGCGAGGCCGAAGAGGGTCAGCGAGGCCGAGCCGGGGGCGCGTTTCCAGGCCGAGAGGCGCAGGCTGCGGATCTGGTGCCAGGCGCCGGGCCGGCCTTCGGGCTGGAAAAGGCCTTGGGGGAGGTCGAACCGCTGACGCGCGGCAGTGACGTGCAGGGGGGTGGGGAAGGCGAACCAGCCGTCCCCGGAGCGCAGGTGGAGCGAGATGCCGCGGAGACATTCCGCGGAGGCGCAGGCGAGCTCGATTTCGAGGGCGGTGACGTCGCGGCCGAGCCGTTTCGGCAGCGGGATATCCCAGTAGACCCGTTCGGAGGCGTCGGTGAAGAGGACCGGGAGCAGGATGCGGCCGCCGGGGCATTGGGCGGGCGCGGTCTGTTCGCCGGGCGTGATCCGGTCCGGCGCCGGGAAGGGGGGGAGCAGGGGGCGGGATTGGGCCGCGAGGCTCAGGGCGAGGAGGGCGGAGGCGGCGCGGAAGGCGTGCCGGGACATGCGCTCACTCCCACTCGTAGGTGGTTTCGTTTTTGGAGGAGGCAATCGCCGCTTCGAACTCTTTCTTGGGGTTGAACTGGCGGAAGGCCGAGACCGAATTGTCCACGGGTTTCAGTTGCGACGGGTAGAACGGCGAAGGCTGGGGCGTGGGGGTGGCGGCCGTGCCGCCAAGGGGGAGCTGGTCGACCGGCACCTGCTGAAAGGGATCGGCGAGCCGGATCGGCTGTTCTTCGCGTTTCGGGGAGGGTTGCGGCGCGGCTTCGCTCTTTGTCCCGTTGGCGATACGGCGGCGTTTGTGGAAGATGCTTTTGTAAAACGCGACGATCAGGAAAAAGATCCCGAGTGCCGTGGCGATGATCGTAACTTGCGAGAGGGGGATGTTGGCTATCCGATTCATAGGACGTTCCGGAGTCAGGTTTCAGTGGTGGCGTCCAGGGGCGTGCCGTCCGGTTTCGCGTTCAGGAACGCGTCGAGCCCGGTGTCGCGTGCGGCCTGCGCGATGATCTCTTTAGTGATGTGGGGCGACTGGGCGGCGAACCCGAGCATGAGCGCGGTGTCGCAGAGGTTGTTGATGCTGCGCGGGATGCCCTTGGCGTAGTAATAGACCGCGTCGAGGGCCTCTTTGGCGAAGGACCAGATGTCGCCGCCCACGGCGCGCATGTGGTGCTGGATGTATTCGGTGGTCTGCGCCTCGGTGAGCGGGGTGAGGCGCCAGTCGAGCTGGATCCGGCGGCGCAGCGACTCATGGTGGGTCAGGCTGGCGCGCAGGTCATCCGTCCCGGCGAGGATGATGGTGAAGAGCGGCGACTCGTTATGGGAGCCGGCGGGCGGGATGCGCAGGTTGCAGAGGTAGTGGGCGAGGTAGAACCCGTCGCCCGCGGCGAGGTGGTGCGCCTCGTCGATCAGCAGGAGCGAGCGGCTGAGGTTGCGGGTGTTGCCCTGACAGTAGGCCTGCAACGACATCAGCGCCTCGGGCAGGGTGGGGGCGTTGTCGGGCAGGTTGAGGCAGCGCAGGATGTGGCGGACCATGGGGAGGCTGCCGTTGGGGATCGCGTCGATCTTGATCACCGGCAGTTTCGCGCGGGCCGCGCGGCGGTGCAGGTATTCGAGGGTCATGGTTTTCCCCACCCCGTAGGCGCCGGTGAGCATGCCCGCGATCCGCTCCTGGTCGATGAGGTAGTAGAGCCGCGCGATCCCCTCCTGATGCTGTTCGGTCATGTAGATCAGCTTATCGCTGACGACATTCAGGAACGGGGATTCGCGGAGGTTCCAGTAGGACGTGTACATAAGGTTGTTCCGTTCCCTCAGTCAGGGAATTTGATGACCGACGAGAAACTGATGGGCCGGCGCGTGCCGGGTTTGGGCGCGGGCGGGGCTGCGGAGGGCAGAGGGGCCGCGGGTTGCGGCTGCGGAGAGGCTGCGGCAAGCGGCGGGGCCGGCTTCGCCTGGGCGAGGGTTTCGGCCTCCTGTTCGGAAACGATCCCCTTGTTCGGGAAGATCACGAACGGGAAAGGTTTGGAGAGATTGCGGATCTCGCCCAGGTATTTGGTGACGCGCAGGACGCGGTCCCGGCCGTCGGTGTGGTCGACGTTGATGACCACGGGGCAGAGGTCCTCCAGCCGGCTTTTCAGGGTGAACGCGGGATTGGAGACCGGTTTGGGCAGGGTGAGCAGCGAGGTGACGCCGAGCCGCTCCAGCGCGTGGATGAACGAGTAGACATGTTCGGCGATGCGCGAGACGGGCTGGATCGCGACCCAGGGCAGGACCGTGTCGAACGCCAGCCGGCGGATCGACTGCGACTCGATCGTCTCCTGCAGTTCCATGAAGGACTGGGGCGGCAGCATGACGTTGGCGCTGGCGGTACTTTCCGGGATGAAGGTGGCGTATTCGAGGATGGTGAGCTGGCCGGACTCGACCGCCTGGGCGAAGGGCAGGCCGACGCTTTCGGCGATAATGACCGTGTCATGCGCGCGGTAGGGGGAGAGCAGCAGCGCCTTGTCGCCGTCCTGCAGCGCCTGACTCAAAAAGTGGTAGGCGAGAATCGATTTGCCGCTGCCGTTGCGGCCGGAACACAACGATTGCCGTCCCCGGTATATGCCGCCGAAACAGGCGTCAAAAAAGGCGATGCCCAGTTTTGTTTTGTCGACAATCACAATGTCCGGTCCTTGTCCGCGAGAAGGGCTCAGGTCTCGAAAACGGTTTGCAGGATGTTCTTGATGAAGGTGAGTTCGAACGGTTTGCTGAGGAAGGCCATCACGCCGTTCGCCTTGGCGCACTCCAACAGTTCGGCGGAAGGCGCCCCCGAGATCAGCACCACCGGCCGTCCCGCCGCCTGCTCGCACAACTGCCGGATCCACTCGTGGGGTTCCGGCGCGTCAGGCAGGCGGATGTCCGCGATAATCAGGTTGACGGCCTCGGAGTCGAGTTTGGCCCGTGCGCCGGCGGCCGTATCCGCCGTGACGGCGTGATGCCCCAGACGCTCGATGAGTTTGGCCAGATACGTGCCGATCGCGACCTCATCGTCAATGATCAGTACAGCGCCCATGATCCAAATCCTTTTTATGTGCCGGAACCGCTGGATGATCACCGGCCCGAACCACAGTAAAACCGCTTGTTTATGTCCGGTAGTATGGTGAATTTCAGGATTGCAGTCAAAGGTAAAAACCGATAATCTGACGGTACGAATGAACCCTGTCGGATCGAACCCGCAAGGGAAAAGGGTGAAGCGGGGAGGGGTGTGGCCCGGTCCGGGATTCCGGAAGGGTTCCGCCTCTGCCTGTCTGATCCTTGGCGCGGCCGGTTTGTCCGGAAGGGACGACGCGTCGGAATCGGATGCGCAACCGGTGCGCCGGGACACTCCGGCGAGCATGCATGCAGACCTATTTCTCACAGGCGGAAAACGGGGATCGCTCGGTGGTTCGGGGGCGGCGGTGCCGGTGTCATGAGTGCGCGGTCTCAGTCCATGTGATCGCGACACCCGCACCCACCGTCTGCCCGTACTGCCAGAAACTGCTGACCCATGAGTCCACGGCGCTGCGCGTCGCGGAAGAGGCCCCCGTGCCGACGGCGGAGGAGGTCCGCACGCGGTTGGGCAAGCTCTACTCCCGTCCGCCGAAAGTGCTGGTGCTGCTGATCGGCTTCACCGCGATGTTCATGCTGGGGTGGGCGGTCTTCCTTCAATTGCGCAGCGCCGAGAACTACTGGTACCAGCCGATGGTGAGCATCTATTCGCTGCTGGCCGGGCTGTTCGTGGTGTCGCGTTTCCTCATCGCCGCCTTTTACGTGTCGCCCAAGGATGTGGGGTATGAGCCCTCGGTGACGGTGCTGGTGCCCTGCATGAATGAGGGGGCGGTCATCCGGCAGACGATCGAGCGCATCTTCTCCGCCGGATATCCGCTCGACAAGCTGGAGGTCGTCTGCGTCAACGACGGCTCCACGGACAACACGCTGACCGAAATGCTGGCGGCCCAGACCCGTCACCCCCGGCTGGTGGTCGTGGATTTCGAGCGCAACCGGGGGTTGTGCCACGCGTGGGGGGTCTCGACGCTGATCGCCCGCGGCGAGTTCATGGTTTGCGTGGATTCCGACACCTTCATTTTCCCGGGGTCGCTGCAGAAACTGGTGCAGGGGTTCGTGGATCCCACGGTGGGCGGGATTTCGGGCCATTGCGATGTGGAGAACGCGAACGCCACCCTGCTGACCCGGATGCAGGACGTCCGGTACTACTTTTCCTACAAGATCATGAAAGCCGCGGAAAGCGTCTTCGGCACGGTAAGCTGTCTGCCGGGGTGTTTTTCGGCGTACCGCCGGGTCTGCGTGCTCGACGTCCTGGGCGCGTGGCTCAATGCCACGGTGCTGGGCGAGCACGGCAATTTCGCGGATGACCGGTCGCTGACCAATCAGATCCTGAAAAATTACAAGATCCTGTACGACGACGAGGCGCTGGCAACGACGATCGCGCCCGAGTCTTGGCGCCAGTACACGCGGCAGCAGGCGCGCTGGATGCGCTCCTACCTGCGCGAAATCGTCAAGACCGGCCGGTTCATGTGGCGGAAGCACCCGATCCCGTCCCTCTCCTGGTACGCGATGATGTGGATGCCGATCTTCGAACCCGTCGTCATGATCCAGGCGCTGGTGATCGCCCCGCTGCTTGCGGGACAGGTCACGGCCTCTTACACGGTGGGCGTGGTGGCGATCACGGCGGTGTGGTCGCTGCATTTCTGGGCCTCCACCGGGCGCCGCTGGTGGTGGGCCGGCCTCGTGTTCACGGCGACGTACATCGCCTTTTACAGTTGGCAGATCTACTGGGCGCTCTTGACGTTGCGCGGCAAAAAGTGGGGGACTCGCGGATGAGCACGACAGACCAGGGACGGGAGCAACTGTATCCGGCCGAGACCGCAAACCCGGCGGCGGCCCAACCGTCCGTGCCGGAAGAGGCGTGGGACCGTCCGGTGGCGGTCGCCAAGGACCGGAACGTCCGGGCCTGGCTGATCTTCCTCGGGCTGCTCTGTTTCGGTATCGCGCTCTGGACGCCGTTGCGCGCGTTGTATTATCAGTACGGGTACACCAAGACCGAGACCGCCGTGGTGCGGGATGCGGACACCTTTGTGGCGCTCGCCTACTACGGGGTCAACGATCAGGCCCCGCCCGGTTCCCAGGATCTCTCCACCGAGGCGTTCGCCGCGCATCTGCGGTTGCTGAAGAAGCACGGGTATAACCCGATCGGGCTGGAGGAGGTGCGGGCGTTTTACAAAGAGGGCCGCCTGCTGCCGCGCAAGGCTGTGCTGATGACCTTTGAGCAGTCGCGCAAAAGTTCGTATTTCGAGATCCGCGACCTGCTGCACGCCAACAAGTGGAAGGCGGTCATGGGTGTGGTCACCGCGCCGATCCACGTCCGGGACGCGCAGGCGCTGCTCTGGCCCTATCTGCGCGACATGCTGACCATGGGATCGTGGGAGCTTGCCGCGCAGTCGGACAGGGGGTTCTCCATGATCGAGGCGAGCCCCTCCGGCCGCACCGCGCCGTTCTTCTCGGTGCCGCAATGGATGGCGGACAAGAACCGGTATGAACTGCCCGAAGAGTTCAACACCCGCGTGCGGGAGGATCACGCGCGCGTGATCGGCGAGTTCCAGCGCGAGACCGGGACCCGGCCGATCGCCTTCTTCTTCCCGTACGGGGATTACGGTCAGTACGAGGAGCGCGCCAGCGTGGTGCGGGTCACGAATCTGAATCAGATCGGCAAACATTACGAGCTCGGCTTCACCCTCGGACAACTCGCGCTGAACACCCGCAACAGCGACCAGCGCCGCCTGAACCGTCTGCTCGTCAATCCGAAATGGACGCCCGAGGAGTTCCTCTCCAAGCTGGAAACCTTCTGGCCGCTCGACATGCTGCGGGAGGCGCGCAACGACCGGTTCGGCGCGGAACGCTGGATCGGCGAATGGGGGGATGTGTTCGTGCGCGACGCGGAACTGGTGCTGCGGGCCATCCCGCCGGTGAACCCGGTGATGACCCTGCGCCAGGACGCCTCCACCGCCACGACCGGCGCCAAGGCCTGGCTGGCGGGCAGCGACACGTTTGAGGACGGGTTCCTCTCCGTGCGTTTCCAGCACAAACGCGGCCGGTTCGGCGTGTATCTGCGCTCCACGCCGCTCGGCGGCCACATCTATTTCAGCCTCGACGACACGGGGAAAGTCTCGGTGCGCCAGAAACTCCCGGACCTGGACGAGCTGATTCTGGCGTCGGACAGCCTGGAGGGCGAGAGCGAGAAGAACCACGAACTGCTGATCTGCCTGCGGGAGAATCTGATGTTCGTCCGGCTCAACGGCAAGACCCTCTTCGGCGGGCGCGTGCTGCTGCGGGGCGAGAGCGCCCCCGGCCTGATCGCCGCCGGGGTCTGGGACCCGATCCCCGGCGTGGCGGAGGCCATGGTGATCGAGACGCGGCTGATCGGCCGGCGCGAGGGGATCGCCATCTGGAAGCCTGACATCGCCCGCGACTGGGGGTACCTGACCCAATGGCTGAACGAGCACAGTTATCAGTTCACCGTGCTCTCGCCGCCGTGGCTGGACATCTTCGAGAACGCGCCGCTCACCTTTCCGCTCTGGGACAAGAAGGCCCTGAATCTGCTGGCCCGGACCAACAATCTGCGGATCCTGCCCCATGTGCAGGTGCGCGATGCCGCGCTGCTGCTCAAAGTCTCCACCGACGAGGTGGTGGCGCGCGCCGAAGAGCATGCGGTGCACGGCCTGTACGTGGACTCCTCGTTCTGCACGCACGAACAGATCACGCCGCTCGTGACGTGGCTGATCCGCCTCAACGACGGGCTGCGCGCGAAAAAGATGGGGCTCGCGCTGAAGTTGCCGAGCGCGATCGAAACCCTGCCGTCCGCGGGCAGCATCCTGAAACTGCTGCCGGGGGTGCAGTTGGCCGGCGAGTACAAACTCCCGCCGTTCGACCTGAAACTCTCCGATGTGCTGAGTGTCACGCAAGTCACGCCGCCCGCCAGTGATGAGACGCTGTCGCTCTACTATCAGCTGTCGAACATGCTGTCGGTGTATGACGACGTCTCGCCCGAGGCCAAACTGGAGGAGTTGCGGCAGAAGGGGTTCGACGCCTTCACCGCGGGCGAGTACCCGCAGGCGATCACATGGTGGCAGGCGTGGTATCAGGCCGACCCCCGCAGCGCCGAGGCGGTCTCCCTAATCGGCGACGCCTGGATGCGGCTCAACGAGCCGCAGAAAGCCCTGGAAGCCTATACCCAAAGCCTGGAGATCAATCCGGGCCAGATGAATCTGGCGATCCGGCGGTCGCGGCTCCTGGAGCAACTGAACCGGCTCGACGAGTCGGCCGATATCCTCAACGTGTACGCCCGCGCGTTTCCCGACAGTCCGGCCGTGACCATTGCCCAGGCGCAGTGGCTGGATCGGCACCGCCAGCGCAAGGAGGCGCGCGAGGTCATGCGCAAACTCGTGGGGCGCTATCCGGAGAACATTGAGGCGCGGCTCGTGCTGCAGACGATGTTGGACGATCCGGCCGACCGGTACGCCAACATGCAGGATCTGCTGGCGATCGGCCGTAGCGCCGAGACCCACCTGTTCGGCTTCGGCCGGGACATTTTCGGCGCGGAACTGCTGGCCATTCCCGAGGCCAGTGTCTTTTTCGACTTTGTCCGCGAGACCGCCTCAAGCGTGGCGAACAAAAAAACGCGCGATCTCTATCAGGGGTTCCTGCCGCTCACGAATGCAGTGGTGGAGAACTTCGTGACCGACAAGCTCTCGGATCACTGGGTGGCGTTCGGCGGGTTCCGCCCCACGGCCTACGGGCGGTACGAATTGCGCGCGGGTTCGGACATGGCCGAGGCGTTTCTGCGCCTCAAGCGGTCCGAACTGATGCGCGACGGGTATCTGGAGGCCACGCTGGACGAGACGGCCGGGATGTTCTGGCTCTATGCGCGGCGCAGCACGCGCTCCATGCTCCGGTTCGGTTTTGACGATGAGGGGTTCATCCGCATCCAATCCTGGCTGAATGGCGAGTTGCGCTCGTATGAGAGCCGGCCCTGGCTGCGGCCGCCCGGGACGGTGCGCCTGCGGCTGGAAATCCGCGGCGACGGCGCGGTCGGGTATGTCAACGGCAAACCGGTCTTCACCACGCCGCTCGTGATCCCGCAGGACGTGTGTTACGGCTGGTGGAGCATCGCGCCCTTCGCCCCGGAACTCGGCCTGGCGCGCGCGCGCATCTCCCGGATCGAGTGCGGCCCGCTCTGTCCGACGGTCCTGCTGATGCCGCCCAAAATGACGCCGGAAGAGATCGCCGCGGGCCTGGACAAAATCCGGGTCCACGTGCGCGACATGTCCGCGCTGGCGCCGTTCGCGTTCACGCAGCTGCCGGACGGGTCGGTGCCCTCGGACCCGGACATGGACCTCTCGGCGTTCCGGATGTTCTGCACCTTCCACCGGCTGCGCCTGATGCCGGTGGTGGACCTGGCCTATTTTTCGGAGATGCTGCCCAAGGCACTGACCGACCTGATCCTGAAACACCGGCTGGCCGGCATGATCCTGCGCGTGCGCACGCCGCCGGATGAGGGGTGGTTCAAAAAAATGGAGAAGGAGCTGGAGAAAACCACGGCCGACTTCATCGTCATCCGCCAGGAGGAGTTTTTCTGGCCCGCGGCGCGCGACACGATGACGGATGCCGATCTGGAGGCGGCCAAAGTCCGCAAGCTGCCTCAAAGCTCGTGCCGCGAGATCCAGCGCGGCAGCCTGCTGCTCCATCCCGTGCGGCAGGATTGGCCTGTGCGGGCCCTGACCTATCGGGAGTGGACCGGCGTCCTGTCCGATCCGAAGTCCCGCGAGGGGATCCCGCCGCGGCTGGTCGTGGTCCCCCGCCAATTCCAGGCCGGGGCTGACCTCTCGCTGACCCAGAACGTGGTGTTTACCCAGATCCGGGTCCCGAAAACGGGCGAGACCGTGCTGATCACCACCCTGACCAACGCCGCGCCGGATGCGGTCCAGCCCGCGGCCTCTGTTGCCGCGCCGCCGCCCGCCGCGCCGCCGCCTGCCGCGCCGGCCGCGAAAGAGACGCCCGCCGCGCCGCCGGCGGCGTCCGGCGCATCCGCCACCAATCCGGCCGTCCGGGCCGCAGGCGCGGCCGCGGCGCAAGGCGCGCCGCTCCCGGCCGACAAACAGGAGGCCGGGCTGACCGCGGAGGCGGAGAAATCCTTGTGGCGCAAAGTGCGCGAACGGCTGGCGCCGGCCGCGAAAGAGTAGGGGAAAAGAAACCATGCTGTTTCCCACGACCGTGTTCGCCCTGTTTTTTGCGGTGGTTTTTTTTCTGCACTGGGGGCTGGTCCCGTTCCCCCGCCTCCGCAAGGTCACGCTGCTGGGGGCCAGCCTCTTTTTTTACGGGTACTGGAGCTGGAAGTTTGCCGTGATGCTGGCGGTCTCCGGCGCGCTGAACCACGCCGCTGCGGTCTGGATGGAACGGGCGCGTGACGAGCGGACGCGGCAACGCCTGATCGTGCTGGCGGTGGCGGCCAACCTGCTGGTGCTGGGGATCTTCAAATACACGGGCTTTCTCTTCACGCGCCTGGCCGTGCCGCTGGCCGTGCCGCTGTGCGCGCATTTCGGGACCACCGGCCAACTGATCGCGCTGCAGGAGCGGGTGCTGCCCTTCATCGAGCGCATCGTCCTGCCGGTCGGCATCTCGTTCTACACGTTTCAGGCGCTGAGCTACGTGGTGGACGTCTACCGGCGGCACACCCCCGCCGCGGGATCCGTGCTGGACTTCGTCAACTATCTGGCCTTCTTCCCGCAGCTCGTGGCCGGCCCGATCGTGCGGGCTTCGGATCTGCTGCCCCAGATGGCGGTCTTTCCCGACCGGTCGGCCCGTCTCGACACCGGCCGGGCCGCCACGCTGATCCTGGGGGGGCTGTTCAAGAAAATGGTGATCGCGAACTGGCTGGCCCAACATCTGGCCGATCCGGTGTTCGCGCTGCCCGAAACTTTCGGCGCGCCGGATGTGCTGCTGGGCGTGTATGCGTACGCGCTCCAGATCTATTGCGATTTCTCCGCCTATTCCGACATCGCGATCGGCTGCGCGCTGCTGCTGGGCTTCCACTTCCCCCTCAACTTCCACGCGCCGTATTTCGCGGTCACGCTGCAGGAGTTCTGGCGGCGCTGGCACATCTCCCTCTCCAGTTGGCTGCGCGACTATCTGTACATCCCGCTGGGCGGATCGCGCGCCGGCGCGTTCCGCACGCGCGCGAACCTGCTGATCACGTTTGTGTTGGGCGGGTTGTGGCACGGCGCGGGCTGGACCTTCGTGCTGTGGGGGACCTTCCACGGCGTCTACCTCTCGCTGGAGCGCCTGGTGCGGCGGGCGTGCGGACTGCCCGAGAAACCGCCGGACCGCACGCCGCGCGCGCTGGCGCTGCTGGGGCGCCTCTGGATTTTCCATGTGGTTTGCTTCTCGTGGATCCTCTTCCGCTCCCCGAATCTGGAGGGGGTGCGTGAGATCCTGACCGGCCTGACCCGGTGGGGGGAGTCCCCCCGTCTGGTTTCCGTCACGGCCCTCGCCGTGCTGGCGGCAGGGTTCCTGATGCAGTTCACGGACGGGACGCGGCCGCGCCGCGTCTGGAATGCGGTGAACCGCTGGCCCCTGTGGGTGCAGGCGGGGGTCGCGGCGCTCCTGCTGACCGCGATTCTGGGGATCGGTCCCACGGGCGTGGCGCCCTTCATCTATTTCCAATTCTAAGGGAGGCTCCGATCATGTCTGAACCTGTGGGAACAAACGGTACGGGATCGGCGCCGGTGAGCGGCGTGCCGGTCCGGGACGCTTGTTTTTGTGTGGCCCTCTTTTTCGCCCTTATGTTATGCTTCAACGGTGACGCGATGGTTCAGAGCGCGCGGTTGCTGGAGTACGGGCGGGTCAGGGATTTCTGGGTTGCGGTACTCCGGCCGGTGGGCGCGTTCTCACGCGGGACACGGTTGGGTTGTGTCCGCCAGATTCTTCAGGATACGGCGGGACGGCGTTTGAATCAGACGTCCAAAACGAGGTGAGAGCGATGGAAAAAAGATTCCGGAACCTGGTGGCGTGTGTGTGCGTGTGTGTGGCGGGCGCGGCTTCTGCGGTGCGGGCCGCAGAGGACGCTCCGGTGCTGATGATGGGCGACTCGATGATGCGCCTGCTGGGCGTGGCGATGGAGAAGGAACTCAAGGCGGCCGGCGTCCAGCCCGCGACGAGTTTCTCTTCACTGGCTTCGGGCCTGGCGCGGCTCGACGCGTTCGACTGGTTCACCAAAACCTCGGCTTTGATGCGGGAGCACAAACCCGCGACGGTGGTGGTCTCGCTGGGCGCGAATGACCGGCAGACGCTGAAGGACACGACCGGACGCGTGGTGCAGTTCGGCACGCCCGAATGGGAGCGCGAATACGCGCTGCGACTCGGACGCATCATGGATGAGCTGATTCAGGGCGGCGCCAAACGGATCATCTGGCTGTTGCTGCCGGACATGCGCGAACCCGTGCAGCAGGAGTACGCCCGGTTTGTGAACGGCCTGTTCGCGAAAGAGGCGGCGGCCGAGAAACGCAAGGACCGCGTGGTGCTGTTTGACATGGGGCCGCTGCTGACGCGCCGGCCGGGAACCTTTTCATTGTATGTCATGGCGCCGAACGGCGCGGCGCTCACGGTGCGGGATGCCGACGGCGTGCACCTGACCACGCCGGGCGCGAAACGCGTGGCGGAATCGCTGATCAAAACCTACTGGACGAAATAACCGCGGAACGGGCGGGGGGCGCGATGAAACCTAACAGCATCGTTCGCATGAGTTGCGCGGCGTTTCTGGCGCTCGGCCTGTCAGTCCCGGCCGCGCGCGCGCAGACCGGGAATCCCGACCGGAAGGAGACCGCCTTTCCGTTGTCGGACTCCACCTCCAAGCTGGATCAGGCCGCCGTCGACGCCGCGATCGCCGCGGCCCGCGCCTCGGATGTCGACACCACCCCGTCGGCCGCGCTGCTCTATCACGGGCTCTCCCTCTTTCAGGAGGAGAAATACGCCGAAAGCATCCCTTTTCTGGAAGAGGCGCTGCGCATGGACCCGTCGCTGCAGGCGGGGTGGGAGGGGCTCGGCTGGGCCTACATCCGCACCGGTGACAAGGAGAAGGCCTTCCGGTTGTGGGAGTATTTCCGCCAACTGATGCCGGACGCCTGGATGCCCCACAACCTCCTGGCCCAAGCCGCCATCATGCGCCAGGAGTGGCGGGTCGCGGATCAACACTTCAAAAAAGCGCTGGAGCGCAATCCCAAACTGTTCGACCTGCGTTTCTGGTACGCGCAGAACCTGTTGCGCATCGGTCAGCCCGAAGAGGCGGAGAAAATCTTCCGCGAGCTGATTCAAGAGGAGCCCGACCGGCTGGATATCCAGATCAATCTCGCCAACCTGCTGACCCACCGTCTCGAATACGATGAGGCGGTCGAGATCTGGCGGCATGTGAACAGGGAATTGCCGGGCAATGCAGGGTTTTTGTTGGATCAGGCGGTGCTGGAGTTGCGCGTGGGTGAGCTGCTGGCCGCGGACCAGCTCTGTCTGGATGTGATGGCGATCGAGACCAACAACCTGCGGGCCATGACGTTGCGCGCGGATATCGCCGAGATCGATGACCTCTCGGGCCAGAGTGTCGAGCGCCTGCAGCGCGTGATCGATTCGGTCACGGACCCCAAGATCCGGAGCCAGTTGCGCGTGCGCATGGCGAATCGCTGCCATGTTCTCAACGAGCGCAAACCGGGGATGTTCAAAACCGGCTTCATCCTGGACCAGATCCGCCAGTCGATCGACGAGAACCCGTCGGATGTTTC
>JAVEYH010000061.1:0-21223 GCA_034003585.1 Kiritimatiellia bacterium
CGCCGGCTCCCGTGCCCGATCTCAACCCATTGGCTTTCGTCCAACACCTGTTCGGTCTTCATCTACTCCTCAATCACCACCCGGAACCCGACATCGAAAGGCCGCATCCAGCCGGGATACGCCCAGCGCCACGAGGAGGTGGCGCGATGCTGCCGCCGGTACCAGGAGCCGCCGCGCACCACCTTGCGCTCGTCCGGCGTGTCGTTGTTGCGCCCGTCCTCGTCACGGTACGGATAGGGCCGGTACGCGGTCCGCGTCCACTCGGCCGCATTGCCGTGCATGTCATGAAGGCCCCAGGCGTTGGGCTCATAGCTGCCGGCCTTGGCGAGGTGCAGCACCCCGTCGTTGAAACGCCGGTCGCGCAGCTCGTAATCATAGAGCGGCGAGGGGTTTTTCATCGGCTGCGGGTCGATCCCGCCGACGGCCAGCTCGACGAACATGGCGTCCGCGAGGTTTTCCCGTTTGGAGAAATCGCTGTTGACATCGCCGTAGTTCATCGGTGTCGCGGTGCCCGCGCGGCAGGCCCACTCCCACTGCGCCTCGGTCGGGAGCCTCACCGTTTTGCCGATCTTCTTGGAGAGCCACGCGCAGAAGGCGTTGGCCTGCGTCCAAGAGACGCGGATGGCGGGACAGTCGGGGTCGTCCATGAAATATCCCCGGCGGACCTGGTCCTTGTTGTGCATGTCGTAGACGCCGTTTTCGAACGCGGGGTCGAACTGCCGGAATTGCCCCATCGTGATCTCGGTCGTCCCCATCCAGAACGGCCGCGCGATCTTCATGATCCCCGCCGGACGTTCGGCGGGCGTCTCATCCTGGCTGCCCATCACAAACGAACCGGACGGGATCCACGCCAACCGGACGCGCTGCCTCCCGCCGATGTCGTAGACGCTTTCCCGCACGCGCTTCTGCATCGCGCGCTTGGCGACCGTCGCGGAAAAGGGCCACCCGTCCAGCTTCGGTGCCGGCTCGGGCGCGGCCGGCTTCTGCGGCGGCACGAACGCGACAGGGCGATAGGGGTTGACGATCTCCTCGGGATCGAACTCGTCGTTGGCGTACCGCTTGGCCATCTCCTGGCGGCACGCGAGGACATCCGGCTTGAATTTCGGGCTGGTCGGGTAGTGCGCCATCACCTCGCCCCACGTGCCCCAATAGGGCAGATTGAGATCGATCCAGGTGATCAGCCGGTCCCACTGTTCCGACGTCAGCGCCACGCCGTGATGCCCCTTTTTCAGGATCTGCACCAGTTCCGAGGTGTCGGCGTGAAACTCGAGCGGCGTGAGGATGTGGTAATCGCCCTCCGGCCCGTTGCGGCGGATGTAGGGGTGCAGGTTCAGGTACGCCACCGAGAATCTCCCTTGGACCGCATCCGTCTTATTGGTGGCGAGCCGGGTCGTGGCGAAATCCGGGAGCGGCCCGCCCAAGCGGGTTTTGGCGGTGGCCTTGTCGTTGTGGCAGCCCGCGCAGGCGGCGTCCAGGACGTTCTGGACCTCGCGCTCAAAGCCGAAGTTGCGGCGCGGACCGTACCACGGCTTGATCGCCTGCGCTTTATGCCGCGTGGCGGTGGGCTGGACCGACGGCACGGCGGCGTTCTGCTTCTCGTGGCAGCCGATGCAGGTGATGACCTCGCCCGGCATCCCCACAAACCAGGAGCGCATCAGCTGCATGGCGTTGCCGTCGGCGTCGAGCGGCTGCACCGCGATGGGCGTGTTCGCCGGCGCCTTGAAAAAGCAGGAACCGTCCGCCTCGACGTCGACGGTCCCGAGCATGACGCGCTTGTCCCAGGGGCCTTCGAACCCGATCGCGTAGTGCCCGCCGAAATCACGGGGCGAATAGTCGTACTGGTAGACGCGCAACTGTTTGACCTTCGAAGCCGGCACGCCCTCAAGACCCGGACCGAGCTTCGCGCCGATCATGTAGACGGTGCACTCCTTCTCGCCCCGCACGAGCCGGTCCTTCGGCAGCAGCGGACGGGGCTGCGGCTTAAGCGGGATCGGCTCGATCAGGTTGTCGCTGGGCGAGGTCCAAAGCGGGATGATGTTGTCGTAGACGTCCGCCAGCGCGAGGAACAGGGGACACCACCATTCGTCTTCCCGCACCGAAACGAGAAAGAGGCTGTCGTCCAGCGGGTAGGGGTGCAGGAAGAGCGGCGAGTGCCCGGCCACCAGTTGGTCCTTGGAGACATTCTCGACCGGCTGGCCGAAGCCGGGGATGCGCTGCACCACGCCGTCCGTCTCCATGCGGCCCTTGGCGGAGTCGAAAATCACGAGGTCGCCCATGCGGGATATGCCGTGATGCCCGGTCACGATCCCCACGAACTTGGAGGTCGAACCCGGCAGCGCGCGCGTGTAGAAAATGCTGTTCGGCCAGTAGGAGTTGCTGCCGTAGAACTCCTGCTGGTCCGTGCCGTCGGGATTCATGGTCATCAGCACGCGGGCGAAATAGTGGGCGGTGTCGGTGTATTCCCAGCGGAGATACAGCACGCGGCCGTTCGCCAGCACGGTCGGGCACCAACTGTTGTCCTGATCAAACACCAGCCTGCGGATCGAACCGTCCCGCTCCATCAGGTGCAGGTTGCCGACATAATCGCTGCCGCCCACGCAGGGCACGCCTTGGAAGCCGCTCGTGGCCACCATGAGCCGGCGCCCGTCCGGCAGGTAACAGGGGTCGTAGTAGTCGATGTCGCGCCGGTCGTCCGGCGTGAGCTGCGCGCGGACCCCCGGCTTGCTCAGACGGGTCTCGAAGATCCGCCACCCCTCCTCCTCGCCCTGGCCTGACGCGAACATCAGCCGTTCCGCGTCATAGTCCAGCGCGACGTTGCCCACAAAGGCGTGGTTGTCCGCGCTCGAATAGACCACGCCCGGGGCCGCCTGTCCCTGCGCGACCGGTGCCCGCACGATATCGTTGATGTAGCCGCGCAGCGGGACAGAGGAGTTGCCTGCCCAGTTCGCGGGCAGCCCGCTCTGCCCCCGGCTGCGGCGCACAAACAGGATCTCGCGGAAGTCGACGGCCGGATGCCGCAGGAAAAGATCCCGGTTGAATTGGTCAACCTGGTCCGCCGCGTCCGCCCGGATCACGGGATCATCCGTCCGCTTCGCCGCCTCGACGAGAGCCTGCAGTTCCGCCAGCCGCCGGAGTCGCGCCGCGCACTCCGGATAGACGTCGGGGAATTTCGCGGCATAGGCTTGAATCGCGCGCTCCCGCGCGATGGGGTTGAAGAAGTGCAACAGGACGTTCTGCCGCAGATTCGCTTCCGTGGCCTCGCGAAAGGCCTTGCGGATCGGCGCCATGTCCGCGACCGTCTTGACCGATCCGAGCGTTTTGAAAAACGCGTTGCGTTGTTTCGTGGGCATTACCCCCAAATAACGCCCGGCCACCTTGTCCAGCGTGAGACGCGGGTACTCCCGGCGGTGGTAGAGTTCGCAGCCATCGAATTCCGCGGCGATCGCTTCGCGGTCGTTTGGGAAATCGCGCAGCAACTGCAGCAGGATCGGACGCAGTCCCCAGGCGGCTTGGACCGCCTCGCCGGTCGCGAGCACGGTTTCGATCCACGTCGCCCGTTTGCGGTAATACTTCAGCATCTCCCCTGCGGGCACCGCATTCAGAACCCGCGGGATCTCCTGGCCCACGGAGGGGTCGGGCGGGCCGTCGAAGGCGATCACGGCGTTCTCCCGCGGCGGCTTGACCAGCGTTTGCGCCCAACGGATTTTGCGATCCTCGCCGAGCACTTTGACGGAGAGACCATGGCTCGCGCCCCAGAGCGCCAGACGCTCGATCGGCCGTTCCTCGAACAGGTCCACCTCCCACCAGGGGTTTTCCGACGCGCCTGACTGCGCGATGAAGTTATCCGGTTCGCGCCACCGCGTCTCGGTGTCGCCGCCGATCGCGGCCGAAGCCGGGCAGCGCCGCTGCTGCTTGGGGGCCTCCGTCATG
Source organism: Kiritimatiellia bacterium (assembly GCA_034003585.1). Classification (GTDB taxonomy): domain Bacteria; phylum Verrucomicrobiota; class Kiritimatiellia; order RFP12; family UBA1067; genus JAPXSY01. Next base: position 3,931 of record JAVEYH010000061.1, read on the forward strand.
TCCGGCCGCCCTTCCGGCGCGATGTTCCGTCCCCCGGAAAAGACCTGCACCTCGGCAATCGTCACACTCTGCCGGCCCGCCCCGGTCCGATCCAGCCGCACGAACCGCCCGGTGACCGGCACTGCCCAAGACGTGCCGCCCATCGCCAACAGAACCGCAACCGCGCACTGGATTCGGAATCCCATCCCGCAACTCCTTCCGGCGCGTCAGATGTGATCGGGGGCAGACAAACCCGGTGCCGGATCACGCGGTCCGTGCCGCACCTGTCACACCGGACCGCAATCGGAACCGCATTATGAGGGGCCCGCGGAAAGCCGTCAAGCCTGTGCTCACTCCCAAGGTGGGGTGCGATCCCGACCCCGATTCCGATGAATGCCCGTGGCGCGGTTACACCCGCGCCACCCCTTCGCCGCATGATCAGGCCTGCCGGAACGGGCCCGGCTCCGCCATCGCGGTCAGCCGTTCAGGCTCCATCGCGAGCAGCATCTGGCAGACGTCGCACCGCAACGCCAGCGGCTGAGCCTCCCCGTCAAGGCGCACGCTCCGGCCGCATCCGAAACAGGCCGCCGTCACACCCTCCGCGACCGGAACCAGCCGGCCGGATTCCGCCAGCCGCACCAGCAGCCCGGCGCGGCCACCCTCGCTGAGCCGGTCGTAGGCCGCTTTGATTTCAGCGAATTTCCCGGCGGTCAGCGCCCGGATCGCGGGATCGAGATCCGCGTGCTTGTCGGGATGATAGGTCAGACTCAGCGCGCGGTAGGCCGCTTTGATCCGTGCGGGGTCGGCATCATACGGCACGCCGAGCGTGTCGCAATCCGCGCGGCGGGGTGCGCCGGACGCGCCGCCGCAGGCCGTGCGGCTGTACGGCAGCGCCAGAAACCGCGCCTCCTCGGATGAAAGGCCGGACTGCTGCGCGAAGCGCGCGATCCGGGCGGCCCCATCCGTCGTCTCGCCCGCGTCGCTGACCGCCACGCGCCACAGCCAGACCTGTGCGGCGCAGGCCAGCCCCGGCACGTTCCGCGCCAGCGCCGCCAGCCGGAGGACTCCCTGATCAATGCGCGCGGCGTCGTCGATCAAATACGCCAGCTCGTGCGCACCGAGCGACGCGCCGGTCTCGCGGCTGATCTCGCCCAAGACCGAGCGGATCACCCGGTCCTCCCGCATCGTATACCGGCCGTCCGCCTCCGCCACCTCGCGTAACGCCGCCGCGGCGATCGCCAACAGCCGCAACGGCTGCCCGCCCGCGCGCCGCGCCTCTTTGCGGTCAACCAGAAAATGGCCCGCCGCGGCCCCGGCCAACGCCCCCCAAGGCCCGAGAACCGAACCGATGCTGCCGCCCAACGCTTTGCCCCGCCAACCCATGCGCCGGTACGGTAGCGCAAAACACGGGCCGGGACAACCGCAATTCCCGTGACCGGCCACACCCGCGTCCTTCCGATGGGCCCTTTCAGCAAAGGACGGCGTCGCGCGGAAACCCGCCTGCCGCCGGTAACCCGCATCCTCCGTTTCATGCCCGCCGCCGTTCAATAGGAACATCCCCTTGAACCCGGGAGGGTCGGCGTTTTTTGAATTCACACCCCCCGTCCCGTTTGGTACGTTCCTTTCAGAAGGATTGCCTTGGGGGGGGGAAATGAAACACACCCGGACCGGAGACTGGATTCTGCTCGCCGCCGTGCATCTGCTCGCGGCGTCCGCCGTTTCCGCGGCGGCGGCGCCGCCCAATGTGCTCTTCCTCATCGCCGATGACCTCACGACCTCCGCGCTCGGCTGCTACGGCAACACCGTGTGCAAAACACCCCATCTCGACCGGCTCGCCGCGCAGGGCATGCGCTTCACGCGCGCCTTCTGCAACGCCACCTACTGCGGCCCGTCGCGCGCCTCGTTCCTCTCGGGCTACTACCCGCACGCCACAGGCGTGTTCGGGTACACCAGCCCGCGGCCGGCCCTCGGTGACCGCGCGACCTGGCCCCAGCACTTCAAGCAGGCCGGATATGTTTCGACGCGCGTGAGCAAGGTCTTCCACATGGGCGTGCCGGGAGACATCGAGAAGGGCGCGGACGGCGCGGACGACCCGGCCTCCTGGACCCGGCGCTTCAACAGCCCGGGGCCGGAGTGGCGCGCGCCGGGTGACGGCGAGACCCTGCAGAACAATCCCGACGGCATGCGTCCGGTGGTGGGCGGCAACACCTTTGTGGTGGTCGAGGCGGAGGGTGACGACCTCGTCCATTCGGACGGCAAAACCGCGGCCAAGGCGGTCGAGCTGCTGCTCCAACACGCGGACAACCCCTTCTTCCTCGCGGTCGGGTTTGTGCGGCCGCACGTTCCCTTTGTCGCGCCCCGCAAACACTTTGAGCCCTACCGGCCCTACAGCAAAATGGCCCTGCCGCCGAAGCTGGCGGGGGATTGGGATGACATCCCCAAGCCCGGCATCAACTACTGCACCAGCCTGAACATGAAGATGGACGAACGGCAGCAAAAGAAGGCCATCGGCGGGTACTATGCCGCGGTCTCGTACATGGACGCGCAGGTCGGCAAGGTGCTGGACGCGCTGGAGGCCTCCGGCCAGGCGGACAACACCATCGTGATCCTGACCAGCGATCACGGCTTCCACCTCGGCGAGCATGACTTCTGGGCCAAGGTGAGTCTGCGCGACGAGTCGGCGCGGGTGCCGCTCCTCATCCGCGCGCCCGGCAAGAAACCGGGCGTCTGCGACGCGCTGGTCGAACTGCTCGACCTCTACCCCACCGTATCGCGCCTGTGCGGCCTCGCTGTGCCGGCGCGCCTGCAGGGCCGGGACTTCTCGCGGCTGCTGGACGATCCGCGGCAGTCGGTCCGCGACACCGTCTTCTGTTACGCGCCCATGCGCCGGGGGTTTCTGCTGCGCGACGAGCGGTGGGCGTACATCCAGTACGGCGAAGACGCCTCCGGCGGCATTGAGCTGTTCGATATGGTCCGCGACCCCGAACAGTACACCAACCTCGCCCGCCACGCCGGTCATGCCGCGACAGTGAACGCCTTCCGGGAAAAACTCGCGGCCCGGCTTGCCGCCGTGCGCCGCTGCGACCTCACCGCGACCGCCGCGGCGCAAGCGGAGCAATAAGCCTTCCGGGAGCCGCGTCGCGCTTGCCTGGCTGACTCACCGGGGCCGCAGCAGCGCGATGGCTTTCCGCATAAGCGGCAGACGGATCGTGCGCACCTCGGTTTTCGCGCCGAGCGGGCTGGGCAGCGTGACGCAGAGTTTGCCGCCGAGGTGTTCGCGGAACTGTTCGAGGCCGACGAGCACATCCGGCGCGCCGCCCGGGCCGGGCCGTTCCAGCAGCGGCGTCCAGACCGGCAGACCGCTCGCGGTCAGGCCCTGAAGAATCGCGTCGCGTTCCGCGGGGGAGATCAGCCCGTTGAGCATCGCGTACGTGCTGTCGAGCGCGATGCCGACGGCCACGGCCTCGCCGTGCCCGAGCGTGAAGTTCGACAGGCTCTCCAGCCGGTGCGCGGCCCAATGCCCGAAATCCAGCGGCCGCGCGCTGCCGTACTCGAAGGGGTCGCCGGAAGTGGCGATATGGCGCAGGTGCAGCGCGGCGGTTTTGCGGACGAGCGTCTCCATCAGATCCGGATCGCGGCCGCGCAGGTCCGCGGCATGCCGCAAAAGGAACCGGAAGAAGCGCCGGTCCCGGATGATCGCGACCTTGAACGCCTCCGCGATGCCGCCGACCCACTCGCGCTGCGGCAGGGTGGCCAGGAAGTCGAAGTCGTTGATCACCGCGAACGGCGGGGCAAAGGTGCCCGCGGCATTTTTCACCTCTCCGCTGTTCATGCCGTTCTTCACCCCGACACCCGCGTCGTTCTGCGCCAGCACGGTGGTCGGCAAACGGATCAGGCGCAGGCCGCGGTGAACCAGCGAAGCGGCGAACCCCGCCATGTCCAGCACACTGCCGCCGCCCACCGCGACCAGATAACTGTGCCGGTCCAGATGGGTTTCCGCGGCAAGGGCCATCAGCGCGCGCACCCCGGCCCATCCGTTTTTGGCCTGTTCGCCACCCGGCACCGTCACCGGGCCGCGCACCAGATCGATCTTCCCGCAACGAAGACGGAAGTACCGCTCCATACGCTGGATCAATCCCGGCGCGGCTCCGGCCACCCCCGCATCCACCACTGCCAGCGCGCGCGCCCGGCCGCCGGCCGACGGCTTCATCACCGTGGCCAGGGTCCGGTTGGAAGGATCGAAGGCCCGGCGCGTGAAGCACACCGGATACCGGTATGAAACCGTGAATTTCTGGATCACGTTATTCATTCGGCAAGCCACGTTCGGATGGATGTTGCCAGAAGAGGCAAGGTCGTGAAGGGGAACGGCACGGTCGCGGCCCACGCGGTTTCGTATCCCGCGCCGGCGAGCCCGTGCGTGCCGCGGATACGGGCGGCATCGGCGCCGGTGCGCAGCGGCGTGCGCCCGAAAAAGAGTTCGCAGGGATCATAGCCGGGTTTGTTGTGGATGTCCACATGATCCGCGTAGTCCGGCGCTTCGCGGGGATCCGCCCACCAGGGATAGGCGAACCACGCGCCGGGTTCCGCCACCAGCAGCAGCTCGCCCGCGCGCGGATGGGCGATCCCGAGCGCGGCCTGCTCCGCCGTGTCCAGCACCCGGCCCACGCCGTCCAGCGCCTCCAGGATTGCCCGCGCCTGCGGCAGGGCGGAGGGATCCATGCAGAACACCGGCGCGACCTGATGGTCGGCCAGCGCGAAAGCGCGGCTCTGGTGAAAATCCGGGTACGCCCTGTTGCGGACCGCGCGCACGGTGAACAATCCCGCCTCGCGCAGCGCGCGGTTCGGGAAAACCGGACCGCGCGTCACCGGCGCGATCGCGTAATCCCCGAAGGCCAGGGCCTCATACCCGTTGGCGCGGGCCGCGGCGAAGAGCCGTTCGATTTCCGCGCAAACCAGCGTAAGCGCCCGGGCACTTTTCGGATGCTCCGGCCCGAACCGCTGGAGATCGTAATCGAGTCCGGGCAGATAGGCGAAAACGAGGTCGGGCGCGTCCGGCTGCGCGAGCCACGCCGCCACGGCCCGCGCGATCCACTCCGAGGACCCGACCGAGGCCAGCGGCCCCCAATACCGGCACAGGCGGAACGGCCCCCCCGCGGCCCGGGTCAGCCGCGCCGCCAACTCCGGCGGCCGGCTGTAGTGCGCCATGATCATCCCGCCGCCGTGTTTGTGAATCGGCGCGGGCGAAAGGATCTGATCCGCCGACTCTCCGAGGCTCTGTTGAAAAAAGGCGAGCCCCACACTCCCGCCGCGGCTGCGGAACGGCTCCCAAATCCGCGGTCCCTCAACCAGCGCGGCCGCCTGTTCCCAAAACCACGCCCTGCGCAGGGTCCGGTCAAAAAAACCGTTGGCGAGGATCCCGTGCCCGGCGGGCGTGAGCCCGGTGCGCAAGGTGGCCTGAGCCGTACAGGTCAGTGCCGGAAAGACCGCCTCCGAAGAGCACACCGGCAGCCCCGCGATCCTCCGCACGCCATGGCGTGCGGAGAAGGCGTGTCCCCATCCAGCGACCTGGATGACCAGCAGTTTGCGCATGCCCTGTTTCCCGTTTTCGCCGGCAGGCCGGTTCCGTCCGGCCCGATCCGCGCCGGCATCCTCATTCCGACCTGAGGAGCTTGTCGATTTCCGCGTAAATTTCCGCCGCCATCTCCTTGTTGACCGGCGGCCACCAGTGGACGGTGTCGGTCTTGTTGAGCGGGGTCTCGGAAAGGTGCTTCGCCGCGAGCGAATAGAGGTCGACCACCGGGAAGCCGTTCTTCCGCGCCACGGCGTCGGCAATCCGGTTGCGGCGGATGATGATGTCGTTCTTCACGCAGTTGAGGTCGCTCACCCCGTCTTCCCGGACGTGCCGCGCGGGGGTGCAGTTCACGTAAATGACCTTCGCCTTGGGCATCGCCGCCCTGATGCTGTCGAAGAAGAACTGCAGCATGCGCGGCAGATCGGCATCGCTGCAGCGGGAGGCCTGTTCCGGCGTCCACCAGTGGAGCGTCATCGGGTTGTAGGTGATGATGTCGTAGGGACCGATCGTCGCCGCGCCGCGCCACGCCTTCCGCGGCATCGATTCGTCGCCGCCCTGGTCGGCGTCGGGACCGAACCAGCACCCGCCGCCCCAGTAATCCACGGCAGCGCGTCCTTTGAGGAGGTTCGCGAGGTCGTTGCGGTATCCCATCGAGATCGAATCGCCCACCACGAGGATGCGCGGCCGCGACGGATCCGTTACCGGCTCCTTCATGATGTCGTACCCGATGCCGGTGCAACTGTGGCGGGTGGCGATGGAATCGTCGTACCCGAGCGGGAAAACCGCCTGCTTGTACACTTTGAGCCCGGTGATCTCGACCGGTTTCGGGAACGTGACCGGCTCGGCGGCGGACTTTCCGCGCAGCGCGCCAAACCGCAGGCGATCGGTCTTAAGACGCGCGGGGATCGTGTCGGTCATCAGGATGATCAGCCCGTCGCGGAAATACTGGATGCGGTTGTCCTTCACGAGGAAGGTCAGTTTGTTGACCACGGTGCCGTCCTTCGTCCACGGCAGGGGAGAGTTTCCAAACCGTAGTTCGCTCTGCGTGCCGTTATAGTAGAGCTGTCCCGCACCGTACTGATACCAGGCGAACGCGCAGCCGCGCGGCACCTTCATGGAGAACCCGCCCTTCTCATAGTCGCAGTCCTGAAACGAGAAGAACACCGCGCTGAATTTCTGGTAATCCCGGGTTGTCGTCTTCACCGTGAATTCAATGGTGTAGTTGTCGCAGTCGGAAAGCGTTTCCGGCAGCAGGATTCGGTTCTGCCCGTCGAGGAAGAACGTGTCGCCCTTCGCGTGGAGGTCGCCCGTCACGTCGCAGCCCTCGAGTTTCCCGGCGTTGAACTCCCAGTCGGGAACGGGACGCGCGGTGTTCTCCGCCGCCGTCAGGCTGAGTGCCGCACACCCCGCGGCCGCCGCCATCCTGATTTTTTTCATGGTGCTGTTTTTCCCTCCGCACGCCGGGAAGCGCAGATACGGCGTGCCCCCATCCGGCGCCCCGGATACCCAGCGGGTCGCACTGCCCCGACGCCCGTTTTTGCCACCGGCGCCGGCACCGGACCCGTCCGATCCGAATCGCTGTAGACCGCACTATAACGCGTCTCCATGCCGATGACAAGCGCGGCACAGGCAGAGCCGTTCCTCAGAAAAAGGTTGCCGGATTTGACACTCGCGGCGATTTGGATTAGTCTTGCCGCTGGTTCGTAACACAAGGGAGCAATCATGGACATTACCATCTGCCCTTCCGCCGCGGAGGCCAGCCGCCTTGCGGGGGAGGTCATCATCAGCGCCGTCCGCCGGAAACCCGATCTCGTCCTGGGCCTCGCCACCGGCAGCACGCCGTTGCTGCTGTACAAGGAGATGATCGCGGCCTGCCGCAACGGAGTGGACTACAGCCGCGTGCGCACCTTCAATCTCGATGAGTATTACGGGCTGCCGCCGGATCATCCGCAGTCCTACCGGAAGTTCATGAACGATCACCTCTTCTCGCACCTGAACCTCGCGCGGGAGAACACACGCGTGCCGGACGGCAAAACCCGCGACGTGGCGGCCCACTGCGCCGTGTATGAGGCGGAGATGAAGGCTGCGGGGGGTGTGGACATCCAGGTTCTGGGAATCGGCAGCGACGGCCACATCGGCTTCAACGAGCCCGCCTCGTCCCTGGCCTCGCGCACGCGTCTGGTCACCCTTACCCCACAGACTCTCAGCGACAACGCGCGCTTTTTCGCTTCCGCCGACGAGGTGCCTCGCTACGCCCTCTCCATGGGCATCGGCACGATCCTCGAGGCGCGGACATGCCTGCTGCTCTGTTTCGGCGCGAACAAGGCCCGGGCGGTCCGGGGCGCGATCGAGGGCGGGATCTCGCAGTTCAATCCCGCCTCGGCCCTGCAGCTCCACCCCGACACCCGCGTGTATCTGGACGAGGAGGCCGCGGCGGAACTCGAGCTGAAAGAGTATTACCGCTGGGCCTCCGAAAACCGGCCACAGTGAGTCAGACGCCCTGCCAGGCGTCGCCGGAGACCGCGTGCCCGCCCGGCTGAGCAAGCCACGCCGGGATAAGCTTCCGGAGCGGCGCGGGTTCCAGTCCCGCGCGCTCCAGATCCCCGAGCGCATGCCACCGGAAGCCGATCCACGCCTCCGCCGCGCGGACCTCCGCACCGGGCGCAAGGCCCGGCACACGCAACGCGAACACCAGATTGATCTCCGCGTGCGGCACGCCGTTCTGCATGAAGGCGTGTTCGCAGCAGCCGAGGAACGCCCCGGCCTCCGACCCGCAACCCAGCTCTTCGCGGATTTCGCGCTCCAGCGCCTGACGCGCCGTTTCCCGGAATTCGACGTGCCCTCCGGGCAGATAGGTGAGCGCGGACCCCTTGCCGTGGCAGAGCAGGATCTGCCCTCCGTCCACGCACACGCCCCGCGCGATCACCTCCACCTTCGCATGCTCTCCCATTCCGCCCCCTTCGTCATGACTTGAAAGGTGAACGTTGCGCGTTACGCGTTGAACGTTCCCCTCCTTGGTCCTTCGCGGCACAGCCGCGCGGCGCTCACCGCGCCGCAACCCCGCTTCGCAACGCTTCATTCGGATCGCCGCGCCGGTTGGCCCACGGGTAGGCCCCGAGAGCCGCCAGGGCCGCGCCCGCGAGAAACAGCGAGCCGCACACCAGCACCGTGCCGCCCTCCGCCGCGGCCCACTCCCGCGCCGCGTCCAGCGCCGAGCCGAGGTCCGCGCATGCCTGCGGGTCGCTGAACCCCGCCATGCGCATCACCCCTGCGGTCTGGTCCGGATGCAGCGTGCGCGGATTCGGCACCGCCACAGCCCAGGCGCGCTTGACCGCCGGGGCCAGGGTCCGCAGATGCCCCAAGGCGTCCTTATCGCCGCAGAACCCCGCCACCAGCCCCAGCGGCGGCCGCGCCCGGCACGCTTTGAGCGCCTGCCGGAGCGCCCGCGCACCCTCCGGATTGTGCGCGCCGTCCACGATCACCGGCGGCGTCCGCGCCGCCAACTGGAACCGGCCGGGCCAGCAGACCCCCTCCAGTCCCCTGACAAACGCCGCATCGGACAGACTCACACCGCAGGCATCCGCCTCTTCCAGCGCGGCCACCGCCGCGCAGACGTTCTCGGCTTGGAACGGGCCGGCCAGCGGCAGCCGGATCGGCGGCAGCGACCGGTTCGGCGTGGCGATTTTAAGGGTCTGTCCCTCCAGCCCGCTCCGCGTCACGGTCACCTCCACCGTTTCCGCGGCATCCGCGAAACGCGAGCCGGCCCGCGCCGCGCTCTGCGCGATCACCGCCCGCGCCTCCTCCGGCATGGCCGCGCACACGACCGGCCGGCCCGGCTTGATGATCCCCGCCTTCTCCGCGGCAATCCGCTCCAGCGTATCCCCGAGCCAATCGCAGTGGTCGAGCCCGATCCGGGTGATCACCGACACCAGCGGCATAACGGTGTTCGTCGCGTCCAGCCGTCCGCCGAGGCCGGCCTCCAGCGCGATCAGCCGCACCCCCGCGCGCCGGCAGAGGACAAACGCGATGGCGGTGAGGCACTCGAAAAAGGTGACCTCCGTCCCGGTCCGCGCTTCGATCGAGCGCACCGCGGCGCCGACCTCCCGCGCGCACGCCTCCAAGGCATCATCCCCCACCGGTTGCCCGTTGAGCAGGAACCGCTCGTTCAGGCACACCAGGTGCGGCGAGGTGTACCGCGCCGCCGGATATCCGGCGGCCCGCAGCACCGCCTCGCACATCGCCGCCACCGCGCCCTTGCCGTTGGTGCCCGCGATGTGAATCGCGGCGGTCTCGCGTTCCGGGTTACCCAGATCCGCCAGCAGCGCCCGGATCGTCTCCAGCCCCGGCCGCATGCCGAAACGCCGCCGGGACGCCAGCTCCTCCAGCACAGAGATCATGCCGGTAGTGTAGACCATCCCGGCGGCCCCCACAATTCCCGATTGCCGGAATCCGGTTGTGCCGCGCCGCGGTTTTCCCGTATCATGGAGTCATGACTGCTTCCGCACGACACGCGCACGCGCACGCCGAGCCCGGCGGGCTCGCGCGCGCCGTGGCGGAACAGGTGGCGCGCGAAGGGTTCCTGCGCGGCATCGGGTGCCTCGGCCTGGCAGTGTCGGGCGGTGCGGACTCGGTCGCGCTGTTCCACCTGCTGCGCCCGCTTTGCGAAGCCGCAGGCATCCGCACCGCCGTGTTCCACCTGAACCACGGCCTGCGCGGCGAGGGCTCCGACGCGGACGAGCGCTTCGTGCGCTCGCTGGCGGAGGCGGCGGGGATCGCGTGCGTCGCCGGCCGCGCCGGTCTGGCGGACCGCGCCCCGGACGGCCGGTCGCTGGAAATGGCGGCGCGCGACGCGCGCCTGGACTTCTTCCGGCAGGCCGCCGCGGAGACGGGGGCGGATGCCGTGGCCACGGGCCATCAGGCGGACGACGTGGCCGAGACCCTCCTGCTGCGGCTCGCGCGCGGCGCGGGCGCCGCCGGTCTCGCGGGAATCCGTCCGCGGACCCAACTTCCCGGCAGCGGTCTGTTCCTGATCCGCCCGCTCCTTCCCTTTCCCGGGGCGGAACTGCGCGCCTGGCTGCGCGGCAACGGCCTCGATTGGCGCGAGGACCCCTCCAACCTTGACCCCGCGATTCCGCGCAACCGGATCCGCCACGTCCTGATCCCGGATCTCCAGCGGCTCTGGCAGCCCGGTCTGCGCGCGCAACTCTGCCGTTCCGCCGCGATCCTGCGCGAAGAGGACGCCCTGCTTGAGACCCTGGCCGGCCGCGCGCTTGAAGCGCTCGCGCCACCCCGGCCGGAAGGCCCGGATGCCCTGCCGGCCGCTGGGTTGCTGAAGCACCCCCTGGCACTGCAGCGGCGGATCCTGCGGTTGTGGCTCTTCCGGCAGGCGTGCCCCGGAGCCGCGGGGTTCGCCAGTGTGGAGGCGCTGCTCGACGCATGCCGCGGCGGAGAGGGCCGTCTTGTTTGCCTCCCCGGAGGAAGAGCGTTCCGGTTGCGCGACGGCCTGCTTGGGCCCGAGCCCGCGCGCGAGCCGCCCCCGCCGGAGGGTATCCTGTCCTGCCCGGGGGTCTGCCGCTGGGGCGCGTTGGAGATCGTGTCCGAAATTTCACGCGGCATCACCGGTGTCGCGACCGGCGTCGGCCGCTATCCGGCCGTGTGCGCGCTGCGCGCGGACGCGCTCGCGGGACGCGAGCTGATCGTGCGCAGCCGGAAACCCGGCGACCGCATCGCGCCGGTCGGCCTGAACGGCACGAAAAAAATCCAGGACCTCTTCACGGATGGAAAAATCCCGGAGGCGGCGCGGGACGCGGTCCCGCTTTTCGAATGCTGCGGGGAGATCGCCTGGGTACCCGGCTACCGCATCGCCCGGCGTTTCGCCGTGCCCGCCGCCGACGCCGCGAGCGTGCGCGTCACGGTGCGTCCGGCAGGGACGGCCGCCGGACTCGGCGCGGCCGGGTAGAGCGGACTCCGGTCACGGGTAACCCCTGGGGGATGTCCGGTAGGGACGGTTCCCCGAAGCGGCCACACGTTATCCAAAGCCGCTTCAGCCGAGATACGCGCCTTGCTCGCGCAGGACCTTCTGAATGTCGGATGCCGGCACCTCGCGCGGACGGACTCCCGCTTTGGCGGCCAGCGCGGCGGCCACACCCGCCGCATGCCCCGTCACGATGCAGACCGGAATCAGGCGCACCCGGTCAATCAGGTCCGCCCCGCAGGAGATGCAGCGTCCGGCCGCGATCACGTTATCCACCGTCTTGGGCAGCAGCGCCCCGTACGGGATCTGAAACTCCGGCAGCCGCATGCCGTCGTGACCCGAGACCGCCACCACATCGGGAAACTTCGTCTGTGCGGCCGCGCTCTTCTTGTCGATGCCCGTCACGCCTTCCAGCAACCGCGTCGCGCGCACGCCGATCTGCGGCGTGGTCTGCATCAGGAAGACCTCCTCATGCCCCGGCGTGCTCCGGATTTTCTGCACGTAATTCCAGGCGGATTTGCGGTGCATCATCTCGATCTTCGAGAGCTCGCGGATATCCAACCCGTTGCCTTTGGGGCCGAGGTTGTTCATCCACCGCGCCGACTTGATCGGTTCGGAACTGCCGAGCCGCGGCGGCTTCTTGTCCTTCGGCAGCTTGGTCTTGTCGACGCGGTCCGCGTTCCCCACGCGGTAGACGAACCCCATGGCGTGGGAGATCTGCTGATATCCCGCGCCCGCCTGGAAATAAACGTCGCCGTCGCCCGAGGCGTCCACCACCACCTTGGCGAGGATCGCCTGCCGTCCCTGCTTGCTCTCGAAGACCACACCCCGCACCGCGTTGCCTTCCTGAATCACATCCACGCCCCAGGCGTGGAAGAACATCTCGACCCCCGCCTCCTGGATCATCTCATCCATCAGCACTTTGGCGGCCTCGGGGTCCGCCGTGGGCTGGCCCACCGTGTCGGTCAATTTGGTGATCGCCCCCGCGCCCATTTTCTCCATGCGGCGCAGAAACTCTTCGCAGATGCCGCGCGTGACGAGTTTGAACGCGCCGTTCTCCCTCACGCCGGTCCCGATCACGATCAGCACCATGCCGTTGGTGAACAGTCCGCCCAGACTGCCGTACCGTTCGACCAGCGCCACCTTGGCCCCGGTGCGGGCCGCCGCCACGGCCGCCGCGAATCCGGCCGAGCCGCCGCCAACCACCACCACATCCGTCGTGTGGAAAACCGGCAGTTCACGCGCCGGCTGGATCACCTTGCCGTCCTCGATGCGGGCGGAAGGGACGTCTTGCATCGACGGCGCGACCTTGCGGATGTTCTTCGCGAACCCCGCATAGGCGGGATCGCCGTCCGTATCCGCATCCGCCAAACCGCGTCCGGCCAGCAGGGACATGCTTGCCGCCGTCCCCCCCAACCCCAGCCTGCCCAACATCGCCCTGCGCGTCAGTTCTCCGCTCATCGTTTCCCCTCCCGGTTTGATTATCCCGTTTTCACCTTACCGGTTTTTCCCCACCGCTGTCAATCCTTCAGGCTGCGATTCCGTTTTGTGGGAACGGAATCGCAGCCAAGGAGAAATTAGGAGTTAGGAGGGAGGAGTTTGAGAACGGAGACAGTAAAACAACGCCTTTTCCGTCAGGATGTTACAACTCCTCACTCCTCCTTCCTCACTCCTCCTTTGGCTCTGCCGGCTCCCGCGCGTCCCCGTTCTCCTCCGGAGTCGGTTTTGCCCAAGCGGTGTAGCCGTTTTGCAGCAGCCATTCGGCGGCGCCCACATGTCCGCGCAGCGCGGCCTGCCGGCACAGCCGCACCGCGCGGGTGTGGCTCGCGTTCACGCCGCGGCCGTACTCGTAGAGCTGCGCCAGATTGAAGGCCGCCTCGGCGATCCCCTGTCGGGCGGCCTTGGCGAACCACGCGGCCGCCTGCTTCTCGTCGCGCCCCACCCCCTCCCCGCGCAGATAGAGCATCCCCAGGTTGTTTTGGGAGGAGGCGAGACCTTCCTCCGCGGCCAGGGCGAAATGTTCGGCCGCCTTCGCATACTCCTTCGCCACCCCCCGGCCGCGGTAGTACAACGTCCCCAGCGCGTGATGGGCGCGCGGATAACCCTGTTGCGCGGATTTTTGATACCAGCGGAAGGCGCGTTCAATGTCTTGGGGCAGGCCGCGGCCCTGCTCCAGCATCTGGCCGATAAAGAACTGCGCGCCCGCATGGCGATGCTCCGCCGCCTTGGCGAACCAGTTCAGCGCCTTGAAGTCATCGCGCTTCAACCCCCGGCCGTCGCGGTAAAGCATGCCGATGCTCACCATGGCCTCGACATGCCCCTGCTCCGCCGCGCGCCAATACCAGAGGCCCGCCTCGCGGTCATTCTGCGGCACCCCGGCGCCCCGCGCGCACAGGAAGCCGTAATTGAACTGCCCGTCCGCATTGCCGCTCTCCGCAGCCTTGCGGTACCACTCCGCGGCCCGCGCCGGATCGGCGGCCACGCCCAGCCCCTTCTGATACAGCCACCCCAAGTTGTTCATGGCGTGGGCATGGCCCTTCCCGGCGGCCCGTTGGAACAGACGGAACGCCAGCTCCCCGTCTTTCGGCAGACCGCGCCCCGCCGCGTACAGCGTGCCGAGATTGTACTCGCCGTTCATGTCGGCCTGCAGCGCGGCCTGGCGGAAATACGCGGCGGCCCGGACGTCATCCGGCGCGACCCCCTGACCCTGATAGTACATCAGGCCCAGCCGGTTCTGGGCCAGGGCCTGCCCTTGCGCCGCGGCGCGCTCATACCAGCGGCGCGCGTCCTCCGGCTGCGCCAGATTCAGTTCGCAGTCCACGCCGACCAGATACTGGGCCAGCGCGTTGCCGGCCTCGGCATGCCGCGACATCAGGGGGCGCCCTTCCTCCAGATAGCGTTGCCGCGCCTTGTCGGCCAGTTTGCAGAGCGGCTCGTGCGCCGCGTAGACCGCCAGCAGAAAACGGAAGAACAGCTGACCGGATTCCGCCTGTTCCCGCACCCGCTCGACCGCCACGACAAACGCGTCCAGCCCGCCCGCGGTCCGCGCGTTCACAAACAGGGAGACCGCCTCCCGGATTGGGTCGGCCCCCGTGCCGGCCGCCGGCTCATCCGGCCCGGCGCCGCTGCGGGACAGAACCAGAAAACACACTGCCGCCACACACGCCGCCCGGTTCACTTGTACCTCATCAGCGACATGCCGCGCCCTTCGCGGCGGGGATCGGAGAGCAGCGCGTCCGACACCGGCGTGATTCCGGAAATCACGCGGGAGTGTTTCCCGCGCCACCCTTTCCGCCGCCCGTACACGGTCATCTGATACCCCCGCGACAGAAAGAGCGGGGCATCCAGAATCCGGGCCAGCCCGTACAGGAAACGGACCCAGGCTTGCGTCCCGCCGCGCGTCCCGGAGGCTTGGCGGCGATCCACCCATTGCCGCACCAGTTGGACCCAGAAGCGGCAGGTGTGGCGGAACCCCAGCACGTCGAAGCCGTCTTTCAGCAGATGGAAAATTTCTTCCGCGTTGTACCGGCCGCCGGCTCCCGCCACCACCCGCTGACGGTTGATCGCCGCCGCGATGCCGATCCGCTTGCGGTACTCGACCGTCAGAATGAAATGCCCGCCGGTTTTGAGCACCCGGTGGCACTCGCGTATGGCGTCCGCGGCGGCCGCGCCGGACGGCAGGGTTCCGTGCGCCATCACCACCACATCGAACTGCTTGTCCTCGAACGGCAACGCCCCGTCCGCCCCCGCGCACAACACGGTGTCACTTCCCAGAACCGACGCCACCAGGTTCCGGCGCTGGGGCGAGGTTTCCACACTCATCCAATAGCCGCCCGTCTGACGCAGAATCCGGCTCACCCCGGCATGGGTGAACCCGATGTCCAAGCCCACCCGGGCGCCACGCGCCTGCGTGTGCAAAAAATGAAGGATGGAGCTGAGCTCACGCCGCAACGGGAGGGAACACAGAGTCCGATCCAAGCGTGTGTCTGGATTGTCGAGCATCACAACAGCTTTCCAAGGTGAGCCCAGCTTAACACGCTGAAGCGGGTTTCGTCAACAAACCCGCCTGAAATACCTGGCCCTTCCGGTCCCGGCAGCGATGGCAGATGCCGACATTACTGCTCCGGCATGCATTTGTTGTGATTGACAGCACATTTGACAATGCCGATGCCGGCCCCGGCGTTTCCTGCCCCTTATTCTTTACGTGCCGGATCTAGAGAAACGCGTAAATATTCGCGTAAATATTCCAGTTGCCTGTTCCATGATAAACGTGTTACCCTCTCTTCACACACAACCCAATAATATATAAACACCACACGAAGTTTCCTGCCGGGTCACACCGGCAGGAAACTTTTTTTTGATGCGGAACGTCGCGGTACACCCGCTTGCCCCGCGCCGCATCATGACGAGGTCACCCGTCTCGCGTCACTTGGGACAGCAGCGCCGGGTCGTCGCCGCGCTCTTGTCGCAGGCAGCCTTTTTCGTGCAGGGGCACTTGTCGCACTTGCAGTCGGCCTTCTTGGCCTCCGCCGTGCATCCGCACGCCTCGCACTTGCACGCCGCTTTTTTCTCGGCCTTGGCCGGGCACTGCGCCAACGCGGTCGCGCCCATCATCGCCGCCGCCGCCATCAGTGTCATCATCATGTTTTTCATGGTGTTCTCCTTTCGCATTCCCCCAGACGTCCGCCAATCTGAAGTGCTCTCATTGAGATTAATATAGATGATCCCCGCTATGATGTCAATACGCCGGGGAAAACATTTTTCGCCCCGCCTTACCCATAACTTCACGTTTCTAACCGCGAATGTCGCGAATTTCACGAATAACTCCAACCCATTCGCGTACATTCGCGTGATTAGCGGTTCAAAAGTTGCGTTTTCAGCGCTGCGGATCAACCGGCCCGAGAATCCCCGAGACGTCGTCATGCGGCACGCCGGTGTCGAGCCCGTCCAGCACGATCACCTGATTCACCGTACCGCCATAGGGTTCGTTCCAGGTCCAGACCACCCGGTGGTCGCGGTCGAGTTCCGCCACTTTCCACCCGGGCTTGAAATCCTTGGCGTTGTGTCCGGTCCAGTTCGCCATCACGATGTTACCGTTGCGCAGCATCTGGAATCCGGCGTAGAAGTAATTGTGCAGGCCTTCGGGCTGCCGGAGGACCGTGTCGCGCAACAGCGCGCCATCCGCGCCGAACACGTAAAACCCTTTTGAGTACCCGCCGGAAAGCAACATGGTCCCGTCCGGCGCGTACAGCGCCATGTACGCGTTGCGCGGTCGAGGCAGGGCAAAACGCCGAACCAGGCGGGCTTCCGGTTCCAGCCCCTGTTCCAGCGAGACCTCGTAGGCGCCATCCTCGGCCGCCAGCAGCAGGGTGCCCCGGGGCGTGAACCGCATCATGCGCACGTAGCGGACCGCCTTGGGCATCTGAATCGCGCGCCTGAGCGCGTTGTCCGCATCGAGTTCGTACACCGTGCCGCCCTCCGTGCCCAAAAAGGTCCGCCCGTCCGCCAGACGCCGCGCCGAACGCACCCCCCTGATCCCACCGGAGACGAATCCGCCGACCCGCGCCCGCGTAGTCAGGTCGTATTCGTCGTAGCCCGCGCCGCGGTTGCAGAGCAGACGGTTCCGGCCGATCAACTGCATGTCCATGGCCAGTTCCGGCAGAACCAGCGTCCAATTCCGGGATGCGTCAAGCTGGTCCACATGGTGGATGGAGCGGTTCATGAAATCACACACCAGAAACCGGTGCCGGATCTCGCCGCCCGCCGCC
>JAVEYH010000062.1:0-6044 GCA_034003585.1 Kiritimatiellia bacterium
CTACTTCCTCACATCGCCCTGGAAATAGGCCTCGGCATAATAAACCGGATTGTTGGTGTAGTTCCTGACATCCTCGCCTTCGATCTCGGTGGAGCGGACCATGATCCCCATGATCCGGTCCGATCCGCCCGCGCCGCGGCAGCAGATGATCCGGTAGCGATCGGAGGGCCAGTCATTCGCCTGCCGCATGCGCGCGGTCATGAAGGGAGGCCGGTTGTCCGTCTGCGAGGCCGTGATGCCGCTCTGGTCGAGAGACGCGATGCTGGGCACGTTTTTCCACTGCGACCAGGGGAAATTCGTCATGGACGCCGCGGCCACCGCCTGGTTCAGCAGGTAATCCGCGAACATCGACTGCGTGAGGTCCTGCTGGCCCTGGACACTTTCGCGCAAACCCAGGGGATAGAGCGCGACCATGCTCAGGATCCCGACCGCCATGACGAAAACCGCCATGTTGACCTCCATGAGCGAGAATCCCGCCCGCGCCCGCAGGGCGGTTATCTTTCCCGTGCAGCCGCTTCGGGTAGGGACGCCTCCCCGAGGCGTCCGCGAGTCGGACACATTCGCCAGCCTTTCAGCAGGCGGGCGGGGACGCCCGCGCTCCCAGTGGCTCCGCCCGCGGCCTTCTTTCACTCTCTCGCGCATCGTCATCTCCTTGTACGCCCGAGGTCCGCCTTCATTCCAAGTTCCCGGTTTCTAATCATACTGGATCGACCCGTCCTTCTGCACCCGGATGTCGGCCCGCAGTTTCGGCGGCAGCAGCTCGCGGATCGTCACGGTCACGGCCTTCTGCGCCGTGCCGTCCGGCAGAAAGGTGACCAGCTCGACCTTGTTCAGGTTTTCGGGAAGGGAATCCGAATTGCCGTCCAGATTGGTGAACTTGAACCCTTTGGGCAGCGAGCCGGGCGGCGCGGCCTCAAGCCCGTAGACATCCCCGACCTCCCACATCGCATCGTTCGCGTTGCGGACATTGGCGTTTTTCTTGAATCCGAAGGCCGGGATCGTGTATTTGCGGTCCGCGATATACGACGACTTCCGCCCCGTAAGATTGTGGGAGACCGCCGTGGGCGTGACCTGCCACCACTTGCCCGCCGTGAGGTTATACAGCCGCATGCTTCCGAGATAAGAGGACCCGACCGTGTCGTCCCCCGTCGAGGTGCCGAACATCTTGTCGAGCGGCGTGAACTCATCGACCAGCGTGGTCCCGCTGAGATAGGTCACGCGGCCCGCCTCCTTACACACCACGTAGGAGGGAACGCATTCCGGATCGCCCTTGTTGTTATACCCGGCGAGGTCGTTGTACACCATCACGCTGACGCGGACCCCCTCGAGGCAGGCGCGCTGGCGCGCGAGGATCATGCTGTTGGCCAGATGCTTGACCGCGCTGCGCCGCGTCATGCCGCGGATCGCGTTAAAGTAACTGGTGACCGCCAGGGTGGAGAGCAGGGCCATGATCGCCATGACCGAGAGCAGCTCGAGCAGCGAAAAGCCCGCGCGGCCCCGGGTGTTCCAATCTGTGTGGTGTCGCTTGTCCATATCGTGCCCGTAACTGTAAGCCGTTAGCCGTAAACCGTAAACTGTGAATCGTAAGCCGCACCTTTTACACTCGCGGCTTTTCCTTTTCGGGTTCTCTGCGGTCGTTTCGGGGAAACGACCCTACCTGAACATGCCGGGGTTTTCGCGCTTGCATCCGCCTCCGGTAGGGACGGTTCCCCGAACCGTCCGTTCCTAGACTACGTTCCCTTCCCTTCTCCTTCCTCCAATAACGTTCAGCGTTCGGCGTTGGACGTTCAGCGTTCGGCGTTTTTCCCTTCCCGTCTCACTTGTCCGTGCGTTTGATGCAGGTGTGGTCGGTTTGCGCATGGACCGCGACCGTGTCGGTCTCGACCCGGTACTCCACACAGTAATAGCGGAGGATGGAAGTCTCGTTGGGATCGGCGTAGATCAGCGGCACATCCCGTCTGCCCGCGCTGAGCGCGGCGCGGAGCTGCACCCGCTGGCCGTCGAGCAGCGCCATCACCGCCGACGCGTCGAGGTAGACCGTCTTCTGCCCCGCGCCCTGATACAACTCTTTGAAGACCTTCGCGTTGTCCTCGCCGTGCGCCCAGTATTTCTTGTCATTGCGGCTCTGGCCCTCCGTGCCCTGCCGGTCCAGATCATTCAGCTTAAAAGGCCACTTGCCCTCCTGCGTGCGGTAATTGACCAGCGCCATCTCCAGCGCGCGGCAGGTGGCCTCGACCCGCTTCTGGCGGCCCTGTTTGATGGCTTTGACCACCGCGCCGGTCGCCAGCGTGGCGATGACCGCCATGATCGAGATCACGATCAGCAGTTCGAGAATGGTGAACCCCGCCGTCCGGGATTTGAGATTTGAGATTTGAGATTTGAACATCGCGTCACTCCTGATACGGACACAACCCACAACCCATTTTTATCTCACACAAAGGCACAAAGGCGTAACCGTTTCGGGTAGGGACGCCTCCCCGAGGCGTCCGCGGACGGTTCGGGGAACCGTCCCTACCGACAATCGGATTTCGGCTACGAAATAACTGGAAACGCCCTGCCTCCTCACTCCTCACTCCTAATTCCTAACTCCTCCTTGGGTGTGATTCCGTTTCAACGAAACGGAATCACACCTGGCCTACCGGGCCGATTCCGCTTTGGCCTTGCCGTGGCTCCAGCTCAAGCGGTCATCGTCCGGATAGCGTCCGCCCTTTTCGGCGTCGTCTTTGCCGTCGGGGCCGCGCGACCAGACCAGCACCGAAGCGCGCACTTTGGTGCCGTCGGGGGCCTCCACGTATCCGTCGTAATTGTCATCCAGCCGGATCTGGAGGCGGTGCCTGATCACCTCCTCCGCGCTGATGCCGGGATTGCGCCGCAACAGGGCGCGGCCGTAGGGGTCAAGCAGTCCGTAGCGGTCGAGGCTATCGTTGTTGATCTCCGCGCCCCCGCTCTTGTAGGTCGTCACATCGAAGAGCTTTTTCTCCTGCAGCACCCAGCAGGCCTCCTCATCCATTTCCGACTTGTTTGGCAGCACATCGCCCCAACTCCGTTCCTGCTGGAGGTAGATGCTGAGCGCCGTGGCCAGCTCGGAAGCCAGGGTCTGCGACTGGGACTGGCGCGCGGCCTTCTGCACATAGGAGAACGAGCCGACCAGCGTCGTGGCGAGGATCCCGAGGATCCCGATCACCAGCAGCATCTCGACCAGCGTGAAGCCGGTGCGGATCCCAGTCGGGAGCGCGGGCGTCCCCGACTCGCATGAGGCACGGAGTGTTTCCTCCGGTTTTCGCATGTCCTTCCCCTTCCGCATGTAAAACCCTTTCTGCCGCGGACGGCACGGAGGCCGCCCCTCCACTCTTTCTTCACTCGAGCGTTGAAAGTTGAACGTTGCGCGTTGCGCGTTCCAATCTCTCTCCTCCGACTACTTCGACCGGTCGAACCGGGCGATGTCATCCTTCAGCCACTCCGAAACGGTTCTCCGGTCGCTTTCCGAGAGCGATTCCAGCGAGATCCAAGGGGGAAAGGTCTTCTTGTCCGGTCCGGCGGACCAGAGGCGGTAGCTCTGGTACGGCGCCGCGGAGTAGTAATACAGGTCTTCCTCCCAACCGTCCCGGATCGAGACGCGCATAAGCATATACTTGACGCCGCCATCCGGATCGGTCACGGTCACCATGCTCAGACCGGTATTGGGCTCCGTGGTGTTGATCCCCAGAAGGTCGCCGGGGCCGCCGCAGACGTTCTTTTCCAGGTTGGGCAGCCAGCGCGCCACCGCGTGGTTCTCCCGGTCCCGCTGCGCGCCCAGGTTCTCCCGCAGCTTACCCCACCACCCGCCGCTGGTGGCCGATGTCTTCGACCCCGCGTTGTAGCGCGTCCACTGCAGGGTGTCGAAGAAAAACGCGTTGGGGATGTTCTCGTCGTTCTCGCTGAGGTTATCGAGTTCCGAACCGTTGAGCATCAGCTCGATGCGCGGCATCAGATAGGACATCAGGCCGAACTGGAAGAGCTTGATCTGGTCCCACTCGTAATCGTTCCGGTTGCGGACATCCGGGCCGAAGGCATCGTTCACGCTCACGATTCCCGCGCTCTGATGGCGCTCGTTGATGTAATAGTCGAGCGACCGCGCGTTCGGATAATAGAAGGCGACCGGCTGGCAGCGCGCGGCGCGGTTGGCATTCGCCGAGGTGATCGCGGCACTCGGACTGTAGGTGCCGCCGTTTTCGTCCGCCTCCATGAAGGGGTCAGGCGAACCGTGGCGCGGCACGGGCGGATAGGTGCCGAACTCCGCGTAGAATCCGGAGATGGCGTTCTGCAGCCGTTCCAGACGGGCGACGGTCTCCGCGCGCTGCGAACTGGTGCCCGCGGTGCTGAGCAGCTTGAACACCCCGCCGATCAGGATGCCGATCACCGCGATCACCACCATCAGCTCGATGAGGGTGAAGCCGGAGGAGGACGGGGAACGGGGGAGCAGAAAGAACGCCGAACGCCCAACGCCCAACGCCCAACGCGGAAGGAAGGGATGGAGGCGGGAGAATCTCCGGATCGCATGGGACGATTTTCTCATGTTATTCGCCTGACGCATAATAATCCCTCCGCTCCGGACGGCTCGGGGAACCGTCCCTACCTCGAAACCTCGAACCCGCCTTCTCCTTACGCCTGGGCGCCGAGGCTTCCGATGATCTGGATCATGGGCATGAACATGGCGATTACGATCGTGCCGACGACCACCGCCAGGATGATGATCATCAGCGGCTCGATCACCGAGGTCAGGCCCGCGACCGCGTTGTCCACCTCATCGTCATAGGTGTCCGCGATCCGCGTCAGCATATCCGGCAGGGCGCCGGTCTCCTCGCCGACCTCCACCATCGAGATCACCATGGGGGGAAAGACTTTGCAGGCCGCGAGCGGGTTGGTCATGCTCTCGCCCTCTTTGACCGCATCATGCACATTCTGCATGGCGCGGGAGATCACCTCGTTGCCCGTGGTGTCGCGCACGATGTTGAGCGCCTGCAGCACCGGCACACCGGAGGCCAGCAGGGTACCGAGCGTGCGGGTCATGCGGGCGATGGCCGTGCGGCGGACCAGCGAGCCGAACATCGGGGCGTTGATTTTGGCCACATCGAGCACATACCGTCCGAAGCGCGTCTTCGCGAAAATCTTAAACAGCACGATCAGGGCCGCGAAGGCCGCAACCACCGCCAAGCCGTTGTTCATCACCAGGTTGCTGGCGTCCATCACGAACTGCGTGATGGCCGGCAGCGGCTTGCCCTCGAGCAGATCGTTGAAGATGTCCTTGAACTTCGGGATCACCGCGACCAGCAGGAACCCGGTGATGCCGACGGCGGCCACGAGAACCACGATGGGGTAGACCATCGCGCCCTTGACCTTGTTCTTGATCTTGGCCGCCTTTTCGGCGAATTCGGCCAAGCGGTTGAGCACCACCTCCAGCACGCCGCCGGCCTCGCCGGCCCTGACCATGTTCACATACAGGTTGTCGAAGATCTTGGGATAGTTGGTGAGCGACTCCGAGAAGGTGCTGCCGCTCTCGACCGAATCGCACATCCCGGCCAGGGCGTCCTTGAGCGACGCGTTGGGCGTCTGGCGCTGAAGCACATGCAGCCCGCGCAGCAGCGGCAGGCCCGCGTCCACCAGCGTGGCGAGCTGGCGCGTGAGCGTCGTCAGATCCTTCTGCTTCACCTTGCCGCGCAGGAACTTCGGGAGCTTGATCTCGATCTTGGTCTGGCCCAGGGACTTTTTCGCCGCAGGGCTTTTCTTGGCCGCCGCCGCGGGCCGGGCCGCCGCGGAATCCGATCCCCCCGCCGCGCCGATGGCGGTGGGGAACAGCCCCTGGCCGCGCACTTTGGCCACGGCCTGGGCCTGATTCGGGGCTTCGATCGTGCCGCGGCTCTCCTTGCCTGCGGCGTCCACGGCGATATACGCGAATTTGGGCATACAGGAACTCCGGCTCGTTCGGACTGACGCACACAAATGCAATCCGAATCGTTTTGAAAGCATATCACAGTACGCACTTGGGCGGCAAACGCAAAAGGCAG
>JAVEYH010000062.1:6144-20157 GCA_034003585.1 Kiritimatiellia bacterium
GGCCGCGAGTCCGGCCTGGATCTCGGCAAGCTGCCGCTTCAGCTTCTCGACCTGGCGCGGCACCAGCAGCGTGGCCGCGAACTCGCGCCTGGGGATCGCCGGCAGGCCGAGCACGTATTCGCCCGCGGGCACGTCTTTGGAGAGCCCGCTCTTGGGCCCGACCTGCGCGCGGTCGCCGATTTCCAGATGGCCGGAGATGCCGGCCTGGGCCCAGATCAGGCAGCCCGACCCGATGCGCGTACTGCCGGCGACGCCGGCCTGCGCGATGATCCCGCTGCAGGAACCGACCTGCACGTTGTGGCCGATCTGCACGAGATTGTCGATCTTGGTGTTGTTGCCGATCCGCGTGCGGCCGAACCGCGCGCGGTCGATGGTGGCGTTGCACCCGACCTCGACATCATCCCCCAGTTCCACAATGCCGAGCTGCGGGATCTTGTCGATGGTGACCGTGCCGTCGGCCGCCACCTTGGGGGTGTAGCCGTATCCGTCCCCGCCGATGCGCACCCCGGAGTGCAGGATCACGCGGCGGCCGAGGATACAGCCCTCGCGCACCGTCACCTGCGGATAGAGGTGGCACCCCTCGCCCAACGCCACCTGCCGGCCGAGGAACACCTGCGCCTCGATCACGCAGTTGTCGCCGATGACGCAGCCGTCCTCGATCACGGTATACGGCCCGACGTGAACCGAAGCGCCCAGACGCGCGTCGCGTCCGATCAAAGCGGTGGGGTGGATGCCCGGGGCGCGTTCGGGCGGGGCCGGCGCGAACCAGATTGCGGCGCGGGTGAAGGCGGCGTCGGGATCCGGGACGCGGATCACCGCGGGCGCGGGGCAGGCGCCTTGCCAGGTCGCGGGGGCCAGCACCACGCTGGCCCGGGTGGCGGCGAGCTGCGCGGCATACTTCGCGTCCTTGAAGAACGCCGCGTCACCCGGGCGGGCCGCGAAGAGACTCTCCAGCGCGCGCACCTCCACGCTCCCGTCCCCCGTCAGCGTCCCGCCGAGACGCCCGGCCAGCTCTGTCGCCGTCATGGGCATCACTTCTTCTCGGCGCCGGCCTTCTCTTTTTCGGCCTTCTCTTTGGCCTCCTGACGGACCTTGGGATCGACGCCCATCCGTTTGAGCACCTCGTCGGTGACATCCAGTTTGGGGTCGAAATAGGCGATCGTGGTGCCGTCGAGCACGACCAGATACTTCTTCTCCTGCGCGAACTTGGAGAGGACCTCGCGGATGTCGCCCGTGACCTGCCGCAGCAGGCGGGTGTCGAGATCGCCCAGTTCGCGCTGCAGTTTCTGCATCTCCTGGCGCAGATCGCGATCCGCTTCGGCGAGCACGTCACGGTGCTTCATGGCCTTATCCTCCGCCTCGGAACGGGCCTTGTCGTTGAGCGCCGGATTGCGGGCCTCCTTCACCGCCTTTTCGTAATCGCCGCGGAGCTGCTCGAACCGGTCGCGCTGCTTGTCGAGCTTGCCCTGGAACTCTTTCTCGGTGTCCTGCATCAGCTTGCGGTCACGCTCGCGGCTCGGATGGAAACGCACGAGATCGACCATGTTGACCACCGCGGTGCCGCCCTGGGCCATCGCCATCGTGGCAGCGAAAACCGCCGCCAGTATGCCACTCTTCTGTTTCATAACCTTCCTTTATTCGAACCCGATCGCGAACGAGAAGAACTCGTCATCCGTGTAACTGTCATCCTCCACCACGGGTTTGGCGAAGTCAAACCGGATGGGGAAGCCGGGGATATCGATCCGCAGGCCCACGCCCACCGAAACGCAGACGTCGGAGAGTTCCGGATCGAACACATCCTCGCCGATCGACCCGATATCCATGAAGGTCGCCACGCGCACCGCCTTGAAGACCGGCACCGTGTATTCGGCCGTAGCCATGGCCAGGGTCTGGCCGCCGATCGGGGCGTGCTTCTTGCTGCCCGCGCCGCGATAGACTTTGGGGCCGATATCGCGGTATTCGACGCCGCGCACCGTGCGCGGTCCGCCCAGGAAGAGCTTCTCATAGATCGGCACCTCGCCGCTGTAGGCGTCCACCGTTTCGAAGCGGCCGCGCAGGCTCAGCACGTGCTTGTACCAAGGCATGCGGAACCAGTGGCGGTAGTTCGCGCCGAGCTTGTAGATCTCGTTGTCGCCGATCGCGCCTTCGGAGAGTTCGCCGAACAGGGTGGTCTGATATCCCCTGGTGGGCACGAACGGCTGATCGCGCGTGTCGTGGGCCCAGTAGAGGCGGATCACGCTGTTGAGGGCGTCGCCGTATTCATCGTCCTGCCAGTTG
Organism: Kiritimatiellia bacterium; assembly: GCA_034003585.1. Classification (GTDB taxonomy): domain Bacteria; phylum Verrucomicrobiota; class Kiritimatiellia; order RFP12; family UBA1067; genus JAPXSY01. Next base: position 8,422 of record JAVEYH010000062.1, read on the forward strand.
AAATAATCGTTCTCGTCGCCGTTCCAGTTGTCCGGCGTGGAGGCGATGTCGCCGTTCGGATCGAGGTACCACTCGCCGGGTTCGACGTCGTCCATCTCCACCAGTTCCAGCGTGTAGCGCATTCCCACGCGGCCGACCTTGACCGGATAGGAGAGGCCGACCGAGCCGCCGGTGCGGATCTCGTCGTACTCGTCAAACCAGCGCATCCGGCGGTACGCCTCGACTGTCAGCGCCAGCGGGCGGTCCAGGAACCAGGGCTCCGTCCAGGAGACCTCGGCCGTCTGCCGGCGCGAACCGACTTCAATGCCCAAACGCGCCTTCTGACCGCCGCCTGTGAAGTTCGGCCAGTTGAGGATGTCGAAATTGCTTTGGGTGATCTCCATAAAGCCCACGAGATTATCGACGCTCGAAAAGCCGGCGCCGATCATGAAGTTTCCGGTGCGCTGCTCATCCACCTCATAGACCAGGTCGCGCGTGCCGGGCTGTCCGGTCTGTTCGGTGTAGTGGCGCACGTTGGCGAAATAGCCGAGGTTCTTCAGGCGGTTCTCGCTGCGTTCGATGCGCGGCTCGTTCATGATCTCGCCGGGGTTGACCAGCACCTCGCGGCGGATGACCTTGTCCCGGGTCTTGTTGTTGCCGCGGATCACGATGTTGCGGATGTAGACCAGCTCGCCCTCGCGCACGTCGAACGTGATCGCCATGCGGCCCGGCTTGCCCGGCACCGTTTCCTTCACCGGCCGCACGATCGTGTCCACATACCCGCGCGAGCCGTAATAGTCGCGGATATCCTTGGCCGCGTCATCGATCGCCTGACGGCCCGCCAGGTCTTCGGCCTTCAGCCGGGAGGAGGCGAGCACCTCCCGTTCCGGGAAGAGCTTCACGTTGCGGATCGCAGTGCCCTCCACATGATACACGTCCCCCTCGGTCACGGCGAAGATCACATCCACCTTCTCTTTGCCGACCTTCTCCATCACCGGCGAAGCCACTTTGGCGTCGAGGTAGCCGCGGTTCTGATAGACCTCCTCGGCCTGCTGGCGCGCGTCCTCCAGATCCTGCCGCGAAACCGGCGTGTCGGTGAACCAGCCGCGCGGATCGTACCACGGCCGCTGGCCGAACGAGGAGCGCAGGTCCGATTCCGGAATGGAGGTGTTTCCGGTGAACCGGTACGCGCGGATCTTGGCGCGCTCGCCCTCCTCGATCGTCAGGGTGACATTCGCGAAACCGGCGCTACCCTCAATGGGGGTGATGGCCATGCCGATCTTGACATCCGGGAAGTACTTTTTCACGTATTCGTCACGGACTTTGGAAACTTTGGTCGACAGGATCGGCTCGTCGATGTAATCGCCGCTCTTGAGCTCCGTGAGTTTGCGGATTTTGCTCTCGCTCAGATAGTCCGCGCCCTGGATGGCCAGCGGCTCCTGAAACCGGTGCCGGCGGCGCACCACGTAGATCACGCGGACCCCGCCCCCGGTTTTTTCCAGCTCCACGCCCGCGTACCCGTACCGGCCGGTATCCAGCAACGCGCGCACATCTTTGGAGAGCGCCTCCTGCGAGAGCTCCGAACCCGCAGCGACCCCGCAGACCGACAGCACATCCGAGGCATCCGTCCCGAGCTGGTCGAGCACCCGGACCTGAACTTCTTTCACCGTGTTATCGGCCGCCAGAACCCAGCCCGCGGCCAAGACCGCCACCGCCAACCACGCGCGCATCGCTTTACCCATTTTCCGCTCCTCATCCCATTCAAGCAAACGTCCCAGCCCCGCCGCAACGGCGGGCCGCCGCCATACCGGAGGCACGGCCGCGGGAAATCCGGTTTCACATGAGAGTGCGAAAATTAAACCGCATCCTGCGGCAAAACACAAGCCCGTTCGTCGGGGGCGCGATTCCGTTTCGTGGAAACGGAATCGCGCCCGAAGGCGGAGTGAGGAATCAGGAGTTCGGCGTTTCTGGAATCCCGGGCGCCGAGCGTCGTGTCTCGGGCGTCGAAATAAGGATAGGGCGTTTTCGCAAAAGGTGTGACCGTTCCGGGTAGGGACACCTCGGGGAACCTTCCCCACCGACCGTCGGACCTCGGCCACCAAAGAATGGAAACCGATCTATCTCGCGGTCCCGATCCGTCCGGCTTCCGCGCGCAGACGCCGCGCCTCGCGGCGGTCGGCCGGGGAGAGGCCGGAAGCGGCCTCCAGCGCCGCCGCGGCCCGCAGGGCGCCCGCGCCATCGCCGCGGGCCAAGGCCAGCATGCCGTCCACCAGGCAGAGCCGGGGATCCGCGGGCTGGATCGCGCGCGCGCGGGCCAAAGCCTCTTCCGCCTCCGCGGCGCGTCCGCCGACGGCCAGCACATAGGCCAGGGTGCCCCACCCCTCATAGCGCGCGGGCGCGCGGGCCGTGGCCTGACGCGCCACAGCCTCCGCCCGCTCCAGTTTGCGGATGCGGCAGAGGGCCTGGGCGTAATTGTTCAGCGCCGCGAGGGCGGGCTCGGGCGCCGCGACACTCCGGGCGAGATAGGTTTCCGCATCGCCGTACTCGCCCTGCTCCAGCCGGATCGAGCCCATGATGTAGTTGGCGAACGGATGTTCGGGAAACCGGCGCAACACGGTGAGGGCATGGGCTTCGGCCGCCTTCTGGTCCTCGAGCGCCACGTCCAGCTTCAGCAGCACCTCCTGCAGCGCATGCACATCCGGCCGCAGCAGCGAGGCGCGGTGAAAGCAGAGCCGCGCGTTCGAATATCCCGCCTTGCCCTTGCCCTGCCAGATCCGGCCCTGGATCACCTGCGCGAAATAGGCGTCCGCACCGGAGCCAGCCTTCGCCAGCTTGGGCAGCAGCTTGGCCTCCACGGAGGCGCTCTCCTGTTGTTCGATCATCACCATGGCCAGCATGGCCAGCGTCATGGGGGTCGCGTCCGCCGCTTCGGCCAGATCCTGCAGCAGCACGCGGGCGCGCGGCAGATCGCCCGCCGCCAGATACAGCGCGGCCCAATCCAGACGCAATTGCCGTTCCGGCACACCGGAAGCCTCGCCCTGCTCCAGAATCCGGCGCGCGTCCTCCACGGTGTTCCGCTGCAGCGCCAGCCGCGTCAGCCCGGAAATCGCGGCCGTGTTGCGGGGATCGTGCTCCAGCGCGCGGCGGTACTCCTCCGCGCTCTTGGCGTAATCCCCGCGCAACGCGTGCACCGAGGCCATCAGCGTGGTGAGCGCGGCGCGTTTTTCCTCGTCCTCCTGCACCGCATACGCGCCGCGCAGCCCGGCGAGCACGGAACCGGGGCTGCTGGAGATCGCCCAGGCCCAGCCCATCCGCACAAACAGCCCGTAGTTGCGCACATACCCGAAAAAGCGGCTCAGCGACCACAACCCGTACCGGTCAGAGGGGTTTTCCACCTTGCGCCGGAGCTGCGCCTCGACCGCATCCTTCATCTCGGGGTGGAAGCCGCGCGAGACCAGCTCAAAGAGGTTCAGCAGCGTGCTGATGTTCTCGGGCCAGAACGCGCGGGCCTGGAGATAGGCGGTGAAGGCCTCCTCCGGTTTGCCCAGATCGTCGAGCATGACCCCGAGGTTGTTGGCCGTCAGGGAGAGATGCTGCCGCAGGGCTTTGCGGTACCGGAAAGCGAGCTGACGCGGCTCGCCGTCGCCCGCCTCGGCAAACGGCTTCCATGCCTGCCAGAACGCCTCGTGCGCGCGCAGCGCCGCGATCCCTTCCCCGGGGTTCACGGACCGCCTGCCCCCGAAAAAGAGCCGCTCCGGCACCGGGGTCCACTCCGCGGCGTACCACAGGTCAGGCACCCCCATGCATACCGCCCGCCTGCCGATGTCCTGCTCGCCCGCGAAGAGATCGTCGATGAAAAGATGCAGGCTGAAGCTCCCCAGGCTCCGGGCTTTGAGCCGGGTGCGCTCGGAGAGGGACGGATCGTTGGCGAAGGCCGTGACCAGCCGCGCCACATACCGCGGCTCGCGGGCGCGGTACGGGCAGATCAGCCGCACGGGTATCCGCTTCTCATGCGCGCGGATCAGCAGGTGCGGGTCCAGAATGCCGTTGGAGACGATCCAGCTCCGCCCGTCCAACCCTTCCAGCGCGGCGTCCGCCGCACGGTCGGCGAACCCGCCCCGGTCGCGCACCAGCCCGCGCGCGTTCCGCGCCGCGCCCAGCGCGATCATCCCGCACAGCGCGGGCACGGCCAGAAGGGCGAGCGCGCGGCCCGCCGCGAACACCTGCGGGGGCGGCTCCTCTTCCGCATCCCCCTCCTCCTCCTCCGCCGCCGCAACGCCAACCTCCCCGAACTCGCGCGGGACCTCCGTGTCCAGCGGATCGGCCAGAACCGCCAACGCCCTCCAGGATGCTGCCAGCAGGCCGATGCCCAGGCCCGAGAGCGCGTAGGTCACCGCCGGGACCGCGCCGCGGGAGGCCATCACCCCCCACGGCGTGAAGGAGACGTTCCAGAGCATGAGGCCCGCGAACACGGTCAGCACCACGCTCAGAATGAGCAGACTCCACGACCGCCGGTTGTCCAGCGTGCGGAAGGCCGCAAAGAAGGAGAGGCCGGCGCTGACCACGCCCAGCACCAGCACCGGGAACCAGAGCTGCCGCGGAAACACTCCGGTCATATTCTCGAGCTGATCGCGGAAAACCAGGACCGCCACGCGCAGCAGGGCCGCCGCGTCCGGCGTCACGCCGTCCGCCCGCAGCATGCCGTGCGCCGCCCACCCGTGGACGCCCACAAAAAGGAGCAGCGCCGCCGCGGCAGCGGCCGTCAGGCGCCCGATGCGGCACCACTCGATCTTCCACTCGGTGATCACCGCCGCCGCGGCCAGAAACGGCGCGGCCAGCAGGAACCGGTGCGACTCGGCCATGCCCGCGCCGCACAACGCGCCGAAGAGCAGCAGCCAGCCGATCTTTTGCGAGCGCGAATAGACGGTCAGCGTATAGGCGCAGGCCATCAGCCCCGCCGCGTCGAAAATCTCGGGGCCGAACCGCGTGGCCGCCTGCCAGACCGGCAGGCTGGTCGCGACCGCGGCCGCGGCCACCATGCCGCCGAAGCGGGCGTTGCGCGGCGCATGGGTGACCGCCGAATCCTCCCGCATCATCTCGAAGACCAGAAACCAGACCAGCTTGTAGGCCCAACCCGCCATCAGCGCGCCGGCGATCACCGCGAGCGCGTTCAGCCGGAGCGCCAGGGTGCCCCAAGGCAGGGAGGCCGCCAGACGGCCGAGAGCGGTGAGCAGCGGCCGGACGGGTTCCTCGCGCACATCGAGACCGGAAGCCCAGGCGATCCACGCCGCGGAGCGCCCCGGAAAGGCCGAACCGGACATCGTGAAGGCGTACCCCAGCAGCGCCGCGCCGGCCAGCCATAAAAAAGTCACGCGCGACCGACGCAGCCGGCCGCGCGTGATGGGACGAAACTCGAGAAACAACATCGTTTTTACCCTACGCGCGCCGTCTGCGGCGCAGCGCGATCGCCGCCGCGCCCATTGCCAGCAGCAGCGCCGAGCCGGGTTCGGGAACCGGGGCCCACGGGCTGAACGCATCCGGCGCGAAAGACCCGAGCGCAGGCGTCATCTCATCCGGCGAGAAGGCCTGCCACGTCGTATCGTTGTAAGCGAGCGCATCCGTGCTGTACGAGAATTGGGTGCCCGCATCATTGAAGAGGACCACATAATAGGCTCCTTCAGAACGGGGGGTTTCGTCCGTGGTGCTCTGCTCCCAGATGCCGCCCGAGGTGATGGGCGGACTGCCCGTCACAGGCGTGCCCAACGTCTCCCCGTTGGAAAGGGTGCCCGAGGCGTAAACCGGCGCCTCGCCGCCGGCGATGTAGACCAGCACGGCCGAGCCGACGTCTTCATAACTCAGGCTGCCGTATCCGTCTGTGGCCCAGTGGATCACCACGGCCTGGGAGGCCCAAGCCATACCGAGCGCCAACACCAGCGCAATCCAACATGTTTTTTTCATGACTCACCCTTTTTTGCGATTTGCGGCTTTCACTCGGCATCCGGCTGGAAAGAAAACCCGCTCTGCCCGCTCTGGCGGAGGTACCAGAACCCCTGTCCCGGGTTGATCGTCACATTCGCGACCGCGCCGCCGGACGTGACCCACTTGCCGGCCAGGGCCGGGAATTCCGGTACGGCGGGATTGTAAAAGTAGTAACGGCTGAAGGTGCCGTTGCTGTTGCACACGATGATCTTGTCCGAGCTCAGCGTGTTGCCGGTGCCGCCATACGCCCCGGTCCAGTTGATGCCCGAGCCGTTCAGCGTCACTTCCTCGCCGGAGCCGACGCCCACGAGGTTCAAGCCCTCCGCGATCGGGGTGGACTGGAGGCCTTCCGGAACCTGGCCTTTGACATAGACCGTGTTCTGCTCGCCGGCCACGCGTTTGATCCAGAACCCGTGCCCGCGGCTGACCGGGAACGCATCCGCGGACGGCGGATCCAACTCCTGGATGGCGCCTCCCGGCAGGATCAGCGAGGTGGTCACCGGCTGCCACCCCGTACCGGTCTGAAAATAGTAGTAACAGTAGACCATCGTCACGCCGTTGGTGAGCACGACCAACTGGTCCGCCAATGCCGGGTCCGAGGCATGGGAGGTCAGCCCGTTGGTGGCGACCAGATCCGCCAGCATCCCGGCGCCGCCGTCGAGGCAGGCCTCGAACGGCACGGCGATGATGGTGCTCGCACCCGCCACCGCGTTGATCGCGGCGAACCCGACGCTGTTCGTCGCTTCGATGGGCTCCATTTGAGCACGCACTGTCACGGCCATTGCAAAAAGCATGGTGAAGGAGAGAACTTTCTTCATATCGTTTCCCTTTCTGTCCTGCGCGCTCACTTAACCTCGCCCGGAACGATGACCCGGAAAAAGCGCACGGCGTCATTCGCCGGCTTCGCCACCGAGGCGCCCAACTCCCCGCCGCCCGGCAACAGATTCTGTTGGGCGTTCACACGCGAGGCGTTCAGGGCAGGCTGCCACGCCCCGCCGGCCAGATCCGTGGTACTCTCCACCCGGTAATTGACGCCCGGAACGAAATTCCGGATCCGCACCTGAACCGCATCCCCGCCTGTCTCCAGGGCCGAGATGACCGGCGCGGGCGTGCCGGCCCGGACCGCAGGCAGGCCGCTCGCGGTCAGAGCCGGGGCGTCACCGCTCTCCGCCGCCACGCGCAGCGCCAGGGTCGAGGCCGCCGCATCCGGGTCCGCTGCCTGGCCGGTGACCACGGCAGCCTGGCCGGAGACCAGTCCGCCGACCGCGCCGCTGTCGGAGCGCGTGTCCAGCAGGACGATCACGAAATCACCGCCCGCCGGATACATCCCGGCGGGATATTGGATCGCCTTGAAACCGCATTTCGACCCGGCGACGGCTTGGGATTCGATGACCTTCCTGTTGTTCTCGGGGTCAACCAGGGAGCCGTCCATGTAGATCCCTTTGAAGCCACCGGTGCCGGAATACACATAGACCAGCAGGTAGGTCTCGCCGGTCTGGACCGGCGTGCCGTCCGCGTAAAAATCGGGCCCTTCGGTGGACATGGTCACCGACAACTGCGACAGACCGGCGGCCATCAGCGCCGTCCCCGCCAACACCCCGAACAGGATCGAAATCATTTTTTTCATAGTGCGTCTCCTTAACACAAGGGCTTAGGGGATGATTTTGACATCAAAGAACCGGTAGCCTTCGGAGATCGTGACGGTATGGGTCGCGGCACCGTTGGAGAAGGTCGGCCGGACCGGATCGCCGATGGCGACCGGCGAGCCCGCGAGCGTGGTCCGCCCGTACACCTGCACCCGGCCATTGATCGGGCCGCTCTTGCCCGCCGCGTCCACCTTCAGCGACATCGTCACCGTGAGGGAGGTCGGGGAGTTGAGATCCACCTGGGCGATGCCGAAATCGAACGAGACGGCTGCGGCGGTGGATTCGGTGCCTCCCAGCGCGTCCAGCAGATACGCCTGGCTCAATTCGTCCTGGGTCATAGAGCCGAGCGATTCCAGGCTGGCCTTGCCCTGCAGCCAGAGGTTGATCAGCGTCTGCTCATGGCCGGTGGGCGGATTCGCGCCCGCGTCGGGCAGCGTCACGGCGAGCGCGGTGGTCGGTCCCGTGATCGCGTACATCGGGTCGCCGCGGCTCACATAGAGGTCGTCGATCAGCCCGGTGCCCCGGAAGTTCACGGCCTCAAGCGTGTTGGCCGTGCCCGCGCCGGACTTGACGGTCAGGCCGGAGACCAGGGCCTCATCGTTGAGCAGCACATCGAACTGGTCGGTGCTGTGCATCTTGATGGTCACCTGATACCACTCGTTGGTGTCAAAGGCGGTCGCGTTCGTGTAGGCGCCCGCGTTGTGGGTGACGACCAGCTTGCCCTCCGGTTCGACGAACAGGGCGAGTTTGGCGTTGGAGACCGTCTCTTCGCCCGGAGGGTCGGAGAGCGTCTCGAATTTGACCCGCATGTCCACAAACACCGGATCGGCCGTGAAGGAGATGGCCGAGGCGTCCGTGTGGGCCAGCGCGTTGGTGACCACCATACTGTCGGTGTCGAGGCTCAACACCTTGGCGTGTGCGGAGAACCAGACGTTGGAGCGCTCCGGGAAGGTGATGCCGGAGAACGAATACTCGACCACCTCGTTGTACCCGACATCCGCCCAGGAGGGCAGGGTCTCGAACGCCTCGAGATACGCGCCGTCCGTCATCGGCGCCGTCCCCCACGCCTTCGGCACCACATTGTTCGCGGCGCGTACGGGTTGCGCCAGGCTAACGGCCAGCACCCCGATCAACCCCGAAACCACGGTTCCCGTCAACCGCTTCCTTGTGCATCTCATGAGTTTTTCTCCGTGTTAAACGAGCCCACCCGCCCGATACGGATCCAAATTTTTAAGCCAATCCAACGTATCAGTAGAAGAGTAGGCCCCCGGCATCCGGGAAGGCAAGCACAAAAATGAAAAATCTTCCGGTCAGCGGAGTTTGCCCAGAACGGCCAGCGCCAGATTGCGGGGCAAATCCTGTTCGCGCCAGGGCCAGGCGACGCAAAACAGGTTGAAGTTCTGATAGAGTTCGATCTCGTTGCGTTCCATGGCCTGACAGCCGATGACCATCACGGGGAGCCGTTTGGTTTTGGCCTCTTCGCGCAGCCGCAGCACCAGATCGCGCACATCGGTATCGGTAATGCGGGTGTCGAGTATGAAAAGCGCGGGCTGGCGTTCCCAACACCCATTCAGGGCCTCGGCGGCCGATCCGGCGATTGTCACCCCGTACCCCAGCCGGGTGATGCGCTCGCGCAGCGTGCCGCACAGGCCGGGGTCCTGCGAATAGGCCAGCACCAGCGGTTTGGGCGCGATCGGCAGGCGGACCGAGACCGCGGTGCCGCAGTCGGTGCCGGGGACCGGGCTGATGAAGGCGAGGCTGCCGCCGTGCAGCTCCACGATCTCGCGGGAGATCGCCAGGCCGAGACCGGTTCCGCTGACATGGTCCCCGACGCGGAAATAGCGTTGCGACACCTTGGGCAGCACCTCCGGCGGGATACCCATGCCCGTGTCACTCACCGTCAGCAGGGCCAGTTTCGGCTGGTCGGGGTCCTGCGTCAGCGTGAGGGTGATCGTGCCGCCCCCGGGCGTGAACTTGACCGCGTTGCCCACGATATTGAGCACCACGCGCTCGATCTTCTGCGCGTCGCACCAGCAGAACAGCTCGCGCTCCGCGAAATCGAAGCGCATCGCGATCCGTTTGGCGTCCGCCTGCACCTGCAGGGTCTCGGCGCCCTCGCGGATGACCGCGCCGAGCGGCGCCACCTTCCGGGTGAGGACCAGCGTGCGGTTCTCCACCTGACGCAGATCGAGGATGTCGTTGACCGTGGCCAGCAGGCGGTGGCAGTCGGATTGGAGCCGCTCCAGATAGTGCAGCGCCTTTTCCGGCATGGGGCCGACCACCCCCCGCAACATGTTGCTGACCGCGTAGATCATGGAGGTCAGGGGGGTGCGCAATTCATGGGAGACGTTGGAGACGAACTCCATCCGCGCCCGGTCATGCGCCTGGATGCGCTCCATCGCGTGTTCGAGGTCCTGCTGCGCCTTCTGGCGCAGCGTGATGTCGCGCACGAAGAAACAGAGTTGGCCCGCGGCGTCCAGATCCACCTGGTTGACGGCGATCTCGGCGGCGAAGGAGGTGCCGTCCGCCCGTTTGCAGCGGGCCTCGACGAGCGTGTACTTCTTGTTGATCAGGTTATTGTGGATGGTGTCGAGCAGCGATTCCGTCGCACCGGAGATCAGCCGCAGCACCGACTGCCCGGTCAGGCCGCCGCACGGGATCTGGAAAAACTCCGCGGCCCGTTCGTTGCCTTCGAGAATCCGGCCGGAGCGCGAGGTGATGAGTACCGCGTCGTAGACGCTTTCCAGCAGTTTGTAGAAGGGCGTGTCCCGCTTCAGGTGCTGCGTGCGCCACGTGCGGCCGCGCCCTTTCGCCGCGCCGGCCGCGGCGTCCCGCGGCTGCCCTTCGGTGAGCGACGGCGCGACTTCGATGCGCATGGTCTTGTCCGGACGCTTCGATTCGGCCTGCATGACACCCCCGTCCGCGGATCGGTGTGCCCGGTGAAAAAGGCGCCCCGGTTCCGGGGCGCCTTCCGATCGGGCTATTCGTGCGATTTGTTCTTCGCCTCATTCACCCGCAATTTGCGGCCCAGCACATCGCGGTCGTGCAGCGCCTTGATCGCCGCCTCCGCCTCCGGCCGGTTGGGCATCTCGACAAAGCCGAAGCCCTTGGACTTGTGGTTGAAGCGGTTGGTGATGATGCGCGCGGATTTGACCGCGCCGTACCGCTCGAACTCCTTGCGCATCTGCGCCTCGGTCATGTCGTAACTCAAGTTGCCGACATAGATCTCGACACAATCGCCGTCCCCGCCCGAAGCGTAACGGCTGGCGCCGTCCCCGCCGAATTTGGCGATCAGATAACCGGCGACGAAACCGATCACGCCCGCACCGATGCCGATCGTCACCGGATGGGATATCACACATTGGTTCAAACGAACCTCCTTGGGTTTTTCTGTTTGCTCGGATCACACGGCTCTGCCCGGGGGCGGCACTGGAACCCCGCGCACGCAACCAGTCGGTGCCGGGGCCTGCGGGCCGCGCCGCACCCGATCGTGCGGCGCGCGGAACCCGCCTCAGCGCGTTTCCAGGAATCCCTCCAGCTTGCGCAACCGTGTGGGGTGACGCAGCTTGCGCAAGGCTTTGGCCTCAATCTGGCGGATGCGCTCGCGCGTCACGTTGAACTGTTTGCCGACCTCCTCAAGCGTGCGGGAATATCCGTCGGTCAGCCCGAACCGGAAATCCAGCACCTGACGCTCACGGTCGGTCAGTGTCGTCAGCACCTCCTGCAGACGCTCCTTCAGCATGCTGTAGGCCGTCATCTCCGAAGGGTTCTCCGCGGACTTGTCCTCGATGAAGTCGCCGAAATGGGCGTCATCCCCGTCTCCCACCGGGCTCTGCAGCGAAATAGGCTGCTGGGCCATGCGGTAAACGGCGCGGACGCGCTCGACAGGGATGTCCATCTCTTCGGCGGCCTCTTCCGGCGTGGGCTCGCGGCCCAGTTCCTGCACGAGTTTCTTCTGCACGCGCAGAAGCTTGTTGATCGTCTCGATCATGTGGACCGGAATGCGGATCGTGCGCGCCTGATCCGCAATGGCCCGGGTCGCCGCCTGGCGGATCCACCAGGTGGCGTACGTGCTGAACTTGTATCCCCGGCGGTACTCGAATTTCTCCACGGCCTTCATCAGGCCGGTGTT
>JAVEYH010000063.1:0-19492 GCA_034003585.1 Kiritimatiellia bacterium
CAGCACGCCGCGTCCCGCCGCATCGGCGCTGACAGCGAACACCGTGCCGATATCCCAGGCCTCCAACTCCCGCGTGCGGATGATCAGCCCTTTGGCGCGCGGCGGCACCCAGGCGAGAAGGCGCCCCCGTTCCAGACGGGCCTCCACACCGTTCGCGGATTCGAACGCCAGTTCCAACGGCCCGTTCAGGGTCAGCTCCACACCTGAAGGCATGCGCACCACGGCAACCCCCTGCCGCAGCCGGACGCTGCCCGGCAGAACCGCGGGCAGCTCCAGTCCCTGCGCACCGGAGTGTCGGATCAGCCGCACCGGTTTCCCTGCGGCGTGCGCCGCCGCGGTACGGGCCCGCATGGGCGCGGCGGGAGGCACGAGCCGGAGCAGTCCGATTCCGGCGCCGAGCAGCAGCGCCGCGGCGGCCGCCGCAACGAGCCTTTTTCCCGGAAACCCGAATTGCGGCGCGCGCGCGCGCCGCCACCCGGTGGCGGCAACCTTCGGCGCCGGCATCCCGCCCTTGCAGCACAGCAGCGCGTGCAGGCGCATTTCCCTCCGATAGCGCTGCCGCAACGCGGGTTCCTGACGGATGATCTCCGCGAACGTGGCGAACTCGTCCTCGGCCGCCGCACCCTCCACCACGCGCGCCAGCAGATCCTCGAAATAGGCGTCGGCCGGATTCATGCGCCACTCCCTTCGGCGGCCGCGGCGCGCATTTTGCCGTCGATGCAGAGACCCAGGCGCGTGCGGATGCGGTGCAGTTGCACGTAGAGGGTGTCCGTCGAGCGCCGCAGCCGGAGCGCCAGGCTATCCATGCTCTCCTTCCGGTAGTAGCGCGCCTCGACCAGCGCGCGCTGCTCCGGGGTCAGCGACCGCAAACACTCCTCCAGGAAAACGAGTTCCGCGTTCCCGCTGTCTTCGGCGGGGACGCTCTCCTCCGCCGCCATGGATGCGATCAGCTCCTCATCAAACAGCAGACGGCCGCGCGCGACGCGCTTGAGATACGCGCGCACCTGATTGTAGGCGAACGCCCGGGCCCACGGCAGAAACGGCCGCGCGGGGTCATACTCCGCGGCATGCCGCACCAGGATCATATTGGTGTCCTGCAGCACATCCGGCACATCCTGCCGGTTGCCCAGCAGCATGCTGATGAACGCGTACAGATCGAGCTGCGCGCCGGTGATCCGGTTCACGAATTCCGGCGGCAACGCGGTTCCTTTCTGACGGGTATCGCGCATACGTTGCTTATCCCCTATGAGCCGGAACGCGCCGTTTCTTACACCCCCTTCCGAAAAAATCCGGAAACCCGTTTCGGCCTGTCACAACAAAACCCTTGTTCGCAAACGCCCTCTGGTCCGGCCCAGCCCCTTGTTTCCCGCTTGCGCGTTGCGCGCTCAAGTTCCCAACCGCCCCCCAGCGGGCGGCGAGCCCGGATCCGTCATGGCGGACACGGTACAATCCCGCACCCGGCGGCGCAAGACTATGATTCCGGACCGGACGACAAGATGAATCCGCGCCCGCAACCGATTACCCATCACGCCGGTTCGGGCGTTGCCGTGACAAACGGTTTTTGGTAAGGTGCGGCAAGAACGAAGCAAGGAGAACTCATGGCTACGAAAACCTGTTGTTCGGGCGATCACCGAGGCCACCTCTGCGTGCTGGCCAGCGCAGACCGGTTCGAGGAGATCAAAGCGCTGACCGGAACCCCCCGGTTCATCTGTTTCAACTGCGGACGGGTGGCGGAAAAGGCCGAGAACCTTTGTAACCCGATGCCGCTGGACGAGATGGCCCCGCGTTCTTGATCCGCGTGTCCCGGAACCTGTGCTTCCCGCTCCGGGAAAAAGACCTTTGCGCCGTCCGCGGGTTTTCCCGGCGTAACCGAAAGGAGTCTTATGCCTCTCTCGTTCTGCGGCACGCTTGTGGATCCGGTGCAGAACACGGCATACGGAGCGCGCCTGACCGTTTCCGACGCCGGGACGATTGACGCCATCACACCGGAGGCCGATCCGGATCCGGGCTTCATCCTGCCCGGACTGGTTGACGCCCATGTGCATCTGGAGAGTTCGATGCTCACCCCGGCCGCCTTCGCGCGGGCCGCGGTGCGGCACGGCACGCTCGCCGCCGTGGCGGATCCGCATGAGATCGCGAATGTGCTGGGCGAGGCGGGGGTGGAGCTCATGCTGCGCCTGGCGCGGCAGACACCTTTTGTTTTCGGCTTCGGCGTGCCCTCCTGCGTGCCGGCCACACCCTTTGAAACGGCGGGCGCAACGCTGGATGCCGATGCGGTCACGCGATTGCTCGGACTGCCGGGCATCACCCATCTTTCGGAAATGATGAATGTGCCGGGCGTGCTCAACAAGGATCCCGGCGTGCGCGCCAAACTGGACGCGGCCCGGGCCCGCGGCCTGCCGATCGACGGACACGCGCCGGGGCTCGCCGGCGAGGCGATGCGGGCCTACGCCGCCGCCGGCATCACCACGGACCACGAGAGCCTCTCCTTTGACGAGGCCCGGGAGAAGATCCAGGCCGGCATTCGACTCCAGATCCGGTACGGCTCCGCGGCGCGCCATTTCGAGCCGTTTCTGCCGCTGCTGGCCCGCTATCCCGAGAGCTGCATGTTCTGCAGCGACGACAAGCATCCCGACGATCTGCTTCACGACCACATCAACACGATCGCGGCCAGGGCCTATGCGAAAGGCATCCCGCTGCAGGCCATCCTGCAGGCGGCGTGCGTCAACCCGGTCCGGCACTACGGCTTGCCGCTCGGCCTGCTGCAACCGGGCCACACGGCCGACTTCATCATTGTGGATGACCTGCACACCTTCGAGCCCCGCGAAGTCTGGCTGCGGGGGCGCTGCGTCGCCCGCAACGGCGTGTCGCTCCTGCCGAACGGCGAGCCCGAAATCGCGAACCGTTTCGCCGCCTCCGCCGTGAGCGCTTCGGACCTGCGTTTCCCGCAGCCGGCCGGCCGGCGCGTGCGGGTGATCGGCGTGCGCGACGGCGAACTCGTGACCGACCACCTGCACCTGGAGCCGCCGCTCAACGCCAACGGAATGGTCTGCGACCCCGAGCGCGACCTGGCCAAACTGGTGGTGTGCAACCGGTACGCGGCCTCCCCTCCCGCCGTGGCCCTGGTCCGGGGTTTCGGCCTGCGCCGGGGCGCGCTCGCCTCCAGCGTGGCCCACGACTCACATCACCTCATCGCCGTGGGGGCCACGGACGCCGCGCTGGTCACCGCCCTCAACGAGGTGATCTACCATCAGGGCGGCCTGGCCGTAGCCGATGACAACAGCCGGGTGCTCGCCTCCCTCTCCCTGCCGCTGGCCGGGCTCATCTCCACCGGCGACGCGGAAACGGCGGCGCACGCCTATTCGGACTGTGACCGCCTCGCCAAACTGCTCGGCACGCGTCTGGCCGCGCCGTTCATGACGCTGTCGTTTCTGGCGCTGCCGGTGATCCCCAAACTCAAGCTGACCGACAAGGGGTTGTTCGACGGCGAAACCTTCACGCATGTCCCGCTGTTCGTCTAAGGCGGCTCCGCTCAGGCGAACGGACTCTCCTTCTTGACCAGCGACAGGATCCGCATGGTCTCGATCGCGACGTCCAACGGCACGGGGTAAGGCTTGTTCTCCCGGATGGCCTGGTAGACATGCATCCAGATCAGCGTCATGCCGCACTCCGCCTTGGGTTTGACGGGTACCTGCGTCTCCAACCACCGCAGCGTCTCCTCGGTGCCGAAACTTCCCAGGGGCGGCGTGCGCACACTCGACCGCCGCCGGGCGAGTTTCTGTTTGGGGTCCAGATAGCGCAACGTCCCCTGCCCGGCGCCAGGGTACAGCGTGAACGCCCCCTTGTTGCCGGTGACGAGGAATTGCGGGATCTCGCCGATCCTCCCGCCGGACACTTCGAGGTCCACGGTCAGGCCGGCCATGTTCCGCAGCATGATCCGCATGTAATCCTCGGCATCGCCGACCGAAGCCACCCGTTTGAAATCGGACCACACCTTGACCGGCGGCGTCCTCAGCAACTCCAGCGCCTGATCGAGAAACGCCGTGCCCCACGCGAGGGCCGCACCGCCGCCGCAACGCTTCACCGTCTGCCAATCGTCGCGGCGCTCGTACACGCCCCGCCGGATCTTGATGTCGTAGAGTTCGCCGAGCACGCCGGAATCGATCACCTCGCGCACCTGCATGAACGCCGGCTCAAACCGGTAATTGTGACGCACGAGCAGCCGGTTCGACGCCTTGATCGCCGCGGCGCGCAACACCAGCGCCTCATCATAATCGCGGCAGAACGGACGCTCCATGTTCACCCACTTGCCGGTTTTCAGGGCCTGCATCCCATGCGCGGCGTGCTCATCGGAACGCGTGGCGAGATCCACCAGTTCCACATCGGGATCCGCCAGCAGATCTTCGTAACGCCGGTAGGTGCGGCACTCGGGGATGCGCTCCACCGCCAGATCGCGCCGCTCTTTGACCGGATCGCAGACCGCGATGATTTTGAACCACTCCGGGTATTGCGCCAGTTCGGGGACATGCATCTCCAAACCGGCCCGCCCCAGCCCGACAAGCCCGACCCGGATCGGGGGACGTGTTGTGCGAATCATACTTACTCCTCTCCGCTGGGCGCGTCACCGTTGGATACGATAACCCGCTTTCACACACGGTTTTTTATCTTAGCGGTTTTCACCCCGTCCGTCAAGTAGCGTATCGGCGCGGCCGTTTTCGGGATTGCGGGGAACCGTCCCATGCGATACAGTACACCCCCGTTGTGACCGGACGTGGCCAACCGAGTTGCCCCCGGTCCCCAGGAGGCTTTCCGATGAGCGATCTGTGTCCCTGCGGCAGCGGCCTCGCGTTCGAGACCTGCTGCGAACCGTTCCTTCTCGAGCGCCAGAAACCGCCGACCGCCCAGGCGCTCATGCGTTCCCGCTACTGCGCCTACGCCATGGGGGAAATCGATTATCTTTACCAGACCTCGGGTGCCAAGGTGCGCAAAGAGTTCGACGCCGAAAGCAGCCGCAATTGGGCCAAGAACGCCAAGTGGACCGGCATGGAGATCGTGTCGCTGGAGGGGGGCGGGGAAAACGACGATTCCGGCGTGGTGGAGTTCATCGCCCATTACTCCGTGAAGGAGACGGATTTCAACCATCACGAGCGGGCGGAATTCGGCCGGATCGGGGGCGAGTGGCGTTTCCTCGACGGCAAGATTTTCGGCCCCGACCCCGTGCGCCGCGACCAGCCCAAGATCGGGCGCAACGACCCCTGCCCCTGCGGGAGCGGTAAGAAGTACAAAAAGTGCTGCCACCAGACCGTCGCATGACCCTTCAAGCCATCCTCTTTGATCTCGACGGCACGCTGGTCGACTCCGAACGCCTCTGGGCCCAGGCCATGCGGGACCTGCTCGCGGACCGGCAATGCCCCTGCGACACCGAGACCGTCCTCGGCATCGTCTACGGCCACTCGTGGGGCGACATCTACCAGGCGGTGGTCACCCGTTTCCCGGTGCTGTCGGAGATCCCGCGGCATCGGCTGGCCGAGCACCTGCGCGCGTATTACGAACGCTTGCGCGGTCAGGGCGACGGGGTCATCATCCGCTCCTCGGTTACCCTCCTGAAGCAACTGGCGCGCGACTATCCGGTGATTCTCGTCTCGGGTTCCCCGCGCCACGACCTGGAAGAGGCCGTGCGCCTGATGGGGATCGGACGCGATGTGCGTTTTGTCCTGGGCGCGGAAGATTACGAGCCCGGGAAACCCTCGCCGGCCGGCTTCCTGCTCGGCGCGCGGCGTCTCGGCGTCCCGCCCGAAACCTGCCTGGTCTTCGAGGATTCGCGCGCCGGCGTGCTGGCGGCCAAACAAGCCGGCATGCTCTGCGTGGCCCTCGCGCGGCCCGGCTCGCACCCGCAGGATCTTTCCGGCGCGGACTGGATTCTCGAGGATCTCGCCGCGTTCACCATGGACGGTCTGCGCAACCGCCTCGCGCGTCAGACGTGAACCGGTTCCGGGCGCGATTTTTTTCGGTTTTGCGGTTGCATGCCCCACACGCTTCTGCTACATTGTGCGCGTTCTTTTGAAGCGGGTGTAGCTCAATTGGTAGAGCGCGACCTTGCCAAGGTCGAGGTTGTGGGTTCGAGACCCATCACTCGCTCCACTTTTTATGGGGGTGTAGCTCAGTTGGTAGAGCAAGTGACTCTTAATCACTGGGTCCACGGTTCGAGTCCGTGCACCCCTACCATAAAAAACACGAGGGCCGGTCTGACGACCGGCCTTTCTGTTTTCACCGGAACCCCGCCAGTTTGTGGGTTTGGAGCGACAGACGCCATTTCCCGCCGCGCCGTCCGCGGTTGAGCTCGCCCAACAGCCTCACCGTCTCCGCCAGGTTGAATGCGCCGTCGCGCTCGCACGGCGAGAGGTAATAGCGCGGGGCGTCGATCCGGTTGCGCATCGCCTCGCAGAACTCCCGCACCTCGCCGTCCGCCACGATGCGGACCTCGTCCGCTTGGCGCACCATGCGCGCGTCGTCGTAGAGCTGCGCGTATAGGGCCTTCGGCGAAACCGCCAGATAATCGATGCGGCGCAACAGGTCCGCCTGCGGCGCCAGCACGCCGTTGGTCTCGGCGCCGATCCAGAAGCCGGCATCCCGGAACCGCGTCAGGAGCCCCTCCAGCCCGGTTTGCAGAAACGGCTCGCCGCCGGTCAGAATCACCGCGCGCGCGGAACACGCGGTCACCCGCGCCACCACCGTCTCCTCGTCCAGCGTCTCGAATGTTTCGTGCCGGGTGTCACACCACGGGCACTTCAGATTGCAGCCGCCGAAACGCAGAAACACGCTCTCCAAGCCGGTGTTGTACCCCTCGCCCTGCAGGGACTCGAAGATCTCCGCCACCGCATAGCTCTGGCGCTCACGCATATGCGGTCACCCCCTGCGGTATTCGGCGCACGACTCCGGGGTCTCGTAGACTTTGACGGAGACCACTTTGACGCGCGCCTCCAGTTCGCGGAAGAAATGGCGGGCGAGGTTCTCGGCGGTCGAGCGGAACGGCAGGCCCACGCTCCGCATGCCGTGCCGGGTGATCACCGCGGCGATCTCGCACTCGCTCGCGCTGGCCTCATCGAAAAGGAAGGCGTGGTCGAAGCGTTCCAGAATGACCGCGCGCATCACCTGTTTGAGGTCCTTGAAATCGATCACCATGTCTTCGCTGTCCGCGCTTTCCGCGACTTCGACGATCACGCGGTAGGTGTGGCCGTGCAGATTCCTGCACTGCCCCGCGTGATGGGTCAGCACATGCGCCGCATCAAAGCGGCACTCTTTGGACACCGTCAGCATCCCGCATCCCGTCCTTTCCGTTCGGCCGCCCCGGACCGGCTTCGGAGATAGTCCTCATACCCGCGCTGCCGCAGGAGACAGCTCGGGCACGCGCCGCATCCGCGCCCCACCACCCCGTTGTAACAGGTCAGCGTCTTTTCCGCCACAAACTCCAGAATCCCCAACCCGTCGGCCAGCGCCCACGTCTCGGCTTTCGTCCGGTACATCAGCGGCGTGATCACCCGGAACGGATACGCCATCGCCAGATTCAACGTCACGTTGCACGATTTCACGAACACGTCCCGGCAGTCGGGATACCCGCTGCAGTCCGTCTCGCACACGCCGGTGATGAGGTCCCGGATGTTGCGGCTCTTGGCGTAGATCGCCGCGACCAGCAGGAAGAGCATGTTGCGGCCGTCGACCACCGTGTTCGGGCATGCGCCGCCCTCCCCTCCCGTGATCGCCATGCCGGGATCCAGCAGCGCGCTGGTGGTGACCTGCGGGTACCAGTCCAAGGAAACGACCGCATGGTCGGAAACCCCGAAGGCCCGCGCGATTTCCGTGGCGACCTCCACCTCGCGGCTGTGCTTCTGCCCGTACCGGAAGGTGATACAGGAGACGTTCCCCTCGCCGTAATCGCGGATCGCCTGCGCCAGGCAGGTCGTGCTGTCCTGCCCGCCCGAAAAGATGACCAGCGCTTTCTCCGTTTCCATCGTACTCCTCATGCAAACCGCCCCGCCGCCGTGCCGTATCGGATCACGGGTGTCCCGCCCGCGTTCCGGCCACCTGCGCCTTGATCCAGCAGAACAGGGCGTCCCCGATCTGCAGATATCCCTCCCGCGACGGGTGGACCCCGTTGTTCAGCCGGCTCCCCTCTTCCCGGGTTCGGGCGTTCCACGGGCCTTGCAGCACAGGATAGTTGCGCGCGCAGTCGAGATTGAGATGGACGGGGACGAGAAAGAGGTTCTCCCCTTCGCGGCCGCCGTACCGCTCCATCATCCGTTCCACCGCCCGGTGCTGGTTGCGCTTGAACTGCCAACGGGTCAGGCCGCAGCGGTAGTTGGCGCCGAACGCATCCTGCGTGCCCGCGGGAGGCGTCACCAGCAGCACGCCGATGCGGGTCTCCGGGCTGACCCGGCGCACCATCCCGATCAACGCGTCGTAGTGCCGGAACATGGCGTCGAGGGTCGCGTCGATGCTGCCGTCATCCGCGCCGAAGAGATCGTTGCACCCCAGCAGGAAGGTGACGAAATCCGGCGCCTTGCCCCCGTTGAACTCCCGGCAGTAGCGGGAGAAATCCAAGGCGGGCACCCCCTGCGCATCCGCGTACAGGAACGGGCTGCCGCTCGCGTTCCATGCGCGCCAGTCCAGTTGCCCCTTCCCCCTCCCCTCTTTTTTGTGGAAGGTCGCGAACCGCTGCGCGGTCCACCCGCCATAGCCTTCGATGCGGACCGCGGGCGCGTTGGTATGCGGGGTGTGGCCGACCAGCGTGATGTGCGGGTTGCCCTCAGCTTTGCACAGCTCCAGCAGATGCGCGGGATAGACCGTGGCATGCGTCAGGCTGTCGCCGACCGTCAGCACCGTGACCGCCGCGCCCGCGCCGGCCGCGCGGGGCGCGACCCGCAGCCGCGATTCCGCGCGCGCGATGATTGCGTTCGCCGCATCCCGGACCTCGATGACGAACGGATACTCGCCCGCGTCCCCCTCCTCCGGGACGAACGTCCAGCGCTCGACCTGCTGTCGCCCCTTCGCACAGGTCACATCGAACACGAGGCTCCCCGGATCGGGCACCAGGCAGACGTTGTCGAAATACACGTTCATCTCGATGCCGGGAACCGCGTACAGGCGCGGCGGCAGCGCGAGGCGGACCTCCCCCGCGAACGGCGCGGCCGCCGGCGCCGCGGCCCGCGCGCCGATTCCGGCCCACCACAGGGCCGCCAGAAGAAAAACGCGCGCGCCGCGGATGGCCGCGTCCGTGAATCCGATTTGACGAGTCATAAAATCCCCCTTTTTCGGGAACAGCCCGGATCTTCCGGGGTTGCGCGCGCGCCGTCCGGACCTCACCGCGCCGCGGGATGGGACGCGAAGCGGGTTTCCGCCAGCGCGGCGAACGCGGAACCGGACCGGCCGTAATTGACGTACGGCTCGATCGCGATCCCGCCGCGCGGCATGAATTGCCCCCACACCTCGATGTACTTGGGGTCCATCAGGGCCTTGAGGTCGTTCAGGATGACATTGACGCAATCCTCATGGAAATCCCCGTGGTTCCGGAAACTGAAAAGGTAGAGCTTGAGAGACTTGCTCTCCACCATCCGCCGGTCCGGCACATACCGGATGGTGATCGTGCCGAAATCCGGCTGGCCCGTCACCGGACAGAGCGAGGTAAACTCGGGACAGGTGAAGGTCACCCAGTAATCCCGGTCCCGGTGCCGGTTGGCGAAAGCCTCTAATACCGAGGGGTCATACCGGTCGGCGTACACCGTGCTTTGGCTGCCCAACCGGGTCACTCCCTGAACCGTCTTTTTCGTGCGGCGCATGCTCAACTCCTCTTCAGCGGGTCTCATTATCCCGTTTCGCATCCTCGATTTCAATGGCTTTTTCCGGGCAGATCTGACGGCACATGTCACACTTCGTGCACAGCTCCCGCAAAATCACCGCACGCTCCAGCGGGGTGAAGGCGATCGCCCCGGCCGCACAGTTCTGCGCGCAGAGCGTGCAGCCGATGCACCGGTCGGACACCGTATAGGCGATCAGCGCGCGGCAGGTGCGCGCCGGACAGACGCCGCGCACATGCGCCTCCGCTTCCGCGCGGAAATGCCGCAGCGTCGACAGCACGGGATTCGGCGCGGTGCGGCCCAACCCGCACAGGCTCCCCGCCCGCACGCTTTCGGCCAGGCGCTCCAAGGTCGCCAGATCCTCCGGCCGCCCCTGTCCGCCGCAGAGCCGTTCCAGAATCTCCAGCATCCGCCGCGTGCCGATGCGGCATCCGGTGCAGGTGCCGCACGACTCCCGCTGGGTGAAAGAGAGAAAATAGCGCGCGATGTCCACCATGCAGTCGGTCTCGTCGAGTACCACCATCCCGCCCGACCCCATCATGCCGCCGGCCTGCGTCAGGGCCTCGTAGTCCACCGGCGTATCCGCCAGCTCCGCGGGGATGCACCCCCCTGAGGGCCCGCCGACCTGGACCGCCTTGAACCGGTGCCCCTCGCCGACCCCGCCGCCGATCTGCTCCACCACCTGCCGCAGCGGCAGGCCCATCGGCACCTCGACCAACCCGCCGCGCGCGATCTTGCCCGCCAACGCGAACGCTTTGGTCCCGGGGCTCCCCTCCGTGCCCACGGCGCGGAACGCCGCGGCGCCGTGACGCACGATCCACGGCACCAGCGCCAGGGTCTCGACATTGTTGACGAGGGTGGGCCTGCCGAACAGCCCGCTCTCGGACGGGTACGGCGGCCTCACATGCGGCACGCCGCGGCGGCCCTCGACGCTGGCCAACAGGGCGGTTTCCTCCCCGCACACGAACGCGCCCGCGCCTTCGACCACCCGCAACCGGAGCGGCACCTCCGCCCCCAGGATCCCTTCGCGCTCCAGCAGCGCCACCGCCTCGCGCACGCGCCGCACGGCCAGCGGATACTCGTGCCGGATGTAGAAAACCCCCTCGGAGGCGCCCACCGCGCGGGCCGCAATCATCATGCCCTCGATCACGCGGAACGGATAAGACTCCAGCAGCATGCGGTCCATGAACGCGCCCGGGTCCCCCTCATCCCCGTTGCAGACCACCACCGCGCCGGAACCCTGCGCGGCGGCCGCCACCGCGCGCCATTTCCGTCCCGTCCCGAACCCGCCGCCGCCGCGCCCGCGCAAGCCGGAGACTTCCAGTTGCGCCACCACCTCCTGCGGCGTCATCCGCCGCGCGCAACTGCGGTAGGCCTCGAACCCGCCGTGGCGGCAATACTCGTCCCAGTCCAGCGGCGACCACTCGCCCGCGCCCTCGGTGGCGATGCGGTGCTGGCACAGCCAGTACCCGGCATCGGCCTGATCCCGGACGCTCAGCGGGAACCGGACGGGCGGATCATCCCCCTCGCCCGCAAAGAGCTGTTCGGTCCACGCCCGGAGCGCGGCCTGCAGCCGCGCCGCGGTCCGGGCGGGCCGGATGTGGTCCAGCAGAATGCGTTCGATATCCCGGACGCGGACACGCCCGTAACGGAAACGGCGGCCGTCCTCCAGCAGGATCTCCATCAGCGGCGCGTGAAAGGATCCGCCCGTGCAGCCAACCTCGCGTACCCCGACCGGCAATCGCCAGGCCCGCACCACGCGGCGGATCTCGCGCAGCACATCCGCCGCGCCGGCCGCGGCGCAACTGGAACAGGCGCACAGCCTGACCCGCGCGCCCGCCTGGGGATGCGGCACGTCGGCCGCGTCACCGGCCTGCGCCTCCCCGGCCCGCACGTCGCGCAGCACGGCTTTCACGCGCGCGGGCGTCACCTGCCCGTAAATGACGCCATCCACCTGCACGGCCACGGCCAGCATGCAGCATCCCAGACAGGCCACCCTCTCGACCGTGAACTCCCGCGCCACATCGGTATCGGCCCCCTCGGGAATGCGCAACTCGCGCCGGAAGGCCTCCACCGTACGCTCCGCGCCCTTCACATGACAGGCCGTGCCGACGCACACCCGGATCCGGTGCCGTCCCACGGGCCGCAGGCGGAACTGGTCATAAAAGGTGACCACTCCGGTCAGTTCCGCCTCGCTCACCCCCATCGTTGCCGCCAGGCGGACGAGCTCTTCCGGCGGCACATACCCGTGGACATCCTGCACCGCCTGCAGCGCGGCGATCAGATCGCCGGGCTCCCGGCCTGCCGGCACCCGCATCCGCTCCCGACCCTCGCCCATACCTGCCCCGCCCTTTCCCGCGCCAAGCCGCGGCGCCGGCCTCCTGTCCGGCCCCTCACGCGTACCACACGCGCCAGAGAAACAACCCGCGCGCAGGCGCGGACGGCACCCGCGCCTTGCGCGGCTCACAGGACGCCAGCAGGTCGCGCACCGCCTCAGGCGGCTCCGCCCCCTCGCCCACCCGCAGCAGAAATCCCACCATGCTCCGGACCTGCTTGTAGAGAAAGCCCTCCCCGCGCACGCGGAAGACGATCTCCCGGCCCCGTTTGCCGACCGTCACGCCGAACACGCGGCGCACCGTGCTCGGCACCTCGCGCTGCGGATTGGCGGTGAACGAGGCGAAATCGTGCTGTCCCGCGAAGAAGGCCGCGGCCCGGCGCATCGCCGCCACATCCAACGGGCGGCAGACGTGCGCCGCATAGAGCCGGCGGTCCGGCAGCACCTGCGCGCCGTTCCACACGAAGTAGCGGTACTCCTTGCCCGCCGCCGAACGCCGCGCGTGAAAATCCGGCCGCGCCCGCGCGACGCTGCGGATCCGGATATCCGGCGGCAGGCGCGCGTTCAGCGCGCGGCCCACTGCCGCGGGCGTCATGCGGCACACGAGATCGACGTGCGCCACCTGACCCCGCGCGTGAACCCCCTGATCCGTGCGGCCGCTGCCGTGCACCTTCACGACGTGCCCGACAATCCCCGCGAGCGCCTCTTCGATCATCTGCTGCACGCTGGGGTGGCGCGGCTGCACCTGCCAGCCCGCGTACGCGGTGCCGTCATACGCGACGGTCAACCGGAACCGGCGCGCGGCCGGTCCGGGAGCCGCCGCCGTTGCGCCGCCGCCGGGCTTGCGCTGCTTGTTCGCCGCCATCGCTGTCACACTCTCTGCCGTGGGGGGCTACACATACTTCTCGCCGTCCGGCCGCTGGGCGATCCGGCGCAGCAGCTTCTTCACATCCTCCGCCCGGTCCTTGGGGCAGATCAGGGTGGCGTTGTCCGACTGCACCACGACCAGGTTGCTGACCCCGATCAGCGCGGTGAGCCGGTTCTCCGAGACCACGATGTTGTTCAGCGACTCCATGGGCTCGCACGCGCCGATCACCACGTTCCCGGCCAGGTCCGCGGAGAAGTGCCCCGCGACCGCGGGCCAGGAGCCCACGTCATCCCAGCCGAATCCCCCGCGGGCCACCAGGATGTTGGGCGCGTGTTCCATCACCGCGTAATCGATCGAGATGGCGCGCAGCGAGGGGTAGACCCGCCGCAGCAGATTCGCGAGCTCCGGACCGGGGGCGGCTGCGGCCGCCGCATCGCAGAGCTCCGCCAGATCGGGGGCGAACCGCTCCAGCGCCTCGCGCATGACGCCGCTCTTCCAGATGAACATGCCCGCGTTCCAGAAATAGGTCCCGCTTTCGACGTACCGCGCGGCGTGGTACGCGTCGGGCTTCTCCACAAACCGCTTGGCCCGGCTAAAGAGCGTCACCGTCCGGGTCTCGACCGCCTCGCCCGCCTCGATGTAGCCGAACCCCGTGGCGGGCGTGTCGGGCTTGATGCCGATCGTGACGATCGCCTCCTCGCGTCCCGCCACGCGGATCGCGTCCGCCAGCGTCACGCGGAAGGTCTCCACATCACTCATCAACTGGTCCGCGGTCAGGATGCAGACCACTCCCTCGGGATCGCGCTGCCGCACCAGGCCGCAGGCCACCGCGATGGCCGGCGCGGTGTCGCGTTTGCACGGCTCGCCGATGATGTTGGCGCGCGGCACATGCCAGGCGGCCTCCACGGTCTGTTCGACGAGATGTTCGGCCGTGATGATGAGGATCCGGTCCGCAGGGATCAGCCCGCGCAGCCGTTCGACCGCCAGCGCCAACAGCGGTCGCCCGCCGAAAAGCGAAATGAACTGTTTGGGCCGGGCCTTGGTGCTCAGCGGCCAGAAACGCTCGCCGCTCCCCCCGGCCAGAATCACCGCATACGCGTGTCGCATCCTGAAATCCTTTCCCGCTCGGTTTTTCCGCTCAACTCCCTTAGCATACTGAAACCGCCGCGGAGCGGAAAGCGCTCTTTTATTGTCCCGTCCTGATTTCCGGGTGTCCGTGATCAGCGCGGCGTAGAGATTGATCGGTTTACGTTATTTTGTAGCCTGAGGTTCGACTGTCGGTGGGGACGGTTCCCCGAACCGTCCGCGGACGCCTCGGGGAGGCGTCCCTACCCGGAACGGCACGCCTTTTGCGGAAACGCTCTCTCCTCAAAGGAAACGTGTCACTCTTTAGGACGGGGATATCCTATTTCGATGCTCGACACTCGACGCTCGGGATTTCAGAAACCCCTAACTCCTCCTTCGGGTGCGGTTCCGTTTCCCCGAAACTGAACCGCACCCCAAATGTATTCCCGCTTGACCCCGAGGGCGGATTCGGTATGATAAACGACATCACACGGTTTCAGGAAGAGGATTAAGGAGCAACGTTTCATGGCGAATATCAAAAGTGCGGTTAAACGTGCGAAGCAGTCCGAAGCGCACAAGTTGCGGAATCGGGCCGTGAAAAGCCGCGTGCTGACCGCGCGCAAAAAAGTGTTGGCGGCGATCAGCGCGGGCGAGAAAGATGAGGCGCAGAAGCTGTATTCGGATTACACGTCGGTGCTGGACAAGGCAGCCAAAAAGGGCGTGATCCCGAAAAACACCGCCAGCCGCAAAAAATCCCGCGTGGCGCTCAGCATGCAGAAAATGGCCTGACGGCCCGCGGTTTCCCTTGGGGTCAAGACCGGTCACCGCGCGCGGGCGGGGTGACCGGCTTTTGTGTTTCAATCCGGAGGCGGAAGCATGCGTGAGCTGGCGGTCAGCGATCTCGGCCGGGACGCCGGATACGGCGAGGTGCTCGCCCTGCAGGAGCGGCTGCACGCGAGCCGCGCCGCGCGGGAGATCCCGGACACCCTGCTGCTGCTGGAACACCGGCCGGTTTACACCCTGGGGCGGGGCGCCGCCGCGGCGCACGTGCTCTACTCCGAAGAACGCCTGAGGGAGGCGGGCATCGAACGCGTGCCGACCACACGCGGCGGCGATGTGACGTACCATGGCCCGGGCCAACTGGTGGGCTATCCGATTCTTCATCTGGGGGATGCCGGACTCCGCGTGCTGGAGTATGTGACTGCCCTGGAAGAGACGCTTATCCGCGCCGTCGCCGATTTCGGCATCATTGCGGCACGGGACCCGCGGAACCGGGGCGTGTGGGTCGGCAACGCGAAACTCGCGGCGCTCGGCATCCGCGTCGCGCGCCAGGTCGCCATGCACGGGTTCGCGCTGAATGTGGCGCCCCGGCTCGACGATTACCGCGGCATCGTGGCCTGCGGCCTGACGGACGCGGGTGTCACCTCGCTGCAACGCCTGCTGGGGGAGGCACCCGCGATGCCCGACGTGAAGCGGAGTGTCGTCCGGGCGTTCCGGGAGGTGTTCAGATACGGCCGCGACGCCACGGCGTGAACCGGCGCTCCCCGGCGCGGAACGGGTCTCAGCCGCGTCGGCGTTTGCCCGCCGCGCCGTTTTTTTCCGGCGGCGTCTGCGGTTCGTACGGCAGTCGGAACGCCTCGTCGAAATCATAGACCTGGTTGAAATCCTCCAGGCTGTCGCTCTCGGTTTTCCCCAACCGTCCGGCCTCGACCAGGTTGAACACGATCGCGCCGAAGTCCGCGGTGCAGCGCACCCCCCACTCGGCGAACACCGTGTGCGCCAGGGGTCCGTACTCGTCGAGCGCGAACTCCCGGATCCCCTCCAGCAGCTCCCGTCCGCTCACATGCCGGCCGTGTTCGGGCTCTTTCTCCCGGATAGCCTTGACCGTACTGTCCAGAGCTTCCATCAGAAAGAGATACGCGTCCGCGTCATACCGCGGATCCTTGGCGCAGATCCCCCGCACAATCTCCTGAAACGATGCCTGGTCCCGATCATTCATACGCCACCCGCCATCAGTTTCCGATACACGGACTCCATCTCTTCCGCTGACGCGTAGGCGCCCGAAACCCAGTTGATCGCGCGCCCGTTCCAGCGCGGCACCACATGGAAATGCACATGGGGCACCACCTGCGTCGCGCAGCGCCCGTTATTCTGCAGGATGTTGAAGCCGTCGCACGGCAGGCGCTCCAGCAGCAGCGACGCCACGCGCTTGACGAGCGGCATCAGATGCGACAGGACGGGGTCCGGCAACTCCGTGAACAGGGCCGCATGCGTTTTGGGGACCACCAGCGCATGCCCCGGCGCGAACGGCGCGATATCGAGAAACGCGATCGCCTTCTCATCCTCGAACAACACCTTCGCGGGAATCTGACCCGCGATGATCCGGCAGAACACACACTCGGGATCCGTCATGGCCACACCTTATTCCTTTCCGCGCCGAAAACGGCCGTATTAAAACACAGACGCCCCGGACGATAAAGGGTTTTGTTGGGCGTTCGGCGTTCAAACATCGCAAAACGGTACCGCCTTCGGCAGTTGGAACAACAACGCCAACAACTGCCGCTCCGCGAACCGCAAAGTTTGAAGAGTCAACAAACCACAACTCCTAATTCCTAAATCCTAATTCCTCCTTTCTCCGTCCCGTACCTGGCGCCAGCGCGCGCGCAGCCGCGCCTGTTTTTCCGCGCGGGAGAGGCCGGGCGGCGAACCCTCCCGCGCGTCAGCCGACAGGGGCGCGACGGGCGCCCCCCCTTCCGCCCGCCCCGCTGCCGCAGGCACGGCAACCGCGGCCGCCAGCCCCGGACCGGGCAGGAACGCCTCCACCCGCCCCCACCGCTCGGCCGCGTCCGCGGCAACCGGAATCCCCTGCCGTGCCAGCAGGCGGTCGGCGAGCAGGCCCACCATCACGGCGTCCGCCATGCAGTAGCGCTCCAGCAACCGCCGGGCCGCGGCGTCGCCGCGCTCCGACCACGCCCGCCACAACCAGACGGCCTCGGCCCCGTCCACGCCCTCCAAATCGGCCGGTCGCCGCAACCCCTGCTCCCGCTCGATCCGTTTGAGCCCCCCGCTCCACCCCGCGTGATGGCAGAGCCAGCGTACATCCACATGGGCGCAAGGCAGGGCGGGGATGTGGAACCGGTCGAGCACGCGGGGCACATCGAACCCCGCGCCGTTGAAGGAGACCAGCACCCCGACTTCGTCCAGCAGTTCCAGAAACGCGTCCAGATTTTCCCCGGCCAGAAAACTCAGCGGGGCCCCGCGGTGCCAGCAGGCCACGAGCGTGACCTGGCTGTCGCAGGACAGCCCGCTGGTTTCGATATCGAAACAGGAGAGGCGGTCGTGCCAATGCGCCAGCACGCGCCACTGCTCGCGCGTCGGCAGGCGGCGCGTGAAATACAAGGCGTCCCCCCGCTCCAACGCCTGCCGACTTTGCTCGCAGACAGCGCGGAGCGCGTCCCATTCGGCCCGGCCCCACCCCGCGGCGGGCCGCGGCGCGGCGAGCAGATCGTGCCAGCAAAGCAGCCCCTCCTCCCGCAGTCTGCGTTCGCGCTGTGCGCCCACACGGGGCAGAAAAGAGAGACACGTTTCCAGAACCGTTCCGCGCATGGGCGTCCTCCCGGCCTCATCCCGGCAGCGGCGGCAACCGGAACACAGGAGACTCCTCCTCCACCGCGCGCAGGATCCCGGGCGCGGGGAACCCGTAACTCTCGCGCAACAGGCGGACCACCTCGTCGAGAAACGCCTCGGGGGTTGAGGCTCCGCTGGTCAGGCCGACCGCAGGCTCGTCCGCCAACCCCGGCACGTCCGCCAGGTTCGCCGGCGCGCTGACGAGGCGCGCCCGCGCCCCGGCGGCCCGCGCGGTCTCGACCAGCCGCTGGCTGTTGGAACTGTTCTCCGAGCCGAGCACCAGCACCAGACCGCAGCGTTCCGCCAGCAGGCTCACCGCCCGCTGCCGGTTGCGCGTGGCGTAGCACACATCCGTGCTGGCGGGCAAGATCAGGCGCGGGGCGAACCGCCGCCGCAACACCGCCATCACACCCTCCACACGGACGGAGTCCAGCGTGGTCTGGGTCACCACCGCGACGGGTTGCGCTGCCGGCACGTCCAGCGACTCCGCCTCCGCCTCATCCTCCACGATGCGGACCCGGTCCGGCGCCTCTCCCGCCACCCCCTTCACCTCCTCATGGCGCCGGTGGCCGATGCAGACCACGCAGGCGCCCCGCGCCGCGAACCGCACCACCTCGCCGTGCACCTTCATGACGAACGGGCAGGTGGCATCGATCACCCGCGCGCGCCGGGCCGCCGCCTGCCGCCGCACCTCGGGCGAGACCCCGTGCGCCGAAAAGAGCAGCCGCGCCCCTTGCGGCACCGCGGCGGGATCGGAAACGAACACCATGCCCGCTGCTGTCAGGCGCGACACCACCTGCCGGTTGTGCACGATCTCGTTCAGGCAATACACCCGTTCGCCGGGACAGGCGGCCAGCACCGCCTCGGCCGTGGCCACCGCCCGGGCCACCCCCGAACAGAAGCCGTGCGGCGTCACCACCGTCAGGGTGCGCCCGTCACGCATGGTCAGGCCCTGCCGCGGCCGACGCGCCGCGCTCGAGTTCCGCCAGAATCCGCTCGGCCGGCGTCAGCACGCTTTTCTCGCGGTTGCAGGCGGCGCAGGCGGGCACCACATTTCCCCGGGTGCTCGTCCCCCCGCGCGCCACGGGCACCACATGATCCAGGGTCAGGGCGTCCGCGCCAACCGTCTTGCCGCAGTACCGGCACACCCCCGGCCGGATCTGCTCGCGCCACCACGCGCTGTCGCGCAGCACGCGGGCCTTCGCGCGTTCGCGCGCCACATGCCGTTCGTCCGTGCGGATATCGACCCATTCACCCATCCCGTCCTCCCGACCGTCACTCCGCCGCCTGCGGCTCCGCCCTCCGCACCCGCTCCAGCAGGCGGGCCGCGTGACTCTCCTCGGCCGCGGCCAGCGCCCGGAACGTCTCGCGCAGGCGCGGCAGCGTGCTCTTCTCCGCGAGGGTCTGATAAAAGCGGGCCATGGCGCGTTCGTGCTCGATCGCGTGTTTCAATTCTTGGGGCGCCTTGACGGCATCGTGCATCAGATCCCCGACCGGCGGCAGCGATCCCGCCATCTCCGCGGTGACCGGGATGTCCCGTCCGGCCCCCGCCTCCAAGGCGCCGAGCATGGCCTGATGGTGCCAGCGCTCCTCCTGCGCCAGACGCAGATAAAGCGCCTTCTCCTCGGGATCGGGCGACCGGGCGGCCAGCGCCTCATAATCCTCAAACGCCGCCTTCTCAAACACCGCGGCCTGCTGGATCACGAAACGGCCGATCCAACCGGAGATCGCGGAAACCGGCGGCGG
>JAVEYH010000064.1:0-19358 GCA_034003585.1 Kiritimatiellia bacterium
CCCGTGACGTGCTTCCAAGGGGACACCGGATTGGGGATCTCCGGCAGGATCTCGTCGAACGTCTTTGAAAGCGTGATCACGATCCGCTCGCGCACGGGGTTGTACGTCCCGTCCGTTTTCGGCTTGTAGCGCGCGACGAGTTCGCGCCCGCCGTCCGTCTCCCGCGCGTAGACGTCACTCGCGTTCGAGACGTACCAGTCGAACTCCGCCAGCCGGAACCAGCCGCCTTCGAGGAGGTCCGCCTGCACGCGCCCGTTTCGCTCGCCCCAGGTGAGATAGGGGACCGCGAAGCTTTTCACCTTCTTCGCTTCGCGGGCGCCGCCCAGCGGGATTTCCGTGATTTCGCCCGCCGGCGCCGTGATGTCGACCACGAGCGATTTTCCGACGCGCCGTTTCGAGACCGTGCAGCACGGCGGCAGCGTGGCGTTCCACTGCGCGAGCAGATCGCCCGCCGCGGGCTCCGCGGTTTCCAGAACGATCGTCTGCGTCCGGCTAGGGAACGGCAGCGCGTCGCGCTGCGTCACCCGGATCGACAGCGGCTTCAGCACTTCCTGGAACACCTTGGCTTTTTCAATCTTGATCCTGGCGTTCGTTTCCGGCACGCCGCCTTCGAGCCGCACGCCGGCCAGACGGGCCTTCTGCCCGAAACGCTCGCGTTCCGGCTCCGAGAACCGCCGGTTCACCTGATACGATCCCATCCAGTTGACTGACCGCAGCGGAACGTCTTCGACGACACCGTCCGTCCGCCGGATTGCCGCCACGAGCCGCGGCACCTTGAACGTCGGGTCCGTATTGGCGCCGCAGCCGAACGCGACGCCGGTCACCTCCACCGTAAGCGTGTCGAAGGGCGCGGGCGTCGCCGCAACGGCCAGCGCCGCGAAAACGGCGGATGCCGCGAACTTGATTGCGTCCATGTCCGATCCCTTCTTCCGCGTCCGGATGCGGTATCCGCGGCGCACGTCAATGGAGGAGGACGACGATCCCCGTTGTCGCCTTCTCGGCCAGAACGCGTCCGACGAGCGCGCGGACGGTCGGCGTGCCGTTCCGGACGTCTTCCGGCGTCACGTGACGGGCGAAGTCGAAGACGAGGTACTCGTCCTCGGAGCCGTGCGCGACGAGGTTTTCCGGAACCGTCGCGCAGACGTTGTATCCCTCGCGGGACGAATCCGCCTGGGCGGGATATCCGGCCGCAATCAGATCGGCGATCAGTTCCCCGAGCGTGACATCATTCTGCGGCAGCAGGTTCAGCCAGACCTTGTAGCCTTTTTGGGAGGTCTTCGGCAGCCTCACATACCCGCACGAGACCGGCGTATCGGGCGCGACGCCCGGTTCGAACGCCGCCGAAGCGCGAAGGCGCGAGCCGAGCCGATAGGTCGTACTGCCGCCGTAGAGGTCTGTCGTGCCGGACTCCCATAGCGCGGCGTTCGGCAGGATCGTGCCGGAGCCGGGGTTCTGCAGCGAGATGCTGTGTTCGCCATCGCGCCCGTCGAGCAGCATCACCGTGTTGGTGTGGATGAGCTGCATACCGCCCTGCGGCACGATCGTATAGATGCCGCTCACCCAGGCGTAGTAAGTCTGCGATGGGCGCGAGAAATGGATCGGCGCCACGAAGTTGGTGCAGATGACGTATTCGATCATCGGCTGCCAGTTGGTCGAATTGTACGTGCCGATGCGGGTCATCCAGATGTCCGGCGCCCCGCCGAGGATCGAGAACGTGCCGGCGTGCGTGGAATAGATTTTCGTGTTGGAATAGTACTCCAGGCTGCGGATGCCGCCTTCGCCGGCCTCGGAGTCGTCGAGGTTGAGCGTGCCGCCGGTCATCTCGTACCGCGCGTCGTCCTCGCCCCAGACCCTGAAGAGAATCCCCGCCGCGGCCACCGTGCCGCCCGTCTGCCGGAACGTCGCCTTGCCGCTGCCGCCCAAGATAATGCGCGCGTCGCCGCCCGTATTCGCGTTGGTGAGCGAAAACGTGCCGCCGTGCACCTCGACACGCTGTTCCGTGCCGGGGCGGCCGTTCATGTCCATCTGGATGCCGGTATTGTTCGCCTGGATGACTGTCCGCCCTCCGCGCTGAACATACCGCGCGTTGTTGAACAGGCTCACCCGGTACGAATTCGAGACCATCGCATTTTCGCCGACCATCTCGAAGTCCGACCACACGCCCGCTGTCACCGTATTGTTGGTGCCCTGTCCGAGGGTGAAAGGCGCGGTCGCATGCGTAAAGCGGACCACGGTGTTGGTGATGCGCAGGCAGGATTGCGACGCGCGGCCGAGCACGATGCCGACGCTTCCCGTGATGTTGACGGCGGAATCCTCAAGGAACCATGCGCCAAGCGCCCCCGATGCGTTGGCCCCGATGGAGACGCCCGTGGTCTCAATGGCCGCGTTCCTGCCGAACAACCGGGCGTAAGCGGTGGCACTATTTCCGAAAAGAAAATTGCCGGGCCCGACATACAGGGAACCGGTGTCGATCTCGAAGTCCGACGGGCCGAGCCATCCGCAGGTCGAGGATGTGAACTCCGCGCGGCCGTTGTCCGTGATCCGGATCGTGCCTTTCGACGACGTGTGTCCGCCCCAGTTGAGCGCTTTGCCCTTGAGCGTGCCGCCGGCAATTTCGACCAGCCCCGTCGCTTTCTGGACGGCCTGTCCCATGAGTTTGATCGTCCCCGTGCAGGTCAGCGAGGCGCCGGACGGAATCGTGAGGTACGTTTGCGCTCCGGTGTTTTTGCCGAAAGTCAGGTCCGTGATGCCGGAAACCGCGTCGCCGGATTGGAGAGAAACACTCGCTTTCGCGTTGTCCGACGAAGCGCCGATCGTTACGGCCTCCCCGCTTTGCGGGTAGGTGCCGTTCGACCACGCGGTCGGCTCGAACCATGACGTCGGCGTGTCGGAGTTGAGTGTCCACTGATCATCCGCGAACGCCCCGATGGCACCAAAGAATACCGAAACGATAAGAATGGTTCGCATAGTCATCTCTCCCTTACGTACGCAAAAAGCGATACACGCTTTCCTGATACTGAGGCAACCATAACATTGCCCACGTAGCGTCACAAGAAGCGTTTTGCGCAAACCGCTCCCGGCAACGTTTTGCGCAAAAGATTCCTTGTCAGGTGTGCAGGGTACAGGTGTTCTGCTATAGTGATGCCGCATGAAACACATCCTGACCCGCATTCCCCATGTGCTGGTCGTGCAGGAGACCAGCATGAAGGCCGGGCGCGACAAAGTGGCCGGTATCTTCCGGTACGCGCATCTGTACGGACCTTGGCATCTGCATGTCGTGCAGGGCCGTATCGGCGAGAATCGGCCGTTGCTGTCCAGAGACTGGGGCTCGTACGACGGGTTCATTTTCGGGCAGATGAGCGCGGAGATCCCCTCTGCGAGGACCTTGCGCGGCAGACCGGTCGTGTTGCTTGATCCGCTCCCGGAGATGACCGGGCAGACTTCGCCCTTTGCGCGTGCCTCCCTCACGTTGGATGACTCGGAACAGGTCGGACGGACCGGCGCCGAGTTCTTCCTGGATCAGGGTTGGCGCACGTTCGCGTATGTCGGCGAACAGCTCAACCGCGCCTGGTCGATCCGGAGGGGCCAGGGGTTCCGCAAGCGGATTGAGGATGCGGGCTGGCCGTGCCATGTGTACTCGCCCTCCATCGAGAAGGGCGACTGGAACCAGGAGGAGGAACGGCTTTCCCGCTGGCTTCAGGCGCTGCCCAAGCCTACGGCACTCCTCGCGGCCATGGATCCGCGCGCGCAACAGGTCATCAACCTCTGCCTGGACGTCGGAATCCGTGTTCCGGACGAGTTGGCGGTGATGGGCATCGATGACGACGAGTTGTTCTGCGACGGCACGGTTCCCACACTGACCAGCATCCGGCGGGACACGGAGGCATGCGGATTTCAGGCCGCCCGGATGTTGGATCGCCTGATGCGCAAGAAGCACAGGGGGCGGGAGGTCTTCTCCTATGGCGCGACCGGAGTTTCCGTACGCGATTCCACCCGGCGACGGCCCTCAACCGGAGGAGACGCGACAGCTTTGCGCGCGCGCGACTTTATCCGCATCAACGCCTCCGCCGCGATCGGCGTGCCCGAGATTGTGCGCCACCTGCAGGTGTCGCGGCGGCAGATCGAAACCCGTTTCCGCGAGACATTCGGACAATCGCTTTTGGATGAGATTCAGGCGGTGCGGATGACGCTGGCGGAAAAACTGTTGCGCGAAACGGAACTTCCGGTCAAAGACGTTTTCAAGGCCTGCGGGAATCAGACACCCCAGCATTTCCGGCGCCTGTTCAAGGCGCGGCACGGCGTCACCATGCTGCAATACCGGAAGGGGGGGCGGCTCAGGGGAGCGGCTCGATCGTGATGTTGCGGAACTCAATGGGCCCGCCCTCACTCTGGAGGCAGATCTGCCCGGCGTCGGTGTAGATCCCGGTGCCGCTGTTCTGCAGCACGCCGTTGACCCGCGAGGCGAGCGTGTTGCCCCGAACCGTGATCTCGACACGGTTCCATTCGCCGGCCGGTTTCTCCGAACTTGGCGCCTTTTTTTCGACGCGCAGGTTCTTGGGGTTGACGAGCCCGTTCAGGGTGGCTTGCGAGAGCAGGACGAAATCCCCCGCGTTGTCTTTCTTGAGCTGCGTCTCGATGGCCTTGGGCAGGAAAAAGGTGTCCGGGCCGGTCTTGTGAATGAAGATGCCGCTGTTCATCTGGTCTGAGGTTCCGTGCCAGCGGTATTCGACGCGCAGCAGGTAGTCGGCATAGCTCTGCTGCGTCATCAGGTAGCCGAAAGGCTTCCCCGTACAACGGATCACCCCGTCCGCCACGGACCAGGTGGTGTCCGGACAGGCTTCCGGCTCGGCGGTGATCACCTTGGTCCAGCCGGAGAGGTCGCGGCCGTTGAACAGCGCGAGTACCCGGTCGGGCCGAACCGGCTCCGTCTTGACGAGCATTTCGGCGCGGGCGGTGACGGCACAGGCCAAAGCGAGTGCGGGCATGAAAAACGTCTGCATGGTCCGGTCTCCTTCTGATCGGATGTTGTGATGCGGTGTGCAGTGTCCCATCTTCCCGTGGCGGTGTCAACGGGGCATGCCTGGTCCCGGGTGTTGGGCAGGGGTCAGGCGGTCCAGCACGCGTTGACGCGCGAGCGGCAGTCTGGTCTCATACGCCTTCCGCATTTCGCTCTCGTGCCGGGCCACCACTTCGGGAGGTTCCGGAAAACGCCCCTGGTCATTGATCTGCACAATCCATTCGTCCAGATTCGTGCGCAAACGACGGAGCGTTGCCACATACGCGGGGTCCGCGGCCAGATTCCGGATTTCGTGGGGATCAGTCTGCAGGTCGTACAGCTCTTCGGGGGGGCGCGTCGGTTGCATGAGAAACGCTTGGTTCGCATCAAGTTGACCCCTTTCGTGAAGAAAACGCATGAGTGTGATGGTCGGGTAGGAGGTCTCCTTGTACCGGTTCAGCTGGAGAAAAGGCCGGTCGGGATAGTCATTGCGGATGTAACGGTAGCGCTTGTCGCGGACCGTCCGGATCCGGTCCACGGTCTCATCCCCGCGGTCCCTCCCGCCGAACACAAGCTCCCGGGCGAACGCCTCGGGTCCGAGAAAACTCCGTCCCTGCATCTTTTCGGGCCGCGCGATCCCGGCCATCCAGAGCGAAGCCGCCGCCCAGTCGATGGACAGGATCATCCGGTCATCCACGCGGCCGGGCTGGATTTGGGCTGGCGGCAGGATGCCGGGGGGATAGCGGATGATGAAAGGCACGCTCAATCCCGACTCGTACGGCCACTGCTTGTCGCGCATCATCGCCCTCCCGTTGTCGCCGAAGAAGAGAACAATGGTGTTGTCATCCAGCCCGTCCTCCTTCAGCCGGTCCAACACATAACCGGCTTTACGGTCCAGCGCCATCACCGCGTTCAAGTATTGCGCCCAATCTTCGCGCACGATCGGATGATCGGGGTAATAAGTGGGGAGAACCACACGGGCGGGGTCGGCAGCATGACGAATATGCCGGTGTGCCGTATTCCATTCGCGTCCCCGGTGCGTTTCGCTGAAATTGACCTGAGCGAAAAAAGGCTCATGGCGTTTCAGGTCATCCCACGAATCGGTGTCAAACGGTTTGCCCGCCGCACCCGTATAGGTGAAGTTCCAGTCGGTCTTGCCGGTACCGGCGAAAAACCGGTGATCATCACCGGGTTTGGCAAAGGTCCGGATGTTCGCGGTGAAATATCCCGCGCGGCGGAATGTGTCCGACAGCACTTCGACCCCGTTTGGCAACCGGAACCCGTCATGGCGGTGCGACCGGTGGTTGTGCGCGCCGATGGAAAACGCGTACATGCCCGTCATGAATGAGGACCGGCTGGAGGAACAGACCGCCGTGACGGTGTAGGCATGCGTGTAACGGACCCCTTGCGAAGCGAGGTGGTCCAGCCGCGGCGTCCGCGCTTCGCGTGTGCCATAACAACCGAGATCCTTCCCCATGTCTTCCGCGATCAGCCACAGGATGTTCGGCCGTTTGACGTCCGGTTTCGATGCCTGTGACAAGCAAGGCGCGGTGACCGCCAGTGTGGCACAGGTCAGAAATCCCTTCGGGCCCAACACGTTCCTCCGTGCTATCCGGTGTGAAGGCATTCTTTTTCTCCCGTTTGTTGCCCGTTTTTCCGTACGAGGATAAACGGAACGCGAAATCCTCATGTTGTCTCCTCCTTCCCATTGCCCCGCACAGGGAGGGGTCACGACCAGGCGCGGCGTCGGACGTCACACGGCGGCTGGCCCTGCATCCGCCGGACACAGCGCGAAAAGTGGAACGGGTTCTTGAACCCGCACTGGTCGGCGATCTCGGCCACCGGCAGGCCGGTCTCCGCGAGCAGCGCCAGCCCTTTTTCGGTGCGGAGCCGCCACAGGTGGCGCGCCGGCGTGGCGCCGACCGCCGCGCGGAACTTGTAGATCAGCGCGTTTTCCGAGCAGCGCGCCGCGCGCTGCGCGCCGGCGAGGCAGTCGGACTCTCCCAGATGATCCTCCATGTGGCGGAGCGCGCGGGCCACGCAGGCGTCGTCGCGGATCATCAGCGTGGCGTGGTCCGCGAGGTTCAGGAACTCTGCAAAGAGCGCGACCGCCAGGGCGTCCACGACTTGCGGCGCGGCCGGCGATTGGGCCGCGCGCAAAAGAAAGGCGGCGGAAACCAGACGGTTGAAACACTCCGAGGGGGGGTGTCCCTTGTCCGGCGTGGCCGCAAGGGCATGACGGAGCGCCGGGGGCAGGCAGGCGGGTGCCACGGAACACCAGAAGTGGTGTGTCGGCGTCCGGGTGTCGAACAGAAAGTGCTCCCGGTGCCGGGGTTTGAACAGGTAGACATCCCCGACCCGCACCTCCCGCGGGTTCTCATCGAGCCGGACGGAACAGGAACCCGAGTACAGCAGCACCAGTTGGAAATCACGCTGGACGCGCGGACCGCAGTACCCGCCGGGCTGGTAACGGACCTGGCCGAACGTTACCCGCTCTGAGCGGACACTGCGCTGGACCCACTCGATGTTTACACCGTCATAGGAAGGGAGGGCACGTTTCATGATCAGGCGGAACATAACAGAGGCGAGGGGGTCTTTGCAAGGCGCTTTATGACGGCGGATATGTTATTTTGGATTATGGGTATTCACTGGGCTTGCGGAAAGGGGTATAGTCAATCCGGAATGTGACACCGGACATATCCAATCGACGAGGGGTTAAGTCGGGTTCAGCCGGAGGCGTAGAACCGGACGGGAAAATGGGCGTTCAGGGAAAAGGAGGCGGCGGATGAGTCTTTTTGTGAAAAAAACACCCTGCTCAGGGTGCCGGATGGGACGACGCGGTTTCTTGGCGACCGTGGGCTGTGCGGCCTGTGCCGGAACCTCGGGAGCGCTGATGGCGGCGGATCCGGTGACAGCCGCGGGCAAGGAGCCGGCTGTGCGTGTCCGCATCCTGTTTGCCCTCCATGCCCCTGTGCAGCCCGGACCGGACTGGCCGAACGTCGGGTTCGACTTCCGGCCGGTCATGGACCGGTTTGTGACCGACTTGCGGGCCCATTGCCCGGGATTCGATTTCGTCACGTCGATGGCGGCGAATGAGAAAGAGGCGAAAGCGGTTCTCGCTGCGGATCAGGGCGGCCGGATCGACGGGTATATCGTCTGTCAGTTGAACTGTTGGAACAAGGTTGTGCAACCGGTAGCGGCCACGGGTAAGCCGACCTTGTTCGTCGATTTCGCCTACGGCGGCAGCGGGGGGATGCTGGTGTATACGGCCCGCTTTTTGGCCGACAAGGCCCCGAACGTCGGGTTCGTCTCCTCCCCGCGCACCGCGGACGTCGCGGCGGCGGTTCACTGTTTTGCGCAAACCCGGCCGGGCGGTGCCGATTTTGCGACGCTGACCGCAACGTGCCGACGGAAGTTGACGCCGCAGGCGGGCAGCCTCCGCTGTGCGGACGATCCGGTCGCGGCGCTCGCACCCAAGGATTGTCTGGCGAAAATGCGGGAAGCCAAACTGCTGGTGGTTACGAACAAGTCGGCCGGATCGTATGCGGCGATCAAACAGCAAATGGGGATCGAGGTCGTCTGGACGCCGTTTGAGGAGTTGAACGCGGCATGGAAGGCTGCCGATAAGGATCAGGCCCGCGCCATCGCAGACCGGTGGCAGAAGACGGCGCGCGCGATTGCCGGCGTCTCGCGGGAGACGCTTGAAAACTCGGCGGCGATGTATCTGGGCCAAAAGGCCCTGCTGAAGAAACACGGGGCGAACGCGCTCACCGTCAATTGCCTCGGAGGCTTCTATGGCGGCCACATCCACGCCTATCCCTGTATGGGGTTTCACGAGTTGGCCAATGAGGGGCTGATCGGCGGGTGTGAGGCCGACGTGCGCTCGGCGGTTTCCATGATCACGATGACTGCGATAACCCAAGGGCGGCCGGGTTTTATTTCCGACCCGGTGATCGACACATCGAAGCGGCAGATCATCTACGCCCACTGTGTCGCTTCGAATAAGCCCTTCGGGCCTCAAGGGCCTTCCAACCCCTTTGAGATTCTGACGCACTCGGAGGACCGCAAGGGTGCGGCCGTACGGTCGCTGTTCCCCTTGGGGTACATGACGACGACCGTCGAGTTCGATGCGAACCGGCGAGAGGTGCTTTTCCATCAGGCCAGGGCGGTGGCCAATGTGGAGGATGACCGCGCCTGTCGCACGAAGCTCGCCGCCGAGCCGGTCGGCGATATGGAGAAGCTGTTTGCCCAATGGGGCACGTGGGGGTGGCACCGTGTGACGGTTTTCGGTGATTTGAAGGAACCTGTTCTGGCGTTGGCCGACGCGTTGGGCTGGAAAGTCGTTTACGAGGCGTAATGGAGTATTTATGAAGAGTAGAGAGCGGGTTCAGGCGGCGTTGGAGCATCGGCAACCGGACCGTGTGCCGGTGGACCTCGGCAGCACGGCGGTGACCGGCATCCATGCGGCGGCGGTTCATCGGCTGCGTCAGGCGGTGACGGGCGACACGGCGTGGCGCGTCAAAGTGATCGATCCCTACCAGATGCTGGGCGAGGTGGACGAGGAGCTGCGCGGCCTGCTGGGTATCGACGTGACCGGGCTGATGCCGCGAACAAACATGTTCGGTTTCGAGAACACCGGATGGAAACCGTTCACCCTGTTCGATGGAACGCCGGTGCTGGTCCCGGAAGGATTCAACACGACGACCGACGCCAACGGCGACATCCTGATCTATCCCGGAGGCGACCGGAGCGCGCCGCCGAGCGGCCGGATGCCCAAAGGGTTCCACTTCTTCGACGCGCTGGTCCGTCAGCCGCCGATCGATGAGGACCGCCTCGACCCCGCCGACAATACCGAGGAGTTCGGCCTGTTCAGTGAAGAGGACCTCGCGTGGTACCGGCGGCAGGCTGAGAAACTGGATGCGCTGGGCTCGACCGGCCTGACGCTCACCATGCCCGGCACCGCCTTTGGCGACATTGCCCTGGTGCCGGCCCCCTGGATGAAACACCCGAAGGGGATCCGCGACATCGAGGAGTGGTATGTATCGACCGTGATGCGCAAAGATTATGTGCGTGCCGTTTTCGAACGGCAGTGTGAAATCGGGCTGAAGAATCTGGAGGCGCTCATCGGGATTCTGGGCGACCGCGTGCAGGCGGTCTTCCTGACCGGGACGGACTTCGGTACGCAGCGCGGGCTCTTCATCGGCACCGACGCCTACCGGGAGCTGTTCAAGCCCTTCCATACGCGGGTGAACGCCCTCGTGCACGCGCGTTCGAACTGGAAGACCTTCATCCACTCCTGCGGCGCGGTGTCGGAACTGATTCCGGACCTCATCGAGGCCGGGTTCGATATCCTCAACCCGGTTCAGTGCTCGGCGGAGGGCATGGACGCGCGCACGCTGAAAAAAGAGTTCGGCAAGCAGCTCATTTTCTGGGGCGGCGGCGCGAACACGCAGCAGACCCTGCCGTTCGGCACGCCGGAAGAGGTCTACCGCGAGTGCCGCGAACGCATCGACATTTTCAACGAAGGCGGCGGGTTTGTCTTTGACGCGATCCACAATGTGCAGGCCCCCACGCCGACCGAGAATCTGCTGGCGATGTTCAAGGCCATCCAAGACAGCCGGTAGGCGCGGCGTCTCGGCGAAGCATGCGAAGGAAGCACGCGGCATGAAAAAGGCAAGCAACCGAGTCAGGGGCACTGCTCCTGCTCGCGTGCGGGTGAACGGCATCGCCGTCCGAGTTCCAACAGGACGCGGGTACGTTTCGGAAATAAGCCCGCCGCTTGCGGGGCGGGGACAAACGAGTCGGTAACGCGGGCAGGGCGGTCTCTCCGAAACCGCCGCGGATGCCTCGATGAGGCGTTCCTGCCGATGAAGTTGCCGACCAAACACAGAGGGACAAGGGAACGGGCAACCGGACAGGAGTGCGTTATGTGGAAACGGATCGTGTTCATATCGGGCTTTGCGGCATGTTCCGTCCGCGCCGAGACGACGGCGCTCTGGCAATTCGATGACGGCGTGCCGGCGGTGGCGGCAACGGCGCTGGTCACGGAGGTCAATGCCCCCGCGCTGAACGGCGCGGCGTCTCAAATCGGGACGGGGTCCAATCCGGTTCACTCCGACGACCGGCCTGGTGTCCGGATCTGGAGCCGCTACGGCGGCGCTCTGCTCAACACGTCGAATTCGGCCTCGCTTCATTTCGTGAATACGGGCCTGCCGGCCGTGACGAACTCTTCGAGCGGCGGCGTGATCACGGTTCCCGATAACGATCCGCTGCTGCGAGCCTCGAACCTGACGGTCGAAGCCTTCATCAAGGTCGACCGGCACATCAACTGGCCGCTGATCATCGCCAAGCCGCGTGCGGACGGCAACGGGTCGACGTGGAACCTTCTTCTCGACAACGCAGGCAAGCTCATGCTCCGGTTCGACACCCAGCCTTTCGGGACCGGCAGCGGCTCTGGGTACAATCAAACCTGGTCAGGAACGACAAGTCTGGAAGACGGCCGGTGGCACCATGTGGCCTTCACTTATTCGCACACCGACCGTGCGGTGAAGGGGTATGTGGATTATGTTGAGGCCATCAGCAAGTCGACGTTCAGCAACCTGGTCTACGACACCAGTCCGCTCAGGATCGGGCAAGGAGCGGGCGCGGTCGCCTTCGACGGCTGGATCGACGAGATCCGGATTTCGGATCAGGTGTTGCAGCCTGACCAGTTCATGTACGCTGCGGAAAGTGCGGACACCTCCACGCGCGGATACTGGACGTTCGACGACGGGACCAGCGCGCTCGCGGCCGGCATCCTGACCAACACCTTCAACGCGCCCTTCCTGTACGGTACGGCTTCGGCCATCAACGGGGGAGCCGTCAAGCCGGCGTTCTCCCTGGAGAGACCGCCCGCGACCACATGGCGAATTTCCGACGGCAAGGGCGGTCCGCAGGTGAACGAGAACTCCGTTTCGTTGCTGTTTGTGAATGGAGGGCTGCCCGGCAACATATCGTCGGGAAACGGAGGTGCCGTCACGGTGTCCGGTACCGCCCTGCCGGCGCAGATGAGCAACTTCACCGCCGAAGCCTTCATCCGGGCTAACCGTTTTGTCTCCTTTCCGCAGCTCATGGGCAAGGCGCGTCCGGATGTCGGCGGCGTGTGCTGGTGGCTGGGCCTGAGTTCGAACAGCAACCTGCTGGCCCGCTTCGACACGCAGATCCCGCCGGGCACGAGCGGCAACAACCAGACGTTCACGACGACGGCGCTCGTCGGCGACGGCCGGTGGCATCATGTGGCCCTCACCTATGACTATACTTCGAAGGCCGTCAAATTATACAAGGATTACGAGAAGGTCCGCGAGGGCACCACGACCAATCCGATGTGGCTGGACACCGGCGACATCCGGTTCGGAGGGTCCAGCGGCGGCAGTACGCACTCGTTCGACGGGTGGATCGATGAGGTGCGTCTCAGCGACCGCGTGTTGACGCCGGACGAGTTTTTGCGCACGGTGCCGGTCAAAGGAACG
The DNA here is from genome assembly GCA_034003585.1 of Kiritimatiellia bacterium. GTDB lineage: Bacteria > Verrucomicrobiota > Kiritimatiellia > RFP12 > UBA1067 > JAPXSY01. Next base: position 12,505 of record JAVEYH010000064.1, read on the forward strand.
CTGATGGGGCTCAACTGACGGAGATTTGAATGACAGACATCGACGATGGGGCGAACGGCCAGCGCGGCTATGTGTACCGCGCCTGTTTGGTGGCGACGTTGGGAGGGTTGCTCTTCGGTTACGATACGGCGGTGATTTCCGGCGGGATCGGGTTCCTCAAGCAGTACTTTGCGCTGAACGGGTGGCAGGAGGGATGGGCGGCCTCGTCCGCGCTGCTCGGCTGCGTGATCGGCGTCAGTCTGGCGGGGCTGATGAGCGACCGCTTCGGGCGGCGCCGGGCGCTGATTGTGGCGGCCGTCTGTTTTCTGGTTTCCGCCATCGGCACGGCGCTGCCCCGTACGCTGGCGGAGTTCGTGGTATACCGGGCTTTGGGCGGCGTGGGAGTCGGAATCGCCTCGATGGTTTCGCCGATGTATATTGCGGAGGTGTCTCCGGCCCGTCTCAGGGGGCGGCTGGTCTCGGTCAATCAGATCGCGATCGCGACCGGCATGCTGGTGGTGTATTTCGTGAACTACTTCATCACGCAGGGAAAAACCGAGGCGTGGAACGTAACGGTCGGCTGGCGCTGGATGTTCGGTTCCGAAGCTGTCCCCTGTGTCGCGTTCCTGGCGTTGTTGCTCGGCGTGCCGGAGAGCCCACGCTGGCTCGCGGCCAAAGGGAGAAACGGGCAGGCGCTCGCGATCCTCAGGCGGATCGGCGGCGAGCGGCAGGCGCAGGCCGAGATGGAAGAGATCGGGCGGGCGCTTGCGGAGGAGCCCGTCTCGCTCCGGCAGCTCCTGCACCCGGGCATGATGCGAATCGTCGTGATCGGCGTCGTGCTGGCTGTGCTGCAGCAGGTGACCGGTATCAACGTGATCCTTTACTACGCTCCGAAGATCTTCGCGTCGCTGGGGGCGGTGTCGGACACCGCGATGCTCAACACCATTGTGGTCGGCGGCTCCATGGTGGCCTTCACGGTGGTGGCGGTCGGGTGTGTGGACCGGTGGGGGCGGCGGCCGCTGCTGCTGCTCGCGAGCGCCGGCATGGGGGTCTGCCTTTTCGCGTTCAGCGCGGTGGCCTACCTGCAGAAGACCGGCCCGTGGGCGCTGCTGCTGATCCTCGGGTACATCGCGAGCTTCTCGATCGCGATGGGGCCGGTGGTCTGGGTCGTGCTCTCCGAAATCTTCCCGAACCGGGTGCGCGGCCGTGCCCTTTCCGTGGCCACCTTCTTCCTGTGGATCGCGAACTATCTGGTCTCGCAGACGTTTCCCGTTCTGAACGATCACCCGTTTCTCGTGAAACACTTTCACCACGCTTTCCCGTTCTGGGTGTACGGGAGCCTCTGTGTGATCGCGCTTTTCTTCATCTGGCGTTGGATCCCCGAGACGAAGGGGCGGACGCTGGAAGAGATCGAACAGTATTGGAAACGGGAAAATGAAAACGCCGGTATGCTGTAGAAACAGATCCGTTTTTCACGCAAAGGCGCAAAGACGCCAAGGGTGTAACACAACAGGAACAGGTAAGGTGTCCTGTTCTAGCTTCTTTGCGTCCCGGGGCCTTGGCGTGAAGCCCCTGGCACTCCTGTCCTGCCTTTGCGCGGCAGCTTGCGGGCGCGCCGAGACGACGGTAGTCTGCCCGCCCGATGCCGCGCCGCAGGTGCGGCTCGCGGCGAAAGAGATCGCGCGCTATGTGTATCTTCGAACCGGCGAAATGCCCGTCCTGTCGGCAGCGGCTGTGAAAAGTCCGTCGATTGTTCTGGGCCTTGATCCTGCGCTCGGCGTTGACGCCTACACGCTCAAGACGGAGGAAAAAACGACGCGCATCATTGGCGGCGACCCGGCCGGCGTCCTCTACGGCGCTTATCGGTATGTGGAGATGCTGGGCGTTCGCTTCTATTTGCATGGCGATGTGGTTCCCGATGAGCGGCTCGCGACGCTGCCGTCTGTCGACGAGACGGGCGCACCGCTGTTCGCGATCCGCGGCATCCAACCGTTCCACGATTTCCCGGAAGGGCCGGACTGGTGGAACCGGGACGATTATTTCGCCTATCTCTCGCAGCTCGCAAAACTGCGGATGAATTTTATCGGCACGCACTGTTATCCCAGCCCGGAGCCGCTGGTGTGGATCGGACAGCCGTCCGATCTCGATGCGGAAGGGCACGCCACGTTCGTCTATCCGGCGCACTGGGCCCGCACGGGGACGAACCATGTCGCATGGGGCTACGCCGCGCTGAAGACGTGCGATTTCTCGGCCGGGGCGTCACGGCTGTTCGAGGTCGATGACTTCGGGTGCGAGGCCCAGACGTTCGGCGAGGTCGGGAATCTGTTGCACGAGGTTTTCGCGGAAGCGAGGCGTCTCGGCGTCAAAACGTGTGTCGGTACGGAGACTCCGTTGACCGTGCCCAAGGCCGTGCAGGAGCGGCTGAAGACGGCGGGGAAAGATCCGCATGACCCCGCCGTCGTCAGGGAGCTTTATGAGGGCATGTTCCGGCGGATCGCCGCGCTCTGCCCCGTGGATTACTACTGGCTCTGGACACCGGAAGACTGGACCTGGAAAGGCAACGACCCGGCAGCCTACGCGGCGACGGAGCGCGATATCCAGTGCGCGCTGTCCGCGCTCGACAAACTCGGCCATCCATTCGCGCTCGCGACATGCGGCTGGGTACTCGGTCCGCAGCACGACCGCGCCGCGCTCGACAAGATTCTGCCGCCCGGTTCGCCCATGGCCTGCATCAATCGGCAGGTGGGGCACGCGGCGGACGAGCCTTTTTTCGCCAACATTTCCGGCCGTCCGAAATGGGTGATCCCCTGGCTGGAGAATGACCCGAATCTCGTGGCGCCGCAACCGTGGGTCGGTCGGATGCGCTGGGACGCGGCCGATGCGCGGCGGCTCGGTTGCACCGGACTACTGGGCATTCACTGGCGGACCAAACAGATGGCCCCGAACGTCGCCGCACTCGCCGCCGCCGCGTGGGAACAGCCGTGGCTGCCCGGCGATTATCCGCGTACGCCCTTCCCGCCGGTCAAGCAAAGCTTCGGCGCGCTTGGCGGTTCGGTCGCGACGTTTAAAGCGCCGGTCGCCGAGGCCAATGTGTCGGCCGTCTATCAGACTGTCCGCTATGGCCTCACCGGTTATCGGCTGGAGATCCCGAACGGCCGGTATGCGGTCACGCTCAAGTTCAACGAGCCGCACTACCGTGAACCCGGCAAACGCGTGTTCGGCGCATCGGTCCAAGGGAAGCGCGTCATTGAGAAACTCGACATCTTCAATAAAGTCGGGGCCGATCATGCGCTCGACTTCACGTTCGACGGCGTCGCGGTGGACGACGGCGTGCTTCGGATCGACTTCGAGCGCGGCGTCGAACACCCCTGTATCGCAGGCATCGCGATCAGCGGGACGACGGCGGGCGTCAATCAGCTTCCCGGCGAACCCTACACGCGCCGGATCAACTGCGGGGGTCCCGATGCTTCCGGGTTCGAGGCCGACAAGGTGGCCGACTCGGGAACGAGCGCGTCCAAAGAACGCGCCATGCCCGTTGCGGATTTCTACGAAGACTTCGCCCGTGCGAACTTCGGCGCGAACGTCGCCGCGGCCGCAGGCGGGATCCTGGCGAAGATCGACGGCGTCGCGATGCCGGAGCCGACAGGGTGGATCAAAGGCCCCGGGGGAATCCGTCCCGAAAAGAAGCCGTGGGCTCAAGAGCAGGCGCGCTATGCGTTCATCGACGAGTGGGCCACGTTGCGGCAGCAGGTGAAAGGTGCGGGGAACCTTGAGCGATTCGACTACTGGCTCAACACGTTCCGTTGTGCGGCACGGATGGCCGAGCTCGGCTGCGCAAGGGGCGAGCTGGATGCGCTGATGGGAAGGGTTAAGGCGGATTCGGCGCTGGCGCAGCAGGCGGTCGCTGTGCGCGTGCGCCTGTCGCGGCTGTGGGAAAAGATGATGACCTGTCAGCTCATGGCTACGGACACGCCGGGCGAGCTCGGCACGGTGGCCAATCTGGAACAGCATACGCGGATCGCGCTAAACTTCCTCGCCTGCCACGACGAGGCGCTGCGTCAAGCGCTGGGCGGGCCGCTGCCGGACGACGTCCGGCTTTCGACGGAGTACGCCGGTGAGCCCCGGCTGATCGTTCCCACCGTGCGCACACAGGTGGAAAGACGCGAGGCGCTCCGCCTGCGGGTCATTGTTTTGGACCAAGCGCCGCCGAAAGCAGTGGTCGGCTTCAGGCGTCGGTTCGGAGAAACAAAGTACGAACCTGTCAAGGCGCAACCGCTGGGGCGTGCCGTTTATGAGGTTCTGTTCCCGGCGGCCGGGAACGATTTCGAGTATTATCTTCGGGCGGAGACCGCCTCGGGTCGGACGCTTGTGTGGCCGGCGACCGCGCCGGAGATGAGCCAGACGGTTGTGATAGGGGACTGATCAGAGAGAAAAGGGAGAATGACGATGAGAAGAATGTGTTCGATAACCTGTGTGGTTTTGCTTGGCACGATGGGGTGTTGGGGCACGGCCGTCGCGGCGCAGCGTCAGACGCTGTCGCTGGACGGCGAGTGGGAGATCGCCGACGGGAAAGCGCCCGATGTGATCCCCGCGTCCTTTGCGCACACCGTGCCGGTGCCGGGGCTGGCCAACTTGGCGCGGCCGGCCTTCCAGGATGTGGACCGGTTCATCAGCCGCGAGAACCTGTCCCGCCGCATCACCCACAAACGCGCGCCCGACGACTGGCTCGAGAAATACTGGGTGGGCAAGGTGGAGCAGGACCGCAACTATTTCTGGTACCGCAGAACGTTCCGCGCACCGAAGGAGCGCGCCGTGGCGCTGCTCAAAATCAACAAAGCGCAGTTCGGCACCGCCGTCTGGCTGAACGGGCTGAAACTGGGCGAGTACCCCGGCTGTTTCACGGCCAGCGTTTTCGCGCTCGGCAAGGCGATCCGCTGGGATGCGGAAAACACGCTTGTTGTCCGCATCGGCGCGCACCCGGCCGTGTTGCCGGACACCTTCCCGACCGGTTCGGACTTCGAGAAGAACACGTGGTCGCCGGGCATCTACGACAGCGTGTCGGTGAGTTTCTGTGATAATCCCGTGATTGAAACCATTCAAATCGCGCCGCGCATCGCCGCGGGCGAGGCGCTGGTGCAGACCCGCGTGAAGAATTACTCCGCCTCACCGGTCACGGCGTCGCTGTCGCACACCGTCATGACGTGGAAACGGCGGAAGGCGGTCGCCACGGGCGAAGCGGTCGCGGTCGCGCTGCAGTCCGGCGAGGAGAAGGTTCTGACGCAGACGGTCAAGCTTCCCGGCGCGCGTCTCTGGACGCCGGAGGACCCGTTCCTTTATGTCGTCGCGACGCGCACGGACGGGGATTCGGTCGAGACGCGCTTCGGCATGCGCGAATTCCGCTTCGACGCCGCCACCGGACGCGCGTTCCTGAACGGCAAGGTTTACTTTCTGCGCGGCTCGAACATCACCCTGCACCGGTTCTTTGAAGACCCGCTGTGCAAGGCGCTTCCGTGGAACGAGAAGTGGGTGCGCAAACTCCTTGGCGAAGTTCCGAAGAAGATGCACTGGAACTATTTCCGGTTCTGCATCGGCCCGGTGCCGGACCGCTGGTTGGACATCTGCGACGAGGTCGGCCTGCTGATCCAGAACGAGTTCTTCGTCTGGACCGGCGCTCCGGGCTGGGGCAAGGGGTACAAGCGCACGCACGACAACGCCGAGATGATCCGGCAGTACACGGACTGGATGCGCGACAACTGGAACCATCCGAGCGTCGCGGTCTGGGACGCGAACAACGAGACCAAGGACGCGGCATTCGGCGACACGATCATCCCGGCCGTGCGTCCGCTCGATTTGTCGAACCGGCCCTGGGAGAACAGCTACAACAAACCGGTTGCTCCGGACGATCCCGTGGAGGATCATCCGTACCTCATGATCGGCGGCTGGCACGGGCCGCTGAAGTTCAAGATGAGCGATTTGGAGACGATGGGCGGCAAGCGGAGGGGCAAGCGGCCCTCCGCCGCGAACCCGAAGATCATCAACGAGTACGGCTGGCTCTGGCTCAACCGCGATGGCACGCCGACGCTGCTCACGGAGAACGTGTACGCGCAGCTCTGCGGGACGAACAGCACGGCCCGCGAGCGGCTCGACCTCTACTCCTATCTCCTCGCGGGCAAGACCGAATTCTGGCGCGCGCACCGCCAGTACGCCGGCATCATCCACTTCGTCTATTTGACGTGCAGCTATCCCGGCGTCTACACGGCCGACCATTTCGCGGATGTGACCCGGCTCAAGCTGGACCCGGCCTTTGCCGACTACATGGGCGAGGCGTTCAAGCCGTTGGGCGTCTACGTTAACTTCTTCCAGCCCACGCTGAAGGCAGGCGAGACGCGCGTTTTCCAAGTCATGTTGGTCAACGACGAGCCGTTCCCCCTGAGCGGCACGCTCCGCCTCGCGCTCGTCAACGGCCGGGGCAAAGAACTCGCCGGCGTTGAACAGGGCTTCGAGCTCAACGAGGCCGGCGACACGAGCTGCGGGCTGACCCTGACGATCCCCGACGTGCCCGGCCCATGCTTGCTCAAGGCCACGGCCACGGCCGATCAGAAAACCGGCGCGCTTCCCACGGTCTGCCGGAGACGCGTGACGGTCGAGGGGAAGCGCCTACAATAGGAGAAGGGCATGCGGAAGGAAAGAGGTTCCGGATTCGTGGCGGCGGGTATTCTCTGCGCGGGGGTTTTTTCTGTCCAGGCGGCCGTCGAGGGGCGTTATGTGCGCCTCGACGCCTTGACACACGCGATGGAGAACTGCGAATGGGAGGTCTTTTCCGGGGGGAAGAATTTGCTGCGGGGCCATCCCGAAAGGCTGAGTTCCGGCACGGG
>JAVEYH010000065.1:0-19189 GCA_034003585.1 Kiritimatiellia bacterium
GTTCCTCGCCCTTCCGCCACTCTCACCGGAAAGTATTGCTACCCCCGGATCCCGTTCGACTTGCATGCCTAATCCACGCTGCCAGCGTTCGTTCTGAGCCAGAATCAAACTCTCAAGAAAAAATCCGGACGCGCCGCGACCCCGGAGGGCCGCTACGCGTTCTGTTCTTACTGATTCCAGACAAACACAAGCTTCTGTTTTTCCGCATCCCCTCCGGATCGGTATCCGTCGGTTCTGCGCTTGAGCTTCCGGTTTTCAAAGAGCTTCCCGCGCCCGCCTCCGTGTTTTTCCACCGGTTTGCGGCGCGGGTTGGGACTATAGCAGAATGAACCGCTTGGTGTCAACCCGCGCGGCGAAGAAAAATCGCTTTTTTTTCGCCGGCCCCTCCGCGCCGCGCGCCGGTTCCGCAGAACCCCCGTGTGGCGTGAAAGAGCGGCGTACAGTATCACCCCCGGCCCCGCAAGTCAACACCCCGCATGAAAAATTCAGAATTTGCCGCTGATTTCAAAGCGCAGCCAGGTGCCCACGCTCTCGCCTGCGGCCTCGTGCTCGTAATAATCGCCATAGGCCATCAGCTCGCCAATGACCGCTCCCTTTAGCTCACCGCGCTTGCCGAAGATCTTGCTCAGCAGCGGGAAGTCGTAGCGGCAGAGGGCGAACAGACCGCGATAGGCATCGCGCGCGCCGTTGTCTTTCTCCGCCGCATACATCGGACCGGCCTGCACGCGGACCTTGTGCTTGGCTCGCGGCTGAACGGCGGCTTCGAGATGCGGATAGACCAGATTGGACCAGCGGTAACTGTCGTACATGCCGGCGGAGATGTGTCCCTCGCTATCGGTTCGATTGAAGAGCGGATTCCAGCCGGTTGCGGTTCCTCCGTCGGCGGTTTTGTAATAGCTGTCGTCATCGCCCGACAGGTAGAGCAACGCGCCGGTCAGGCGCGGCTTGCCGGCCCAATCGTCACGCGCGTAGGTGACGCCCGCATAGGTCATCCAAGCGGCGATGTTTCGGCCTTCCATGCCGGACTGGCCGTCGATCTTCCCGACCTGCGCGGCGGACTCGAGTTCCGCCGAGAGCGTGTCGGAAAAACGCGGCATCAGGCGCGTGCCGAACGTGTGGAAATCCCGGCCCGGATAGCGCGTCTCTTTGTCGTAGAACCGGGTTTCCTGTTTCCAGATCCAATAGAACTCCATCGGGAAGTCTTCGATTTCGTTGTAATGCATATAGGCCATCAGCGCCTTTTCGTGCATCTTGGAATACGGTGCCCCGCTCTTGATCTTCGTCTGGTCATAGATGTCATGCGGATTGCCGAGGGTCCAGTCGTCCCGATACCGGCTCCACACCGCCATCAGATCGACATCGCTGCGCTCCATCAACTTGACCTTCGCAAGGATCGCGTCGAAATACTCGGTGCGGGTGCCGTCGCCGCCTGTGCCGTCACTGAGCATACGGCCGCTGCCCTCTTTGATGTTCTGGCGGCCGATGCGAAGATCCACGCGCTCGCGGATATTCTTGATGTCGAAGTAGAGGTTGTCGATGTACAGCTCATCCGGAAACTCGTTCCTGTGTTTGTTGCCGGCGCTGTTGCGGTAGTCGCGGAATTCATTGCCCAGACGCAGGGTGGCGCCCAGGTCCTCAGTGAAATCGGCCCTGCCCCACACGCGGGTCCGCAGCCGGGCATAATCCTCATACGCGGTGTCGATCGAGGTTTTGCCCTTGTCCGGCCAGTTGTCTTTGTACTCATACCGGAAACGGATGTCCGCGCCCGCGTCGAATACGGGATAGGCCGGATCAGGCGAGTGCCCCTCCGCCCGCGCCACGATACCGGACAGAACGCAAAACACCCCAACCCAGCGTTGCCGCTCTCTCTTCATGCCCTTCGTCCTCATGTCGGATGCGCACGCGACGGACGGCGCGCGCCGTCTGAACCGCCGTGTGATTGGCGCACAGGATGCGGCCGCGGCGCTTGTCTTTCATGAGCGGATTGCGAGAATCGCGTTAGACTGCACAGAGCGGCCCGACCGCGTCAGAGCTGCGGATCCGGCGATTCCCCCATGAGCGCCAGCGGCCAGGCGGGATCGGTCACCGCGCCGATCTTGACCGCATAGCTGGTCCGCGCCGCGATGTCCTCATCGGTCACCAGATGCACATCCAGCAGCCCGTCGGTACGGTACCCGGTACGCAGGTAATTCTGTTCCGCGAGGCTCAGACTCCATCCTTCCAGCCACACCAGCAGCTCTTTGCGCTGTTTCGGGGTCCCCCGGAAATGAACCAGCAGATCGATGTCGCTGTCGGGTCCGGCGGTGGCGTTCGCGGTGGAGCCGAACAGGTAGAGCGCCTGCACGCCGAACCGTCCCGCCTGGAGCCGCTGGCCGAGTTGCTCCGCCATCCGGAGCCGCCAGCGCCAGAAATCCTCCACCCGCCCCTCGGCCGGCCGCGGCTTCGTCTGCGGCTCCTCGCTGAGGACCGCGGGTTCCGCGAGATAGCCGACCGCCTCACCCAACTCGGCGTTCATGAGGATGCGCAGCACGTTGCCGGCCTCACAACCCGGCACATCGATCACGTGCAGCACCTCGCCGAGATGCGCGAATTCCGGCAGGATGCCGGCGAGCATGTTGCGCGAACTGTTGAGGAAGCGCTCGTTGAACTCCACCTCCGGATCATCCGGGTAGAGGGGGATGTAGCGGATGCCCGCCTCGACCATATCCTGGAAGAAATGGGTGCCGAAGGAGAGTTCCGGGGCGTATCCACCGCGCTTGCCCGCGATTTCGATCAGCACCGCGGTGTTGCAGATATCGGCATAGGTCACCTGCACGCCCTGCTTGATGTCGCCGCGGCTGCCCCAGCGGCCGGGGCCCATCAGGATGAAGCGGCGCTTGGGTAGCAGCACGTTCAGCCGGCCCACTGCGCGGGCAATCTCCACCAGCGCGTCGCGGCTCGTCTGTTCCGCATACCGCGCGGGCGAGACATAAACGATGTGCGAGATGTCGGGCACCCGGCCGTTGGAGATGAAGCGGTTCGCGGTGAAGAGGATGCTGGGGGCCGGAATGTCCTGCGGGATCACGCTCGGCGCGGTTTCGATCTCCGTGTACTGCGGGCGGCACTGGAGCAGGTAAAACGACCGGCCATCCGAGGCGAACTCGATATCCACGGGCGTGGCCAGCCCCTCCTGCAGCGCCAGCAGAATGGCCCGGATCCTCTTGACGAAGTCCGTCCGGGCGATCAGCCCTTCGAACGTGGCGACCAGCTCGTCGCGCTCCAGGTCCAGATCGAGTCCCGACGGGGGCTGGATATGCCCGTCACGGTACACGGAAACGTAGTGCCGCAGATTCGGGATCGCGTTGCCCCATTCGCGCAGCAGCCTGCCGTACGGCACGGTTTCAAAAGCGCGGGACTCCACATTGATGACATCGGTCATCGCCGGCGCATAGTGCCGGATCTCATCCGGGCTGACATTCACGCGCAACCCCGGCTGCCCCGGTGAAAGCAACACCGGATAATCGTTGCTCACCCGGTCCACTGCGCGCGTGCCGAGCCCCGGAACCAGCCGCACGAGACCATCCTCGCGGCGCAGCCGCGGCGACCAGCGGAACTCGTTGCTGCTGAAGGCGACACCGGCGTAGGCCGGCATCACATACGGTCCCACACGCATGCCCACCACTTCCTGGATCAGAATGCCCATCTCCTCGTGGAAATCCAGCAAGCCGTGCTCGGCCCGGTAGAGGATCGGGTCCGGGCCGTACACCGAAGCGTAGATCTCGGCGATCGCATCCAGCAGCGCCTCCAGACGCGCCTGCTTGCTGCCTTGGTTCGACAGGAACAGGCTCTTGTATTTCCCGGAAAAGGCCGTCCCCGTGCGGTCTTCGAGCAGACTCGAGCTGCGGACGATCAACGGGCATTCGCCGAAATCATCGAGCGCCAGCGACAGGCCCTTCACGATGTCGCCGGGAAACGGGGCATTCTTGAACAACTGAATGATGTTGGGGTACTCGATCCGGATCTGTTCCAACTCCTTGTACTTCTGCTCGTTGACGTCCTCCAGTTCGTTGTACCGCAGGAATTCCGTCTGGCAATCCGCCGTGAGATACCAGGTTTTGGGGATCCGGAGTTCCGCGAAAAGCGCCTCGCCCTGATCCGCCGCCCGCTTCAGCAGATGATACGCCAGAAAGAGTCCCGTGCTTTTGCCGCCCAACCGGCCGTTGCTGCCGGCCGGATAGATGATCCGCGGCGCGAGGTCGAAAAAGTCCGCCACCTCGAGATAGCGTTTGGCAAGGTTGATGAACGCGATGTTGTCGGTGAAGAAGCGGCGGATCAGCGACACCCGCAACCACTGCTCCATCGGCCGGGCCAGCGTGCCCTCGCTGCCGGTCAGCGCCCGGTACCGGAGGATGGCGTCCACGATCTGGCCGAGCGGCGTGTTGCCGGAGTCCACCGCCTTGATCAGAAAGCTGAGCTTGTTTTCCTGGATCCACTTGTGGAGGTTGTCGAGGATGTCCGCGTCGCTGAGGTGCCGGGCGGCGATGGCGAAGACCCGGTCGCTGACTCCGAACAAACTTTCGCGCGTCTGCTTCAGGCTGGGGCTGTTGCCATCCTGCGCGCCTTCGGCCTGCGGCGCGGCGAAATCCGTCCCGAAGGTGTTCAGCAACAGGCCGGCGTCCTTGATCCCGCACCGGAACAGGCAGTACAGCATCTTGCGCGAGATGTGGAGGTAGAGCTTCTCGTCCGTGCGGCGCAGCAGGTCGACGATCACCATCCATTCATGGTGGCTTTTCTCGGCCAGCGCGCGCTGCGTGGCGTCCCAGTCGTGGCGCAGCTTCTCCAGTTTGCGGTGGAAGGAGGTTTGGCCGATCCGCTCGGCGATGGTGCGGATGAGTTTGATCTCTTTCTGGAGGAAGAAGCCTTCGCGCGAGGCCGGCACCTCGCTGACATACGAGACTTCGATCAAGCCGACGACCCGCTCCTCCTCTTTGATCGGCACGGTCTCGGACCAGCGCGTCGGCGTGTAGGACGCCGGCTCGTAGACGGCGTCCTCGTAGACGATCCGCACCTGGCAGAGCTTGGGATACTGCCAGCCGTACGGGATGACCGTGATCAGGCTCCGGAAGATTTCGGCCAGGGGCAGCGTCCCGTTCCCCAGCAACTCCTCGACCTGATAGAGGCAGTTCAACTCCTTGGCGCGCTCGCGCAAGAGGTTGAACCGGTCTTTGTCCTGGCTCTTGTCGCTCATCCGTCCGCCCTTCCGCATCGCGACCCCCGGTCTAACGCCCGGAACGGGCGGGGCGTGCCGGCAGCGCCCCGCCTTCACCTTTTCTTACCGCCTATCCGGTCCGCCTCACGCCCAGCCGCGCAACCGGACCGCCTCGGCCACCCGGTTGATCGCGATCATGTACGCGGCATCGCGCAGGTAGAGTTTCTGACGGCGGGCCAGATCGCTGACCGCCGCGAACGCGGAGGTCATTTTCGTGTCCAGTTTGGCGAGCACCTCATCCTTCTCCCAGAAGTAATTGGTGTTGCACTGCACCTGCTCGAAATAGCTGCAGGTGACGCCGCCGGCGTTGGTCAGAAAGTCCGGCAGCACAAAGACGCCGCGCTGCTTGAGCACCTCATCCGCCTCCGGCGTGGTCGGCCCGTTCGCGCCCTCGGCGATGACCCGGACGCGTTTCGAGATTTTCTGGACCGTGTCGCGGTTGATCTGGTTCTCCAGCGCCGCCGGAATCAGGACATCCACCTCCTGCTCCAGCCAGGCCCCGCCCGGCAGCATCTCATACCCGAGTTCGCGCGCGCGGTTCTTGTCGATTCCGCCGAACTTGTCGGAGATCCCGCGCAGTTCCTTGAGGCAGATCCCGTCCGCCTTGCGGAACGTGTAGGAGGTCTTGTCCGCCTGATCCCAGCAGGAGATCGCGGTGACCGTGCCGCCGAGCTCGGTGTACAACTGCACGGCGTATTGCGCCACGTTCCCGAAGCCCTGCACGCTGGCGGTGGTCTTCCGCGGTTCGATGCCGAGTTCCTTCAACGCCTCACGCAACGTGAACACCACGCCGAAACCCGTGGCCTCCGTGCGCCCGAGTGACCCGCCCATGCCGACCGGCTTGCCCGTGATGAAGCCGGGATACCGGCCGCCGCGAACCGTTTCGAACTCGTCGAGCATCCAGAGCATGTGCTGGCCGTTGGTCATCACGTCCGGCGCGGGCACGTCACTCACCGGCCCGACATTCCTGGCGATCTGGCGGACCCACCCCCGGCAGATCTGCTCCTGCTCGCGCAGGCTCAGGTGGTGCGGATCGCAAATCACCCCGCCCTTGCCGCCGCCCAACGGGATATCCACCACCGAACACTTCCACGTCATCCACATCGACAGCGCGCGCACCGTATCGATCGTCTCCATCGGATGGAACCGGATGCCGCCTTTCGCGGGACCCCGCGCATCATTGTGCTGGACCCGGAAACCCTTAAACACGCGCACGGCCCCGTCATCCATCCGGACCGGAATGGTGAACTGGTATTCCCGCATCGGCTGCCGCAACAGATCGCGCACCCCCTCGTCTAATTCCAGCACCGCGGCCACCTTGTCAAACTGCGATTGCGCCACCTGAAACGGGTTATACGAACTGCTCTCCATGCCCTTTCTCCTTTCGTGTCACACATCGGACGCCACAAGTCGTTCTGGCCGGGCGCAAATTGATTTCGATGCGTGAAAATAAATTTATACTATAAAAGCCACCCTTACGACAATGACGACTTCACAGAGGGTGCGATGCTGCGATTCAACTTGTTGAATCCGCACCCGCACCGCAAGGAGGATTTAGGAGGGAGGAGGTAGGAGTTGTCATACCCTCGAAGCAAAGCGGTTGAGGAATCTGACATGCTGAGGAACCGGTGTCTCTTCAGAAACAGGTATCCGCTTCCTGCCGCTCAGTCCATGCTTGAAAGGCGTGGAATCCCAAGAAAGGCGTTGTTGTAGAGGGGCACCCCGTTCTCAAACTCCTCCCTCCTCACTCCCCTTTCCTCACCCCTGCTTCGGGTGCGGCCCGCCACACCGGGATCCGCAGCACGCGTACGCGGCCGGGCTCGCCCTCTGCCACGAGCCCCCCGCCCACGGTCCACCGGAAACGCCGTCCGTCGCCCTGCCCCTGGGCGTGCCATGAGGCCACCAGCGGAATCTGCCAGAACGTGAAGGCCGAACGGCGGTCCCCCACATGACGCAACAGGCCGAAGGCCGTGCCCCAATAGTGCCGGTCCGGCGTGCGTTCGGCGCGCAACAGCCCGCCGCAGGCGAGGCGGACATGGAAGAACCCCGTGCCGCCGAGCAGTTCCGCAGCCCAGCCGCCCAACACCCCGCACCCCGAGGGGCCGACGCTCACCGGCCAGGGCAGGTCCTCCCACCATGAGGCCACCAGCGACGGGGTCTCGGCCGCCACACGCGACGCCAGGGCACGGGAAGCCTCCTCCCCGCACACCGCCTCCGTCGCGCCGGGGCCGCTCATCCAAACCGCCGCCACCAAGCGCCCCTCGCGCCGCACGTCGTGAAGCACGCCCGCGAACGCGCCGGATTCCAGCCGCCGCAACACCTGTTTCCGGAACGCGCGCGCATGCCCAGGACGCTCCCAATAACTCAGCCAGACCGTGCGTGTTGCGCCGTCCGGCGCTTCCGCGAGAAAGACGCGGTCGCCCAGCCACCCCCGCAGGAAGCCGAAGTCCCGGACCGACGCGAGCCGCTCCCCGCCCAGCCACAACGCCGTACCCAGAACGCCGAGCCGGTTGGTCGAGACCGGCTGCACCGCATCCGGCCCCTGCCCCGCCACACCGGGAACGAGCGAGAACTCCGCAGGCTGGAATGGCCGCAGGTAGCGCCGTTCCGGAAAGAGGATCTCGGCGGTTGTGACCGGCAGGCGTTCGCGGTAAACCCGGTCCAACGCCTGCCACCCCGCCTCGCGCCGCAAGCGGTTCGAAAAGACGGCGCCGTCCAGGTACGGCCGCACCAGCGCCCCGGTCAGGAACGGCGGGTAGGCCTGCAGATCGGTCCCGGCCGCATCCGTGAGGTCCAGCCGGCCGGCGAGCGAGACCAGGAAGGCCCCCAGCGGCGTTGCGGTGTTGACCGGCCACGCCGCGCACAGACTGTCCGCGCCGACCAGCACGGCGTTGCCCTCGACACACGAGGTTAAGGCAAGATTGGCGTCGAGATCGCCAAGCGCCGCCCGGGTCAGCCGCTCGAGGTCGAAATGCGCATCCTCCACCGCATGGCAATACTCATGCGCGTACACGAAACGGTCGGCCAGCGCCCGGTCCACCGCGCTCTCCGGACGCTCCGACTCCGGCTCTTCCACGACCGCGATGCGCTTTTTCGCGGGATCGTAATAGGCGGCCACCTGCTCGCGCATCAGCGCGCGGTAGAGCGCGCGCAGCGACGCATCGGCCGGGAGAACGCGGAAGTGCCGCGCGAGCCGCTCGGTCTCTTCCAGAAACCGCCGGTTCTCCGGTTTATCGAGTTCGGCCTCCAACACGGCCATCCAGGCGTCGCGCGCCTCGCTCGTCACCGGAATCTCACGCGTCAGCGGCAGACCGCGCAACCGCGCGGCCTCCGCCCCGTAGCGGCGCAACGGCACCGGCCCCGTATCCGGCTCGCGCAGCGCGCGGCACCCCCCCGCCGCGGCCCACAGCGCCGCCAGCAGGATTCCCCGCGCCACGGCGCGCCGCATGTTCCGTCCCGGCACACTCCCCCCTTCGGGTTTCCCTCAACCGGAACCCCGTGATGATCCCGCCTCACACCTCTTGCGCGGCGTTGCGTACAACCTGCGTGTGCATGCGCTCGTCAAACACATCCACATGGCGTCCCACGTTCAACAGTGTGCCGACCGCAAACAGCGCCGTGATGAGATTGGTGCCCCCATAGCTCATGAAGGGCAGGGCCAACCCTTTGGTGGGCAGGCACCCCGTGACCACGCCGATGTTGAACGCCGCCTGGAACACCAGCAGGAGGGTCATGCCGAACGCCAGCATCCGGCCGAGCCGGTCCGACGCGCGCAGCGCGATCCGGATGCCGCAGAACAGGATCACGGCATACGCCACCACCACAAACAGGGAAAACGCCAAGCCCAACTCCTCGCCGCCGATGGCGAAGATGAAGTCGGTGTGGGCTTCCGGCAGATAGTTGTATTTCTGAATGCTCTGATTGAACCCCACGCCGGACGGGCCTCCGTTCTTGAAAGCCAGGATCGCCTGCTCCAACTGGTATCTGGCGGCGGAAGCCCCCTCCTCCGTATGCCCGGGCGGCAGCCATCTCTCGATCATCAGGCGGAGCGCTTCGGGGAGCCAGGCCGCGAGGCGGCGCATGCGGTTGGCGTTCGTGATGAGAAAGGCGCCCACCCCCGCCAGGCCGAGTCCGCCGAACAAAAGCAGGTATACGACCCGCGTGCCGGCCACGTACATCAGCGCGCCTCCCGCCACGCACACCACCAGCGTGGAGCCGAAGTCCGGCTCCATCACCAGCAGGCCCGCAAGCAGCGCCAGCCCGCACCCGGGCAGGAACGCGCCTTTGGTAAACTGGCGCACCCGCCACCCGATGCGGTCCATCCAGACCGACACCGCAATGACCGTCAGGATTTTGGCGAATTCGCTGGGCTGCATGCGGAGCGGGCCGAGGTTGAGCCAGCGGTAGCTGCCCTTGACCTTGCCGCCGATACCGGGGACGAAGACCAGCAGCAGCGCCAGCACCACCAGCAGCGAAAAGCCGACGGTCAGCAACGGTGTGCCCCGCCACCAGTGATAATCGAAGCGGTTGACCAAAAACACCGTCACCGCCGCGAGCCCGAGCCAGATCAATTGGCGCCGAACAAAAAAGTGCGGGTCAGCGTATAAACCCTGAGCCCGCACAGCACTGGCCGTGGCCAACACGACAATTCCCAATCCCAGCAACGCGACCACTGTCAGCGACAAGACCGTCAGAGTGCTGCGCATGGGATGCCGTCCGCCTCCGTTATTGTCCCGCGTTCGGGATCTTCAGCACGGTCCCGGCCTTCAGTTCGCTTGAGGTGAGGTTATTGAGCGCCTTGAGATCGCTCGGGCTCACGCCCCAGCGAATCGCCACGGCATACAGATCCTCACCCTCTTTCACGGTGTAGGTCTGCGTCGCGGTCTCCGCAACCGGAGCGGGCGGCGGCGGCGCGGTCTCGATTTTCACCGGGGCGGACTCGACCGCGGCGGGCGCCGGCGTTTTCTCGGCGGCGGGCGGCGGCTCGGTTGTCACAGCCGGGGCTGATTCCGCTTTGACGGCGGCCGCCGGTTTCGGCGCGACGGGTTTGGGGGCCTGCTTCGAAGCGGCGCTCTTCTTCGTCACCGGTGCGGCGGGCGGCGTCTTGACGGCGCCGGGCACCTTCAGCGTCTGGCCGACGATGATCTTGTCGCTCTTCAGCCCGTTGGCCTGGCGCAGGGCCGCAGTCTTGATCCCGTGTTTGTGCGCGATGACCGAGAGGGAGTCGCCGGACTTCACCACATACGTGACAGCCGGGCCCGAAACGGATGCGGCCGCTTTCGGCGCCACCGTCTTGGGGGCCTTGACCCGGGGTGCCGCCACCGGCACGGAACGCGCCTTGGAGAGATCCACCTGGCCGGGGAGCTGGATCACCTGGCCGATGCGCAACCGGTTGGGCGCGATGCCGGGATTGACGGCCACGATGTCCTGCCAGCGCAGGTTGTACTTGTACGCGATGGCGGAAAGGGTGTCGCCCTTCTCAATCGTGTACGGGGTCGAGGTCGGCACCGACGGCAGCTCGACCAAGGCCGTCTCGACAGGCTGAACAGGCGGGGGCGTCGTATCCAAGGGCTGCACCTCAACCGGGGGCAGTTCCCCGTCGGGCAGGGTCGTCGAGGTGGTTTCACTCTTCCGGTTGAACATGCCGCAGCCCTGCATCAGGAGGCAGCCCGCAATCAGGTTGACGCCCGCAACAACACGCATGACTTGACGATTCATTGTGTCTCCTTGTCCTTCTTGCCCTCAGAAAAGAAACGTTCAGAGATCCGCAACCGCGCGGACCTGAGCCGTGAAACGTTCTCCCCTTTCCCGATAGCTTGAAAACTGGTCGAAACTCGCCGTCCCCGGCGAAAGCAACACCGTGTCACCCGCCCGGGCTTCCCGCGCCGCCGCCGCCACAGCCTGATCCAGGGTCCCGCACTCTTCGCAGGGGATCACATCCGACCAAGCCTGAAACATCTGCCTTGAGCAGTGACCAATAAGATAACCCTTTTTTGTGGTTTTTGTCAGCAACTCTTTTATGTTTTCGAGATCATGCTCTTTCAAGAGCCCGCCTGCGATGAGGCGCACCGGTTTGCGCGCCATTCTCAGTGCCGCAGCCGTTGCCGCAAGGCTGGTCGCCTTGGAGTCATCCACATAGCGCACGCCGTGCCGGCTCTCCCACACGAGTTGCATGCGGTGCGGCAGCGGCTCGAACGCCCGCAGCCCCGCCGCGATCCGCTCCGGGTCCAGCCCCGCGACATGCAAGGCCGCCACCCCCGCCGAGATCGAAAGCCCGAGCACCTCGTTGTCGAACCACGAGCCCCCGGTCTCCACCCGGACGCGCCTGCCGTCCGCCCAGCCTGTCACCGCATGGTCCGCATAACGCCAATCGCATCCCGCATCCGCGCCGAACCGCCACAGCGTGACCCCCGGAGGCACGCCCCCGTCGTCCGCGAGTCCGGCCGGAAGCAGCGCGACATCCCCCGGACGCATCCGCGCGAAAAGCCGCATTTTGGCGCCCTTGTACTCCGTCATGTCCGCGTGCCGGTCCTGATGGTCGGCCTGGAGATTCAGCAGGATCGCGATCTCCGGGCGGAAGGTCCGGGTGTGCTCCATCTGAAACGAGCTGACCTCGGTCACCGCCCAGCTCAGATCCGGCCGGTCGAGCGCGAGCCGGCACAGCGGAATCCCGTAATTGCCCGCGGGCGAGGCGGGGATGCCCGCACCCGTCAGCGTGTCCGCACACCATTTGACCAGCGAGCTCTTGCCTTTGCTGCCGGTTATGGCGATCACGCGCCCGGGCCAGTAACCGCTCCCGAGTTCCAGTTCGGACACCATCGGGACGCCGCGCGCGCGGCACGCGGCCACCCACGGATGGTTCAGGGAGAACGCGGGACTCACGACGCACACGTCGAACGGTTCGGGCGGCAGACCGTCGGCCCCGAACGTCACCTGTCCGCCGGCCGCGGTGATCCGTTGCGCCACCGCGGCCCGCGCGTCCGCTTTCCCCTCGTCGATCACCCGTACGCGCCCGCCGCGCGCGAGCAGCAGCCGCGCGGCCGCCTCGCCGCTGATTCCCGCGCCCAGCACCAGGGCCCGCGCGCCGTCATACCGGTTCATGTTCCACGATCCCTTCCAGCCGCATGCCGCGCGACGCTTTGAGCAAAACGCTGTCGCCGCTACGCACCCATTCGCGCAGCACGGCACCCGCCGCCCGCGCATCGTCCGCACAGGCCACCTTCGCCCGCGGAAAACCCGCCCGCACCGCCTCCTCCGCCAAATGCCGCGTCGCGTCGCGCCCCACCGCCAGCAGCCCATCCGGGGCGGTCTGCGCCACACAGCGGCCAACCTCGCGGTGCAACGCTCCGGCGTGCCCGCCCAGTTCCAGCATGTCGCCCAACACCACGATGCGCCGCCCCCGGCACGGCAGGCCCGCAAACGTTTTGAGCGCCGCGGCCATGCTTTGGGGATTGGCGTTATAGGCATCGTTGACCCACGTCACGCCGTCACGTACCGTCACCTCCCAGCGCATCTTGGGCAGGGCCAGACCCGACAGGGACTGCGCCAACGCGCCGGCGGGAAGCCCGGCGCGCCGCGCCGCCGCGAAAGCCAGCAGCAGATTCGACGCATTGTGCGCGCCCGGCAGTCCGCTGCGCAGCCGCGTCTCTTCGCCGGTCGCCCGTTCCGTGATGTGCAGCGCGCCGTCCAGAAGGTCTGTCGCCTCGGCCGAGAAATCCGCTTCCCCCCCCGTCAGCGTGACCGTCACCACCGGCGCGCCGGACTGCTCCGCCAGTTGCGCGAACCCCGTGACCTCCCGGTTCAGGACGGCGAACCCCTCGCGCGGCAACGCGCGCAGCAGGGCACCCTTCTCCCGCACGATCGCCTCCTGCGTGCCGAAGTGCTCGATGTGCGCGCATCCGATGCTGGCGATCACGGCCGCGCGCGGCTGGAGCGTGTCGCTCAGCCGCCCGATCTCGCCGGGATGGTTGGAGCCCAGCTCAAAGATGCCGTACTCGGTTTCCGGCGGCATGGCCAGCAGGCTCAGCGGCAGTCCCACCTCATTGTTGAGATTCCCGCGCGTGGCGCAGACGCGCCCGCCGGCGGCAAACAGCGCGGCCGCCATTTCTTTGGTCGTGGTTTTGCCGGAGCTGCCGGTGATGCCCAGAATGAACGCGCGGTTTGAACGCCGCCACGCGCGCGCGGCATTGGCCAGCGCCCGGCGGGTGTCCTTCACACGGATCAGGGGCCAGGCGGCCGCGCCGGCCGGCGCGGGCCAGGACGTCTCGACCAGCGCGGCCGCGGCGCCGCCGCGCAAGGCCTGCGCCACAAAAGCATGCCCGTCGAACCGCTCCCCGCGCAACGCCACATACAGGCACCCCGGCGTCACCCTGCGCGAATCCTGCGTCACGCCGCGGAAAGTCGCCGGCAGCGCCTGCGTGTCGCCGCCTGCCCATGCGGCAAACGCGGCCGCATCAAACACCTGTGGTTCCCCGTTTGACATCTTCGCACCCGTCCCGGCCGTCCGGCCCGGTTTGCCGGCTCTACCGATCCCGCGGTCGCGCCCCGCTGAGTGTTCGCGCCTCCTCCGCCACCACCTGCCGGTCATCAAAGGGCAGGGTGCGGCCCGCGAGTTCCTGAAACGACTCATGCCCCTTGCCGGCCACAAGCACCACATCCCCCTCGCGCGCCTGACTCAACGCGCGGCGGATGGCGAGCCGGCGGTCGGGCTCGACCTCGTGCGAGGTCCCTCCCGGGATTCCCCGCAGAATCTCCCCGATGATCGTCTGCGGATCCTCCGAACGCGGATTGTCGGAGGTGATCACCAGATGATCCGCCAGGGCGGCGCAGGCGCGCCCCATCAGCGGACGCTTGGTGCGGTCACGTTCGCCGCCGCACCCGAAGACCACCGTCAGGCGTCCGCGCGTCACCTCGCGCAAAGTCCCCAGAACGTTCGAGAGCGCGTCATCGGTGTGGGCATAGTCCACAAACACCGTGGCCGGCAAACCGACCGGCACGCGCTCCAGCCGTCCCCACCGCGGGCGTGCCGCCTCCAGCGCCTGCCCCACGGTCTCCAGCGGCACCCCGGCCTCCAGCGCCAGGCCGGCCGCGCACAGCATGTTGGCCACGTTGTACCGGCCCGCGAGGCGCACGCGCAACGCGAGGCGCCGCCCGTCCGGCGCCGCCAGCGTGAACGCGCTGCCGTCGGGGGTGACAGTCAGGTCTTCGGCCCGCAGGTCGGCCGCCTGCGTGAACCCGCAGGTGAGGCGGCGCAGCGGCAGCGTGGCGAGATAGGCGGCCATGCGCTCCCCGTATCCGGCATCCGCCACGCACACGGCGGGCGCGCCCGGCGTTTCGGCGGCCAGTTGGTCGAAAAGTTTGCGCTTGGCGGCGAAATACGCCTCCAGGGTGCCGTGGTAATCGAGATGATCCTGCGACAGATTGGTGAAGGCCGCGCCCGCGAACCGCACCCAGGCCACGCGCTGCTGATCCAGCGCGTGCGACGACACCTCCATCACCGCGGCGTCACAGCCCCCGGCGCGCATGGCGGCCAGAATGGCCTGCAGGTCGCAGGCGTCCGGTGTGGTGCGCGTGGCGGGGATCTCGCGGCCGGCGTATTCCACCTGGACGGTGGTCAGCAACCCGGGCGCGGCCCCGCCGGCCGCCAGCATTTCGCGCAACAGCCACGCGGTGGTGGTCTTGCCGTTGGTCCCGGTGATCCCGTACACCCGCATGTTGCGGGAAGGCCACGCTTTCAGCGCCGACGCGATGCAGGCCAGCGCGCGGCGCGCGTCCCGGACCAGAATGACCTGGCGATGATACTCCGGCAACGGCGTTTCCGAGAGGATCGCCACCGCGCCTTTCGCCAGGGCGGCCCCGGCGTACCGTCCGCCCGCGTCACGCGTACCGGTGACCGCGGCAAACAGGTCGCCGGGCCGGATCCGGCGCGAATCGCACTGGATCCCGGTGAAAGCCGTGGCCGGCGCCTCGGCCACAAGCAGGGACGCGAGTTCCGGAATTTCCGAACATCTCATGAGAAGGGTCTCCGCGGCGCGGGTTCGCGCCGTCTGCTACGGGTGATTCGCCACCTGCTCCTCTTCCTCGGACAGCTGGTCGGGCGGGACTTCGAGATACCGGGCCGTCGCCGCCGCGATCTTGGCGAAGGCAGGGGCCGAAACAAAACCTCCGGTGTGCTGGGGCCGCGGCCGCTCCACGGAAACCAGCACGCTGAAGACCGGCTCCCCCGCGGGCACGAACCCCACGAACGAGGCATAGTAATCCGTGCTGGAGTACCCGCCCGGCACCGCCTTCTGCGCCGTGCCGGTTTTGCCGCCGATCGAATATCCCGGCACGGAGGCCCGTTTGCCCGTGCCCCCCTCCTCGGTGACCCCGCGCAGCATCTCGCGCACGACGCGCGCGACCTCGGGACGCACCGGCCGCCCCAACACTTCGGGCTTGGCCTCAAAAATCGTCTCGCCGCTGGCGGAGACGATCCGCCGCACCAGGTGCGGCTTCATCATCACGCCGTCGTTGGCCAGCGTCGAATAGGCCGAGATCATCTGCAGTCCGGTGACCGCCACGCCTTGGCCGATCGGGATGCGCGTGGGTTTGAGCTTGTCCCAATCCCGGGCCCGGGCGAGAATGCCCCGCTCCTCACCCGGCAGTTCGATCCCCAGCTTCTCGCCGAAATTGAAGGCCCGCAGATAGGTCTCGAGCCGTTTGTTGCCCAGCATCAGGCCGATTTTCGCGCAGGCGATGTTGCTCGACTTTTTCAGGGCGGTGCTGACGTTGATCCGACCGTGCACATGATCGCGCAACGGCTTGCCCGCATACATCCAGCACCCCTCCCCCACATCAATCACCGTCTCCGGCGTCACGATGCGTTCGTTGAGCGCCGCCGCCACCGTGACCGCCTTCATGATCGAGCCCGGTTCGTAGACGATCGCCAGGGCCGAGTTGCGCCACACATCGACACTCTCCTCGGTGTACTGTTCGGGCGCGAAATCGGGGAAGGAGGCCATGGCCAGAATCTCGCCGGTGCGGACCCGTTGGACAATGGCCCACCCGCCCACGGCCTCGAATTTCTCCACCACCTCGCAGAGCGCCTGCTCGACCTCATATTGAATGTTGTGGTCCAGCGTCAGATAGAGATCCGAGCCCGCGATGGCCGGAACGTGCACCGTGCGCCGGCTCCAGATCTCGCGGCGGCCGGCGTCCTTCTCGCCCTCGATCAGGCCGGGCGTACCGGTCAGGTAGCGGTTGAACTGCTGCTCGATCCCGGCGCCGCCCACCCCCATATCATTGACGAACCCCAGAACATGCGACATCCGGCGGCCCTGGGGATAGGAGCGGCAGACCAGATCCTCGGAGCCGATCCCGCTGATCGCGTCCGGATCCGAGAGCAGGTCGAACACCTTGTCGTTGAGCGAGATCCCCAGTTTGATGTACCGCGAGTCTTTGCGGGTGAACTGCGCGTACACCTCATCCGTCTCCAGCCCCAGACACGTCGCGACCGTCTCCGCGATCTGTTTTTTGTCGTGTTGCGGCTTGACCGACTGCGGATCCAGAAAGAACTGGCGCGCCGGCAGACTGACCGCCATGGGGAAGCGGTCGCCGTTACAGTCAAAGATGCGGCCGCGCAAACCCAGCAGCGTCCGCCGGTACTCGCGCGTCAGTTTGGAATGGTTCGCGAGGTGCAGATAGGCCAGCCGCGAAGCCAACCCGAAAAGCGCGAGAAGCAACGCGGCGGTCACCAGCAGAATACGCACCCGAATGCCGCGGTCATGCATGACCCACCCCTCCGTCCCGGAACCGGGCCCGCCTATTTCCGGCCCGTCCCCGCCACGCGCTCGCCCGCATTCCGGCTGCGGCGGAACGCCGCCACTGAGATCTGTCCGGGTATCGGCGCGCCGGTATCCGCATCCATGCGCACCACCTGCGCGGCGGTCGGGTAATTCATGGCGAGGCCATGCTGCAGCATGGCCCGCTCCAATTTCTCCGGCGTCTTCTTGGCATTCCAGCGCGCCTCTTCCCGAACCCGCTCATTCTCCAGGGCTGAGAATTTCTGCTCGTGTTTGCGGATCTCCTGGCCGAGCTGGGCGCATTTGGAGTCCATGAACCAGTAACAGAGAATCATGCTGACCAGCAGCACGAAAAAACCCACCACCGACGGAGGCAGCACTTTGACCCGTGCATGCCGTTTCCGATTTTTTCTCATCTTCCGACCCTCCTCAAAAAAACCTCTTGCCCCGCGGCCGTTCCGGCTGCCCGCAGCGTTCGATCGCCCGCAGTTTGGCCGACCGGGCGCGCGGATTCGCCGCGACCTCCCCGGCACCGGGCGTGACCGCATGCCGCGTCACGGCCCGTGCGGGCGGCAGTTCGCCTTCCCAGCATTCGCCGCCCTGCTGCAGCGAGACCCACCGGCCGGTGTGCGCGGCGAACCGCTGCTTCACCAGGCGGTCGGTCACGCTCTCAAACGTGATCACCACCAGCCGCCCGCCCGGCGCGAGCAGCCGCAGGCCGTCTTCCAACGCCTGCGCCAACTCCTCCACCTCGCGGTTCACGGCCATGCGCAAGGCCTGGAACGTCTTGGTCGCGGGGTGCCGCGGACCTTTGCGCCCGCCCAACGCCTTGCTCACCACCTCGGCCAGCCGACCGGTCGTCACGATCGGCGCCTCCGCTTGCGCGCGGCAGATCGCCTGGGCGACCCGCCGCGCCTGCGGCTCCTCGCCGAGCCGCCGCAACACGTCTGCGAGGGACTGCACATCCAGCCTTGCGAGCAATTCGGCCGCCGACTCCCCCCGAGTCGGATCCATGCGCATATCCAGGGGCCCGTCTAACCGGAAGCTGAACCCCCGTCCGGGCGTGTCGAGCTGTTCGGATGACACGCCCAGATCCAGCAGCATGCCGTTCACTGCCGCAAACCCGTTCACCTCTGCCAGGCGCCGGACCTCACCGTGCGTCCCGTGCGCCAGCACCACCTCGCCGGACAACGCCGCCAGCCGCGCCGCGGAGCGTTCCAGGGCCTCAGGGTCCCGGTCGATCCCCAACAGCCGGCCGCCCGGCCCCGCACGCTTCAGCATCTCGCATGCGTGGCCCGCCGCGCCGAGCGTTCCGTCGATGTAGCTGCCGCCGGGAACGACCGCCAGGGCCTCCAGGACTTCGCGCGGCAACACCGACAGGTGCATAGCCCCTCCAGACACATCCTCGTCAAAAATGATCGCGCGGCAACACACGGCGCTCCCGAATCCGCGTCCGTCTTCCGGACCCCCGCATCCCGCCCGCGATCCAAATCCCTTGTCAGGCCGCGCCCCGCTGCCGCGCGGCGATCCTTTTAAAACGATAGCGTCTCACAGGCCTGCGCCAACGCCGCCTGATCGACCGTCTCGGTATCCGGCCGCAACGCCGGCGACCAGAGTTGAATCCGGTTCATGGCGCCGATCATCACCACCGTATCCTTCAGGCCCGCGAACGCCAGCAGCCGGTCCCGGATGCGGATCCGGCCCTGCACGTCCAGAACCGCCTGCTCCGCATTCTCGCCGAAAACCCGCAGCGCCGTACTCGCGCTCTTGTCGAACAGCGCCCGCTGCCGCAGCTTCTCCAACCGCCCCTCCATCTCCGCGGGCGGAATCAGGTTCAGGCACTTCTCGTTCGGATCAGGGAAAACATAGACGTAGGCCGGCGACCCCATCAGGTCCCGCCAGCCCGCGGGCACGGTCAGGCGCCGCTTCGGATCCAAGGCATGGTCGAACCGCCCGACCAGTAACCCCGGCCCGGCAGCCCCCACCGCACTCTGTCCGCTCGCAAATGCCATGTTTTGACCTTTTGTGACATTATTCAACACCTTTCCCCACCGGAAGTCAACCCCAATCCCCCAAAAAAACGCCAGAGAGAAATTGTTCTAAACTGTTTATTAACAAAATCTTATGTTTGTACTACCACATGGGATCGTATTTATTTTTT
>JAVEYH010000066.1:0-18909 GCA_034003585.1 Kiritimatiellia bacterium
GCATAGATCCCGGCCCGCACCGGTCCGGAGATCCCCTTATTATAATTGCAGTTCGCGGTTCCGGATGCCGCCGTCCCGGTCTCCGTGCCGCTGCCGTCTGTTCCCGCATGCCCCGTCTGCTGCACGATGGCGGCATTTCCCCATGCGTACTCATTCGGCACCGGCAGGGCCGGCCCGCGGCAGGTTTTCTCATACTCCAGCTCGGTCATGGGCCGTAAGCCGGCCCAGGCGAGATAGGCGCAACCGTCGCGCCACGAGAGCCAGTTGCAGGCCCGGTCCGGGGCGGCGGCCGAAATGGACGGGTATGTTCCGGAAATCGCAAACCGATTCGTTTCTTCGTTGGTGACGACCGGATACCGGTTGGCCGCTTGAAGTTCAGTCAGTTGATTCAGAAACTCCGCGTACTGTCCCTGCGTTCCCTCGTGTTTCATGCAGTAGAACGCCCGGTACCCTTTGGGATAGGCCGCGGGCAGCGTGCCGGCCGGGCCGATGGTGGAGTAACCGTTTGTCGAGGTGCCCCAGAGTTTGCCAACTTCCGGACCGATCCCGATGGCGTCCTCCGATGTGACGGCATATGCGTTCGTGGTCTGCTCCGTTTCGTCCGGAGCGTAGAAGTGCCCGTCTTCCGCTCCTGTGGAACCGAGTAAGAACGGGCCTTGCGGCACATGGACCATCTCGATGGCGTGAACGGATACCGCCACCGGAGTGCCGTTTGCAAACGCGTAGCCGTCGTCGCCGTACGTCCAGCACACTTTGAGGTCGGGATACGAGGCCTCGCCGTGGAACAGGCCGGAGCGGTAGACGAAAACCCCCGTGCCCTCCGGCACCGGATCGATCACGCTCGCCGGTACGGGGAGGTGATCCGTCTTTTCCGGCGAGAGCGTCGCATGCCGCCAGTCGTTTGACCCCGCGGGCTTCACCTTGACGAAAACCCAGGCCGCGTCCCAGTTTCCCGCATCCCGCCAGGCGTTCTTCCAGGCGAGGTCAAACGTCACCATCACGCGCTGCCGCGCCTCATCCCAGTCGGTCAGCCGCACGCGGGAGACCCGGATGTCATGCGCCGAAACCTCTCCCGCAAACAGGAGGGACGAAAACGCCAACCCGCACAAACACCATTTGTTGATTCGCATCTGTCACCCTTTCATGCAGACCCGGCCCCGGACCGCGCCGGAACCTTTGCCGATCACGCTGCAACCGTACCACAAAACCGGCCACAGGAGATTATGAATAGTTGTTATGCCTACCATAACTTATAGTTATGATGATCCGAAATTCGTGCAGCAGGGGCTTACGATCGTCAGGTTTACGGCCAATATTCATCCATGTAACGGACGTCCGCATTGCTCGCCGGGGTCGAACTGGCGGGCCGTAAACATGTGATGCGCGCACCGATTTGTGAACGAGAACATGATAGAACCGTTGTACCGGGACGGGACACGCGGGGATCGTTCACCGGATGCTGAAAACCGTCCGTCGCGTGTCTGGTTTACGGGGCAACCAACTCAGGTCCGCCGGATCTCCGAATTCCGGGATCGCCCCGTATTGTTCCAAAAGAAGGTCCCAGACCGCCTGACACGACGTGTGCTGCGCAGGGATCGTGATGCTGTCGACCGCATCGGGTCCCAGGCGGTCGCTCAGTTGGGCCAAGTATATCGAGCGCGGCTCGACAAACACGCCGACGGACTCGATGTGGGCTGCGGTGCTGTTCGTGCTTTCGGGACTTGGGCTGGCGATGCCAAGGCCCTCTCCCAGATTGATAATGCCGATCGCCCATTGGTTACCCAGTCCGCCTGCGGGGGCATCCAGAAAGATGTCCGGCTCCCAACCGCGGTAATTCAGGCAGGTGATATTCCAAAGCATGCAGTTCGCTGCCCGCTGGCCGTGGTCTCCTTCGGAACGGTTCAACTTGAAAAGGGCATCCGTGCGAACATTATCGTACAGCGAGCCACTCTGCCACCATTGGTGGGGCTCGCACGACAAGTGCTCTTTTTCTGCGTAACAGTCAAGGACGACATTGCCGGACGTCGGGCCTGCCATAATGAAGGTGTGCCGTCCGTATCTACCGTAGCAGCGCTGACAGAGCATTTGGCTTCCCCCGAGACAAAAAGAATAGTCACGGGTACCCGTGTGATGGTTCGGCGTGTCTGTCGAGACGCCATCGAGCATGGCGCAGTCCTCGATGGTGATTCGGGTGACGACGTCGCGAGCCCTGACCAGGCACCAGTAATAAAAGAACCCGGTTACACGGCGGACCCAGCAGTCGGAGGCATGAATGAAGTGGATGCCAATGTCGGCGTGCTGTTCATCCGCAAAGTAGCCCCACGGGTCCTTCACAGACCGGTCGTAGTCGGACATGAGAATCAGGTTCTCGATGCCGATGTTTGAGACTCGTGTATGGGTATGGAAGAGATGGACCTCTCCTTGCGCAAAGAGGTTGCCTTGATCAATCTGCGAGGTGATGGGTGCATCCAGCGTCAACACCTTGTTCTGTGGATCGATTTGTGTAATCGTGCGTTCCCAGCGCAACGAGAAGTTGTTCGTAGACCAGAAAGACGTTTGACAGAGTTCGTCAATCCATTTTTGCTTGTGAACGCAGCGGACGACGATTTTCTGTCCTGCGGCCAGCCCATCCGTAGACGCTACGGTGATTTGCTTCGTCCCAACCGGGACAAATGCATCGGTGATCGCGGTCTTGAACACATTCGAAACAATGCCGCCGTAGATCGAGAGGGTGTTCTTCTGGGCAGTGCCCTGATGGAAGATGACCGTACCATTGCCGTAGGGCCCCTCTCCCCGGAGCACAATCCCGCTATAATAAATGGCCAGCGTGTTGGTGATCCTATAGACACCTCGGCTCAGAAGAACGGTTCCTCTAAAGCCCTGCGCGTCGAGGGGAGTGTTGGCTCCGACCTCTTTGATCGCGTTTTGGATCGCGAGCGTGTCGTCTCCTCCGCTCGGCGATAAGCGTTTCACGACCGGCACGTCGGGTAGAGGCACGCCACCCCCGCGATAGCCGGCACACGAAAAGTCCGGGACCCGGTTGCCCCGCCCGTCCGGAACGTAAATCAACCGGCCTGACCCGTCGGGATAAACGGTTTGACTGAAGTTTTCGGACGTGAGTAACAGCACACGCTTATTGGTGGCGTCCAGCAGGACCCGGGCTTGGGGTGAACTCCCGTTGACCACCCAACCGTCGAGAACTTTTGCACCGTCGCAACTGCTGTAGGTGAAAAGGACCGCCTTCTGCGGCATGTGCTGCGGATTGGCCCCCTCCGCGGCGCTGACGTTTACGACTGCATGGGTTGGCAACGTGATGTTGCCGGAAACATTCACCACGTCCTGCCGGGTCAGACCGTAGTTCCACTCGCAGATCGCGCCTTCCCGCAAAACGAGGTTGGTCACGCTCAGGGTTCCCACGCCGTTCGTGGTACCCGCAGATACAATCGCATCGGCGGCGACCGTGACCGTGCCGGCCAGAGACCCCGTTCCCCCCAGCGTGCCGTGGCTCACCGTCGTGGCACCGGTATACGTGTTCGTCCCATTCACCAGCAGCGCGCCCGCGCCGGTCTTCAGCAGACTGCCGTTGCCCCTCATCACGCCCGACAGAACCACGTCGTGTGGTGCGCCATCGGTGTCCTCCGCGTGGAAGGTGACCAACCCCGGCCCCGGCGTGTTTGTCACCGTCATGTTGAGATCACTCGCCCAATCGCTCTTCGCGACAAGCGAGCCTCCGGAGAGTTGAACCAGGTACGTCGCCGCGGGCGCGGCTCCCTTCACCAACCCGCCTGATCCGAGGTTCAGAGACCCGCCGCTGATCTTGAGCGCGTTAAGATTCGTGCCGAGGTTGGCAGCCGCGCCGAACGTGATTTTCTCAAGGTCCAAGGTGCCGCCGCTCAACTGGTATTGGTAGAGAGAGTTGGCATTCAGGGGGCCTGAGGCGGCACCGATGACCAAGCCCGCGGCACTCTTCATCTCGACTGTGCCCGCCGACTGGATAAAGGTTCCGTACCGGCTGGAACTGTAGGGATTGCTGCCGATGTAGAATCGGTCGCCGGTAACGTCCAGTCTTCCGCCATCCACACGCATGATATCGCCGCTGTCGATGCCCGTCATCACGAAGTTCAGGGTTACGATCTGCCCCTGATTGGTCAGGACTGCCGTACAGTTGCGGTTAATGTCCACGGCCGAGGCGGTACTGAAGTTCGAGACGACGCCGCCGCTGATACTTGTCCCGTGCATGAGCGTCAGATTGAACATAACCGTCGCGACGCCTCCCGTCTGTTTCAGCACGGCGCTGCAACGGTCGGAACAGGCGAAGACCCCTCCATTCACGTTCACGGTCGGCGTGATCGTCGTAGAGGAGCCGTTCCCGGGACCCACATAACCGAACTGAACCCAGGTACAAGCAGGGTTGATCGTCAGCGTCTGGTTGATGCCGTCGCTCCATCCTCCCCTATTGGTCACCGTTGCGCCGTCATTGAGGAAAACAGCCGCCTTGCTCCAGCGCGCGCCGTTGAAGCTGAAAATGTTGGTGTTGATGTTCAGCCTGGTGACCCCCGATGCGGAGGTGTTGGTGATGTGAAGCAGCCCGATCGCATGATCCTTTGGCTCGGAGTAGTCGACCGTGTAGCTGCCACTACCACCGAGAAAAACGTTGGTCCCTGCTAAAGGCAAACCCTTGTCCCATTTGGAGGCGTCGCCCCAAGAGCCGCTGACCGCGTCGTTCCACGAACTGGTGACGCTTTGCGCCCGCGTTGTCGGCACTGCGGACAGCGTGAGCACCAAAGCCGCAAAACCAGACACGAACGACGTTATGTTTATTCTAGGCATAGGAAGGAAAATACACGATGCCACATCCCCTTGTCCAATGGATTCCCTGTAATCGCAGCAATTCTAATGCGGGTGAAGCCCACAACCCAACTCAATCACACACAAAGGCACAAAGGTTTTTTCAAGACACCCCCTTCTTCTTCGTGCCCTTTGTGTGAGAAACAACTTGGTTTTTATGAGAATCGCCGGATGACGGGCGGGCGCAGGACGTTTAACCTGCGGGCGGGGACGCCCGTCTCCAGGCCCTGCCTCCCCTTGAGCGTTCTCTTCTATCCCTGCTGAGTTTTCCGGTTTCTGGTTCCAGGGGTCTCGAGAGGGTCAAATCTCGAATCTTGGCGAAGCGGCACCCGTTCCCGTTCCCGTTCCCGTACACGTACACGATCCGGTTCTCCGTGGTCGAGTGCCCCTCCCTCCTCTTCGTGTACGTGAACGTGTACCGCTTCGCTGTGAACGGGTACGGCCTCCCGGTCCAACAAGACCTTCGGCACACGCCGGGGCATCGACATCGAAATCGCTATCGGGATCGGGATCGAAAGAGACAGGACAGAGCAGTTGCCTGAAACCTGAAACGAGGAACCAGAAACCTCAAGTCAGGGAATCAAAGATCTGCCCTGGCCGAGGGGTGTGCCCGGAGAAAGCATGGACGGCGCGGGACGGATTCTGTTATGGTTGGCGGCGTGACGCGTAACGGAAAAAGGAGGCGGATATGGCAAAAGTGACTTTCCAAGGCAATCCGGTGGTGACGGCGGGGGATCTTCCCGCGGTGGGTTCGAAAGCTCCGGCGTTCACGCTGACGGCCGGGGATCTTTCGGAGGTGACGCAAGAGACCTACGCCGGCAAGACGGTGATTCTCAATCTCTTTCCGAGCATCGACACGCCGGTGTGCGCGGCGTCGGTGCGGCGTTTCAATGCGGAGGCCTCGGCACTGGGCGACACCGTGGTGCTGTGCGTCTCGGCGGATCTGCCGTTCGCGCAGGGACGTTTCTGCGCGGTCGAGGGGCTGGACAGGGTGATCCCGCTTTCCGTTTTCCGGTCCCCGGCTTTCGGCCGGGACTACGGTGTGGCGATCACCGGGGGGCCCCTGCGCGGGCTGCTCTCCCGCGCGATCGTGATCCTCGATCCGCAGGGCCGGGTGGCGTACGCCCAGCAGGTCGCGGAGATCACGCGGGAGCCGGACTATGATGCGGCACTGCGCGCGCTGGTGAAATGAGCGCGCATGGGTGACGGTCGCGACATCAGGGCGGCGAATCCCTGGGTGATCGGACTGCGGGCCGCCCGCGACAACCTGATCCCCGGTCTGGTGCTGCAGGCGTTGGCGTTCGCGCTGCTGGCCGCCTATATGCTGCTGCCTCCGGTCCATGACGCGCTGACGGAGGTCGGCCGGTGGCAGGCCCGGTTCGGGGTGCCCTTTTCGCTGGCCAGTTATCTCTTCTTCTGCGGCGTGGTCCCCTATCTGTTCTGCCTGGCCTTGCCCGCGCTGCGCCCGGCCGACCGCGGCCGCGCGCTCGCCTTCGCGCTGGGATTCTGGGGTCTGATGGGGCTCCTCATCCCGCAGTTCTACCGTCTGCAGGGCGTGTTGTACGGGGACGGCACCGGCGTGCGGACCCTGGTCTGCAAGATTCTGACCGATCAGTTCGTCTTTTCCGCTTTTCTCACAGTCCCGCTCGTGTCGCTGGCGCATTTCTGGAAAGACTGCGGCTACCGTTGGGCAGCGGTCGCGCCGCACATGGGGCGCGGATGGTACGCCAGACTGGTCCTTCCCAATCTGGTGATGAACTGGACGGTCTGGATCCCCAGCCTGTGCGTGATCTACAGCCTGCCGACCGTTCTGCAGGCGCATGTCGGCGGGCTGATCGGCGGGTTCTGGGCGCTGATGTGCCTGCAGATCGCGGCGCACACGCCGAAAACGGCACGCCTGACGGGTTCTGCCTGATTCCCCGTTTTCGCCTCAGTGCCGGAAACTGCGCTGGCCGGTGAAGACCATGGCGACGCCCGCCTCGTTGCAGCAATCGATCACGTCCCAGTCGCGCAGGGCCCCGCCCGGCTGGACAATCGCGCTGATCCCCTCCCGGATGCCGACCTCCGCGCCGTCGCGGAAAGGGAAGAAGGCGTCCGAGACCATGCCGCACCCGGGCAGGCCGCCTTTGCGGGCCTTGACCTCCTCATCGATTTCCGCCATCCGGATTTTGCCCGCATCGCCGAACTTCAGCGCGAGTTCGTTGTACGGCGTGGCGTACTTCTCCCAGGCGATCCAGTCGGCCAGTTTGCGGTAGGCCTTGTCGCGCGCGATTTCGGCCACGCCCACGCGGTCCTGCTCGCCGGTGCCGATCCCCACGGTCGCGCCGTCTTTGACATAGAGCACGGAATTGCTGGTGACCCCCGCCTCGACCAGCCAGCCGAAGATCAGGTCCGCGTACTCCTGCGGGGTAGGCAGGCGCCGGATGCGGTGGACCGTGCCGTCCTTGGCCGTGCATTCGGCGGGCTGGAGCTGCTCCGGCTTGCGCGCTTCGGGCACGAACGACCACTGCGCCACCAGACCGCCGTCGATCAGCGATTTGAAATCCACCACGCGCCGCGCCACGAACGAGGTGAGGCGCGCCATGTTGCGGATGCGCATCACGCGCAGGTTCTTTTTGGCGGCGAACAGATCCATCACGCCGGGGGCGAATTCAGGGGCCACGACCACCTCGGCATAATTTTCGGCCACGAGCCGGGCGGTCTCGAGGTCCACCTCGCGGTTGAGCGCGATGCAGCCGCCGAACGCGGCGAGGCGGTCGGCCTTGTTGGCGCGGAAGTACGCCTCGGCGAGGCTCGGGGCTTTGGCCACCCCGCAGGGGTTGTTGTGCTTGACGATCACGGCGCAGGGCGTGTCATCCAGATAACGCAGGATATTGAGCGCGTTGTCGGCGTCCGTGAGGTTGGTTTTGCCCGGGTGTTTGCCGGACTGGAGCAGCTCGGGCTCTGAGGCGAGAAGATTGCCGGATGTCAGCGCCGTGACCTCGCCGAGCGTGAGGTTGCCGTTCACGAGCTTATACAGCGCGGCCTCCTGACCCGGATTCTCGCCGTAGCGCAGCCCCTTCTCTTCGCCGTCAATGACCCAGGAGACCTTTTCATAACACAGGGTCTGCCGTTTCCCGCCGTCGAGGAAAGAGATCTCCATCTGCGGGGTGAAGTGGTCATCCATGATGGTCTTGTAGGCGGCTTTCAGATCAATGGCCATGACGCTCCTTTACGATATGGGGATGAAGGCTCGTGTTCGTAGACTGGGAGTGTACGCCATCCCCTTTCGCTTGTCAAAAGCGCGGACAGGAGTATGCAGCCGGAAAAACGGGGGCGCGGCCGTCGCGAGAAGCGTTTCGACCTGTCCCGGCGCGGGGGTCGCGGGTTCGTAAAAAAAATTATGCGCCCCCCTTGACATCCGTGGGTGCGTCATATACTATACACCCCGTTCAGACAACCTCCCCCAGGTTGATGAACGGTGCGGCCTAGCGCGACGCTTCCCCCGCGATCGCGAATACAGGTTCCCCCCTGTAGGACGCATCTAAATTATATATGTCCTCCCTGGCGGCGGGTAAAAGCGGAAGCTTTTACCCGCCGTTCTTTTTTTGCCCGTGTCCGGGCGCGGATGCGCATGACGGGCTGTTCAAAAGGAGGCCGATCCGTTACAATCCGGCCCATGCGGCGCATGAAGGTCCGGTCGGGGTGGCCGGTCACGCGGCACGCGGTAACGGAAAAGGAAGGATCAAGATGGCTCTCGCGAACAAACAGCTCCTCGTTGTGTCGGCCGGCCTCGCCGTGCAGGCCGCCATTCTCGTGCTCGTCAACGCTTTCGTCGCCAAAATCTCGCCGGCGGGGGATGCCATGTGGATCTCGTTCCAGGCGTGGGCGGTCTATTTCCTCGCGGGGTGCACACCGGCCGGCGGCGTGAAAACCTGGATCGGCTATCTGACCGGCATCCTGGCTTCCGTCGCCATCATCAAGCTCATGGGGGCGCCCGGCATCAGCGGCCTGCCGTCGGTCGGCGGCATGAACCTCGCGATGGCGGCGGCGGTTTTCCTTGTCGTCATTCCGGCGATCATGACCGAGAACCTGAAGAACCTGGTGCCTGCGCTCTTCATCGGTTCCGGCGCCTATTTCGGTCTGCTGTCGGCGCAGGGCGCGTCCGGACATCTCATGAAGACCGCCGTCAGCGTGCTGCTCTACTGTGCCGTCGGGCAGGTCTTCGGCTATATCACCGTGTTCTGGCGGGGAAAATACGAGGCCTCCCTCGCATGAGGTGACCGGAAAGCGATGATCCGTGCGAAGCGTGTGCAATGGGGCGTCCCGTATCCGGGAAGGGTCGGGACGCCTCACCACAGCGCGACAGGCCTTCTGCCACCACGCTATTTGAATTCCAGCGTCCCCGCCTGATCGAGACGCCAGTTCTCGGCCTGCGTGCCCTCCCAGCAGCGCCATTCGCCGAACTCGCTGTAATACGCGGCCATGTTGAAGGGCACCTTCAGGCCGGGCGCGGGCCGGATGCCGAGCGCGGCGAGGGGGATCGACCATTCGCCGCGCCAGCCGCGCCCGAAGGGCCGCTTGCCGGACCCCGGCACGGACTGCGCAACGAAACGCGTCTCGCGTCCCGCCCGCGCCGCGGCTTCGGCGGACGCGCCCGCCTCTGTGACGCTCCGCAGCGCGCCGCCCGCGAACCCGCGGATCACGAAGGTGGCGGGCCGGCCGTCAGGGGTCTGACCCGCAAGGCAGATCTCCACGCCGTCGTCCCGGCCCCAGACCGCATTCGTGCTTACAACCGCCGGGCTGAACATGGTCACGTTCGCGGCCACGTAGAGGCAGGTGTCGTCATAGGCGAACTTCGCGAGCGTGGGCGCGCCGCCGGTGGTGAAGCGCGACGGTTCGCGGTCCAGATTCTGCAGGTCCCCGGGCCATTCGTCCGGCGTGATCGCGCCGTCCAGCTTCGGCGGCTGCGCGACGCGCACGGCGACCGCGGCACGGGTCTTGCGGACCGGCGGGTCAAGTTTCGGCATCGCGTCGCTGATCGTGTGGCGCCGGGGGTTGCCCTGCGGATCCGTACCCTCATAAAAGAGCAGGTTGCCTTTCCAGCTCCGGATGCCGTTCGGCTGCAGCAGGCGGAGCTGTCCCGGAAAACAGAGGGTGTTGTTCTCAAAGGAACAGCCCACCGAACGCGCGAACGAGACGGTCATGTCCCGGTCCGCGATGAAGACATTGTTGCGCACCGTGGTGTTGCGGGTGATGTGGTTGTGGGTCGGCATCGGGACACCGATGGCGACATTGTTTTCCACGATGCAGTCGCGCGCGCCTTCGTCCAGGTAGTAGGCCGAGGCGCCGAATCCCTTGCCGACCTCCACCACATCGCGCACCACGTTGCCCCGGATGACGCACGCATCCATGTTGCCGTAGATTGCCGCGCCGTCGTGCAGTTCGCGCATCACCCGGTAAATCAGGTTCTCCTCGATCCGGTTCCCCTTGCCGCCGCTGATGATCCCCGAGTAGGGCGCGTCATGGATCTCGTTGCGGAAGATGCGGATCCGGTCACCGGACATGGAGGTGGCGGCGGCGGCGGGATAGTAACGCCCGAGATGGCGGATGTGGTTGTGCGCGATCAGGGTGTCGACGGCGCGGATCACCGCGCCGCAGGCGCCGACGTCCGCGATGTCGCAGTGGGTGATGCGGCTGGCGTTCAGATCGGAAGCCTTGAGGCCGACGCCCCCGACATTGCGGATCCTCAGCGCCTCCAGCGTGCAGTCGCGGGCGAGCGTGATATGCACGGCGCCGTCAAACGCCGCCGCGCCGAAACTGGCGAGCTTGAGCGGAGCGGTGGCGGCCTGCACGGTGAGCCCGCGCAACGTGATGTTCCGGGCCGGGGCCTTGTCCGTGCCCGCGATGTGGAGCACGCGTTCGACCGTCGGCGCCACCACGTGGAGGCGGGTCATGTCTTCGCCGGGCAGCGGCCAGTAGACGAGCCGTCCGGCGCTGCGGTCGAGGTACCACTGCCCCGGACGGGTCATGCCTTCGCGGGTGTTGAAAACGAGGTACTGTCTGCGCTTGAGCGCGCCGGGCGGCCAGGCGGGCGCGGGCGAAAGGATCAGCGCATGGCGCTGCAGATCATTGCTGACCACCCCGACCAGCGATTCGGCCCACATGTGGTAGAGACGGATTTCCGCATTGTGGATGTCGAGCGCGGGCGGCAGGTCCCCGGGCTTGTACGGCATGGTGGTCGCCTCCTCCCGCGTGGGTTTGCGTTCCCAGTGGCCGGCCACGGCCGGCAGCAGGCGGAGGTTCCAGGTGCCGAGGTTTTCCAGCGTGTTGGTGGCAGGGAAGCGCGCGCGGTCGGCCAGGCGGTCCGCCACGACCAACGCGCGGAAGTCCCATGCGCCCTCTTTCACCCCCGGCAGATCGGCGGCCCAGAGCGCGTCGCCCTCTTGTTTCCAGCCGGTGACCCGGCGCCCGCCGTACAGCGTCGCGCAATGGGTCTCCGCCGCTTCGATCGTGAGCCCGTTATCGCGCGCGTCCAGGGTCAGCGGCTGTTCGAGATAGTACGCGCCCGCCTTCACGACGATACGGTGGGGGCCCGCGCCGGCCTGGCGGGCCGCATCCCGCGCGGCGGCAAGCGAGGCCAGCGGCCGTTCCGCCGTGCCGGGGTTGGCGTCACTCCCGTCCGGGGCCACAGTCAGCGTGACGGCCGAGGCGGTTGCCGCGCCCCACAGAAGCCAGCCCGCGGCCAAGCTCCGCGAGCGCGGCCGGGTTACCTTGAGAACGGAGATCAGAGTCATGAGCGTTTTCTCCCGAACAGGTGATGGCGGGAGAGAATCACGTCGTCCACTGCACGACGGATTCCCGTCCCTTCCCCCGAATGCGGCCATTATGTTGCGGCCCGCCCGGAGAGTCAATCCGCAACCGCGGCCCCTTCCTCGCGGCCGGGGGGTCGTGTTATACTACGGTCATGAGCAAACGGCTGTGCGCATGGATGATACTGATGGCGGGAGTGGCCGCGCAAGGCGGGGAAGAACCGTACGTCGATCTCTTTGCGGGCTGGCGGGTGTCGCCGTTCCGGTATGACGCGTATCCGTACGGGGCGTTTCCCTGGGGGTATCCGTATCCCGCTGTCGGTTTGGGCCTGCCCTTCCCTTCCCGGGACAGATGGGGCCGCGACCCGTACCTCGCGGATTGGGGCTCTCCGTACGGGTGGGGGTACGGCTATGGCGTGCGGCTGCGGCTGCGCGAGCCCCGATACGCGCCCGCGCTGTCCGATGGCTTGGCACGCCCGCTGCCCGGTTCCGCGCCCACGGAGATCCGCGATCCGGAACGCGAACGCGCCTGGGAGCGGGAGTTCCTGAGCGTTTTCGGCGCCCGTTCTGCGGAGGCACAGTCTCCGGCCGTAACCAACGGTTGTGTCCGGAGCCCGCGCCTTAAGGCGGATTTAGGAGGGAGGAATTAGGAGTTATAATACCCTCAACGTTCGATGTTCGACGTTCTGCGTTTTGCGTTCAAGTTACCCGTTCGTTTTTACCTGCCCCAGTGGGTGGCAGGCTAATCCCTCCTTTTTCCTTGGGTGCGGCCAACCGGTAACGAGATTGCGCTAGAAAAGCGTGCGGGGGGTGTACTATACTCAGGGCCAAGGGAGGACAAGATGAAACGTATCGTGATCGGATGGGTGATGACCGGTGTTCTGGCGGCGGGGATCGCGGCGGCCGCGCCGGTGGGCGAAGAGGGTTTCGTGACGCTGTTCGACGGCAAGACGCTGAACGGCTGGACCCAGCGGGGCGGAAAATCGCCTTACCGGGTCGAGGAGGGCGCGATTGTCGGCTGTTTCGGCGACGCGGGCCGCAATTCGTTCCTGTGCACCGAGAAAGAGTACGGGGATTTCATCCTGCGCCTGGAGTTCAAGTTCGAGGCCGGCAATTCCGGCGTGCAGTTCCGCTCCGCGGCGCGCAAGCACAATAACGGATCCGAGTCGGTTTACGGCTATCAGGCGGAGATCGCGGGCCGCTCGCCGGTCACGGCCCGCATCTATGACGAGGGGCGGCGCGGCTTCAAATTCAAACGGACGTGGCTGGACAACACCGCGGCGGAGGTGACCGCGAAATCGGTCGCCGCGTTTAAGCAGGGGGAGTGGAACCGGATGGAGATCCAGTGCGTCGGACCCTCGATCCGTACCTGGCTCAACGATGTGCCGGTCGTGAATTACTTCGACGACGCCGCGCTCGCCGGGTTTATCGGCCTGCAGGTCCACGCGATCAAGAATCCGGACGGCAAACCCTGCGCCCGCTGGCGCAACATCCGGATCCGGGATCTGGGCACGAGCCGGTGGACGCCCTTCTTCGTCAAGGACGGGGACGGCCGGTACGCGCTCCGCGGCGCCCGCTTCGTGCTGCCGGAGGATTGGTCGTTCCAACACGAAGAGGGGATTCTGGTCGGCCAGCACAAGGAGGGCGAGAAGCGCGACGGGCTCGTGGTCTCGGACCGGAACTACAGCGATTTTATCGTGCGCGTGTCCTACCAGCTCTTCGGCGGCAACAGCGCGCTCTATTTCCGCGCCGAAGAGGTGAACACGCCGTGGCTGCTCAAAGGGTTCCAGAACGAGATCGCCGGGAACGCCAAGGATTCCGCCCTGTGGCATACGGCGGGCGACAAGACCAAGGGGCGCGGCTGGGTGGCGCAGGATGACGAGTTCATCGCACAGGTCCGCAACCCCCAGGGTTGGAACACGACCTGCACGGTGGCCTACGGCGACCGGATCCTCTCGATCCTCAACGGCCAGCGCACGGTGGACATCCTCGACCCGCTTTGCGAGAAGAGTGGCAAGGTGGCCCTGCAGCTTCACGGCGGCGCGAACGGCAAGATGTGGTTCAAGGATTTCGAGATCCTCGAGATCACGCCGGCAATGCGCGCGCTGATCGACCGGTGACCGGACCTTCATGAAGCCTGTCAGGTGAACATACGTTTTCCGTACCGGTTCCGTGAGGAAAAGGATGAGCACGATTCGCTGGATCAGTCTCGGCCTTGCGGCGGCGGGTACCTTGTTTGCCCAGGAGTCGGCGCGCACACGGGGTTTCGAGCGGTTCGTCACGCGCGACGGCAACCGGCTGATGGACGGCGATGCGGTGTTCCGTTTTCTGGGCGCGAACATGCCGGGGCTGGTGGTGCCGTACGACTTCACGCTGCGTTTGCCCGAGCGCATGACGCTGCCCACGCCGTGGGAAATCGAGGACGCCATGAAGACGCTCGCGCGCATGGGTATGAGCGTGGTCCGCACCTGGAATCTGCCCATGCGCGGGCCGGACGAGGCCGCGCAGCCGTACCACTACGTGCTGGCGCCGGGGGTGTTCAACGAGGCGGCGTTCCAAACCCTCGACCACACGTTGGCGCTGGCGAACCGGCACGGGGTGCGCGTGATGCTCTGCCTCACCGCGCAAGCCGGCGACTATCTCGGCGGCATCCGCACGTACGCGGCGCACCGCGGCAAACCGGCGGCGCGGTTCTGGACCGACCCGCAACTGCGCGAAGACTACAAGGCCACGGTGCGCTACGTGCTCAACCGCGTCAACACCGTGACGGGTGTGCCCTACCGCGAAGACAAGGCGATCCTCGCCTGGCAGTTCGGTAACGAGATGTACGGCGCGCAGCCCCAGTGGCTCTCCGAGATGGCGGCCTACATCAAGCGCCTCGATCCCCACCATCTGGTGGCGGAGACCCGTCATCATCCGGCTTTCGCCGAGCAGTTGATCGACCCGAACATCGATTTGCTGACGCGCCACTACTACACCGACTACAAAGACTCCGGGACCAACTGGCCGGCGGCGGTCAAGCGCGAAGTCGCGCAGATCGGCGGGCAGCGTCCCTTCTTTGTGGGCGAGTTCGGGCCCTACATCGACGGCAAAGTGCTGACGCGGGAGAATGTGGAGTCCTCTCTGCGCGCGTTTCTTGACACATGCATCGGAACGGAGGGCGTGTCCGGCGCCCTGCTGTGGAGCCTGTACTTCCACCACCGCGACGGCGGCTATTTCTGGCACCAGATCTTCACGTATCCGAGCGTGTGGTCGTATCACTACCCCGGCTTCCCCAGCGCGGCGGCGCAGGCGGAGACCGGTATCCTGCGCGAGATGCGCGAGGCGGCGTTCCGCATTCAGGGGAAGGCCGTCCCGCCGGTGCGCGCGCCGGACGCGCCGGAACTGCTGCCCTTCGGGGATGTGCCGCTCTTCTCGTGGCGCGGGTCGGCCGGAGCGTCAGGCTACGACATTGAGCGCTCCGCCGCCGTTGAGGGGCCGTGGGCCGTGCTGGCCACGAACGTCTCGGACGCGGAGGTCGCCTACCGTCCGCTCTTCAGCGACGAGACGGCCAAGGCCGGCGAGACGTGGTTCTACCGTGTGGCGGCGCGGAATGCGGGTGGCCGGTCCGCTCCCTCGAACGGGGTGGGGCCGGTCCGGGTGCGGGCGGTCTGTTTCGTGGATGAGTTCGCCGATCTGTCGCGCGCGGCCGCGCATTCGGCGGGGCTGACGCTGGACAACACGTACAATGCGCGTTACGCCGAATATCTGTTCCGCACGTGCGGCGGCCCCGATGCGTGGATCGAGTATGCCGTTGCCGGACCGGCGCGGGAGGCGCGGGTGACGGCGTTTTTCGCGGCGGCTCAGGGCGGCCCGTCGGCACCGCGTTTCCTGGCGGCGCGGGACGGGCAGGCGTTCGCCGAGGTCACGCGCGTGCGGGCCGTCGAACGCGCGCACATCGCGCCGCCGCACGCGGGCGACGCGAACCGCCAGACGCAGGCGGATTACACGGTCGCCCTGCCTGAGGGCACGCGCCGCTTCAAGGTGGTGTGGACGCGGCAGATGGCGCTCGACCGCGTGGAAATCGAACATGCGGGCGCGGCGCGCGCCCCCTGAGCGGACCCCGGTCCGGATGAGAAGAATCGGGTGCGATTCCGTTTTTCGGAATCGACAACGCCCTCTTCTTTCGGCAAACTGTTTCGATTCCTGCTTAATATGGTAAAGGTCGGGAACGGCATGCGGATGGGTGAACGAGCGAGGGTGGTAGTATGGAAGGTGTCAAAGACGCTCCGATTCTGACGGATCCGGTGAGTACGGCGGCATGTCCGAAATGCGGTGCGATGTTGGATGTCGAGGGGTTGCCGACGTTTACGGCGGTCCAGTGCCCGAACTGCGAGGTTGAATTCCAGGTGCCCGCACGCTTCGGTCCCTTCCTGCTCCTGCAACTGCTGGGCGCGGGCGGCATGGGCGGCGTGTACCGCGCCCGTGACGAGGGGCTCAACCGCGAGGTGGCCATCAAGGTGATGCTGAAGAGCCTGGGGGATGACCCGACGTTCGTGGAGACGTTTCAGCGTGAGGCGCAGGCCGCGGCCAAGCTGAACCATCCGCACATCGCGCAGATCTATTCGTTCGGTCAGGAAAAGGGGCAACCGTACATTGTGATGGAACTGGTTCCCGGCGGCAGCCTCGATAAGATGATGGCGGCGCAGGGGGCGATGGACCCCACGGCGGTCATGCAGATCGGCGAGCAGATCGCCGAGGGGTTGCGGGAGGCCGCGGACGCAGGTCTGGTGCACGGCGACGTGAAGCCGGAGAACATCCTGTTCGACAACGACAAGAACGCCAAACTGGTGGATTTCGGTCTGGCGGCCATGAATGCCGGACCGGGCAATGATGTCTGGGGGACGCCGTACTACATCGCGCCGGAAAAGGTGCGGCGACAGAAAAGCGATTTCCGGTCTGACATTTACAGCCTCGGCGCGACCCTGTATCACGCGATCACCGGGTTGCCGCCGTTCGACGGTGAGGATGCCACGGCCGTGGTCAAGGCACGTTTCGACGGGCCGCCCAAGCCGATGTCGGAGCTCCGCAAAAACGTGCCGGCCGAAGTCGAGGCGCTCATTCAGCGCATGCTGGAGATCGAACCCCAAATGCGGTATCCGACCTACGGGTCGCTCCTCGGTGACATGCGGCGCTACCTTTCCAAGGCGAAGCCGGTCAATCTCGCGGTCTCATCGAAAAAGATCATGATCAAGGGCAAGCAACCCAAGGCCACCACCGGGGTGGCGTCGGTGACCGGCAACGTGTCGGCCGACCTGCCTCCCGGCATGGTGCCGGTGGACGCGATTCCGGAGGAGGAGCCCGAAAGCGAGGAGGAGGCCAAGCGGCGCGGCCGCAGGATGATGCTGATGATCCTCGGCGGGGTGCTGCTGGGCGTGGCGGTGCTGGCCGGAAGCGCCTTCGGCGTCAAACAGGTTCTGGCGGCGAAACGGGAGAAGGCCGCGCGCGCGATGAGCGAAAGCCGCCAAGGCAAGGCGTTGGCTTCGATCGCGAAGTCCGTGACGCAGGCGAAAACGCTGGCAGAACGGTTGGACGGGTATCCGCAGGAGGCGATGGAGGCGGCCCAGGCGGCGGCCGAAGCGGTGGTCGCGGTGTTGGGCGAGACGGTGCGGGCGAGCATGACGGTGCCCGAGCCGTCGTTCGCCTGGGACGCGCGGGAGGGCGCGGACGCGCAGCCGCCGCCCGCACCGGGCGAAGCGGCGGCGGCCGGCGCGGCCTCGAACGCGGTGCCACAGAGCGGGGCGGCGGACGTCACCAACACCGTTGCCGCGGCAGGCGCCACCAACTCCACCGCGGCGGCGGCAGGCACCAACCTCGTGACGGAGGCGGGAACGAACGCGCCGTCACCGGCGGCGGCACCGCCGCAGCCCGCGCCGGAAGCCGCGGCGGCTGCGGAAAATGACCCGGCCGCGCCGCGGGAGGGCGACGCGCATCCGGTGGTGGCCATTGTGCGGGGCATGTTCGCGGAGGCGTACGCCGTGAAAGGCGGGGTGCTGCTCGCGGGACATTTGGTGAAGAAAATCGAGGCCGAGGCGAAAGCGGCGGAGGGCATGACCGGCTTGGAGCAGACGGACGCACTGGTCAAACTCGCGAATGCGCTGGTCGAGAAGGTGAACGGGTTGCCGTACGTCAAAGAGGTGGCGGACGTACCGCGCAAAGTCTCGCAACTGAAGAAGACCCTGGAAAGCGTCAAGACCGACGCCGCCTCCCTGGCGGAGATGAAACGGCAGGAGGCGCTGGAACGGGAGAAACGGCGCAAGGAGGAGGAGGCCGCCGAGAAGAAGCGTCAGGAGAAAGAGGCCCATCGGAAGAAGGCGGAAGAGGAGAAGGCCAAAGTGGCGGACGCGGAACTCGCGAACCGCGAGACGCTCAAGGCCCTGCAGTTCCGCGAGGCCGTGAGTGCGGTCAAGGAGCTGCGCGGCGGGCTGGAGACCGATGAGGGGGGAATTGCGGCCAGTATCGCCATCGACCGGATCAACCGCATCCGGGACTTCCACGGTTACCTGATCGGAAAAGTCAAAGGTTTCAAATCCGCGCGCGGCTGGTCGATCGACGCGGCGGATGCGAAAACCCTCTCGGTGGGCGGCGTGAAAATCCCGTGGGTTGAGGTTTACAACAAACGGCCGGAGATCATCGCCGAACTGATCAACGGCCTGGTGCGGAACGAACAGGCGACCAAGACCCTCAAACTGAGCGAGAAAACCCGGTTGCTGACCAATGCCGCGCTGTGCCTGAATCTGTTTTACGGGGAGATCGCTTCGGCCCAGGAACTGGCCAAGCAGATCGCGCTGACGGCGGCCCAGCAGTTTGAGATGGAGGCCGATACGATCAAACAGCTCCTCCCCGGGTTCTTCACGGAGTGACATGCGGTACATCAGCACCCGAGGCGGCGGCGAGCCGCTGACATTCAGACAGACTCTGTTGACCGGTTTGGCGCGTGACGGCGGGCTGTTTCTGCCCGAAACCTTCCCGGACGTGCGCGACCGGCTGGCCGCGTTGCGCACGCTGCCCTATCCCGAACTGGCCTTTCAGATCATCCGTCTTTTCGCGGACGACATTCCGGAGGACGCGCTGCGCC
Source organism: Kiritimatiellia bacterium (assembly GCA_034003585.1). Lineage (GTDB taxonomy): Bacteria > Verrucomicrobiota > Kiritimatiellia > RFP12 > UBA1067 > JAPXSY01. Next base: position 18,757 of record JAVEYH010000066.1, read on the forward strand.
GCATCGTGGAACAAAGCTACGCGGGTTTCCGCCACCGGGAAGTCTGCCCCGTGGTGCCGGTGGGGCCGGTGCGCATGCTGGAACTGTTTCACGGACCGACCCTCGCGTTCAAGGATGTGGCGCTGCAGTTCCTCGGCAATCTCTTCGAGTACG
>JAVEYH010000067.1:0-18652 GCA_034003585.1 Kiritimatiellia bacterium
AGGCGCGGCCACGGCCGGAGCGGGTTCAACGGGCTTTTCCGCCGCAGGCGCGGCCACGGCGGCCGGGGCGGGTTCGGCTGGCTTTTCCGCCGCAGGCGCGGCCACGGCGGCCGGGACGGGTTCGGCTGGCTTTTCCGCCGCGGGCGCGGGCGCGGCCACGGCCGGAGCGGGTTCAACGGGCTTTTCCGCCGCAGGCGCGGCCACGGCATGGGCGGGCTCTTTTTTCTTCTGTCCGCCCAAATCCTGCAGGAGCGCTTCGAGATCGTCCTGGGCGTGCAGAACCGTCATCGCGCAACAGGCCATGACTCCGACACCCGACACCAACAACCACCTTGAACTGTGCGTCATCTGGGGAGACTCCTCTTTGTGTGGCAGCTATTCCAACCCTATCCGGCAGTAAAAATCAGACCCTAATATACCGTGACTGTGTTCACGAATCAAGCTTGCGAACAACTTTTTGTTGTCCGGTCGCCAGGCTCTCGATGGTCACCGTCGTTGTGCCCGCGTCGATTGTGAGCACGCGGTAGGTTTCCTCACGGACCTTCAGCGTGCTGTTCTCAATCACCGTGTACTCGGTCTGATCGAGCGGCAGGACGATCACCGCCTCGATATCCGTGTTCTTGTCGCGCTCATTGATCTGCAGCACGATCCCTTTCTTGTCGCTCTGGCGCCGCAGCGTGACTCTTGACACATCGACCCGTTTTTTGATGCCCGGCATTCTCGGGTTATCCCGCTCCTCGAACTTGAGTTCGACCTGTTCGGCCACATAGTCGCTGTCGCCGATGCGTTCCCCTTCGCGGATCCAGACGGTGCGCGCGACCGGCGCGGTCTGGTTGAACACCAACTGCAATTTCCCGTCCGGCATTTTGTTCACGCCGCTGAAGATCAGCGGCAGGCGTTTGCCGCGCAGTTCTTTGACGCGCAACAGGCTGACCAGCGCCGGGTGGGATTTCGGGTTCTTGGGATCCGTGCCGGCCTGAAGCTCCTCAAGATTCGAGAACCCGTCGCCGTCCAGGTCGCCTTTGGCGTCGGCGGGATCCAGCGGGTTAAGGCCGAGGCGGATCTCCTCCTTGTCGGAAATGCCGTCGCGGTCTGTATCGAGCCCGACGTCCATTTCCGGCGGGGACGGCTGTTTGCCGCCGCAGAAGGGGCAGACCCCCGCCGCATAGGGGATGGGTTTCTGGCAGGCCTGGACCACGCAGACCACCCGGCGTTCCGGGGTGAGGAATCCGGCTTTCTGGGTGTCCGCGGCATCCAGCTGGAGCGGGCTGCGCACCAGCCGCACCGCGTCATCGAACTCCGCCATTTCGATGGCGGCCAGCGGCGCGGCGGCGGGTTTGAGACTTTCGAGCTGGCGCGTGTACTGGGACTCGGCCTGTTTGCGGGCCGCGCCGACATGGGTGAGGTAGAAGAGGGAGATCAGCAGAAAAATGAGCACGCCGACGGCGATCAGCTTGTCATAGTGCCGCAACAGGGGGAAGCTGGAAAGTTTCATGGCCACGGGTTACACTCCCTCGAACGAATACACATCAATATCCAGCCTCACGCTGACCGGCGGATCGAGATCCGGGTCGGTCACGATCCGCTCGACGTGCGGGACCGTGGCGAGGTCCACCGCCTTGGCCGCGGCATCGGCGGACGCGGCCCCCTCTTTCTTTTTGGTGTCGCGACGTCCGATGGGATCATCCGTCTTGCGGAATTCGGTCTCCGCAACCACCACGAACAGGTTCATGGCCGCCAGACGGTTGAGCGCCCCGATAAACGCCGCGGGCCGGGCGAGAAACTCGAACGAGAAGCGCTGTTTGGAGAAGACTCCCCCGGCCGTCGCGTCACGGGCCGCGGGCGCGGCCTCCTGCGCCTGCGGCTCGTCCCGGCGCCGGCGCCGGCGCGACGAGGCCGCGGCCTCCTGCGGCCGGTCCGGGCCGCCAGCCCCGGTCTGCGCGTCAAAGGTTTCGCGCCGCACCGCCTTGATCTCCAGGATGCCGGCCTCGCACAGCTCGGTGCACAGCCGCTCGATGATCGTGAGCTGGCCGGTCAGACGGTCCACATGCTCTGGGGCGGGCAGGCTGTCCGACTCGCCGAGGTACTGGTCGAATCCGAACAGGAACCCGGGCGCGACGATACGTCCGTTGGCGGCACCGGGCCGTGCCGACAGCGCGCGCACCGTGGCCTGCAGCGCCTGCTTGAACCCGGTGGGGCTCTTGGACTCGATGCGCAGGTCACCCTGGTGCAGCAGGTTGGAGGCCGTGGCCAGCCAGGACTCCAGAGCCTTCTGATCCTCCTTCACCCGTGCGATGGTTTGCGGGTCGGGAAAGATCTTGGCGCGGTAGATTTTCTGCACGGCGGCATAGTCGGCGTTACGCGCCGCGGCCGCCTCCTTATTGGCCATCCACGCGGAAACCAGGAACCAGCCCGCGCCGAGGCATACCGCCACCGTCAGCACAGCCAGAATCATCAGAACGAGTTGTTGCCGTTTCATCGTGCCGCCCCATCCTTCGGGCCGGACGCCGCCAGCGTCGCCTCGATTGTGAATTCGATCAGATACGCCCCGATGTCCTTGATGCCCACGATACGCACCCCCTGGGGTTCGCCGCTGAAGACCGATTGGGTCTTGAGCCGGTCACGCAACTCCTCGACCGCCGTGGCCATGCGGCCGGCGGATTTGGCCTTTTCCTCGATCTCCTTGTGCTTGTCCGCCCAACCGCGGCCGACGATGCGCAGCCCGGTGACGGCACCCGCGGCGTCGCGCACCGGCGCGAGTTCGGTCAGCCACATGCCCTCGAACAGGCTCTTGCGCACGGCATCCACGCGCTTCAGCCAGGCGGTCCGCCACCGCATCAGATCCCGCACCGCCTCCGCCTTCTCCCGCACCGCCTCGCGGCTCTTCTCGGCCTGCGTCAGCGAGGCCTGTTTCGTCTTGCACGCGCTCAGTTTGACGGAGACCTGCTCCCCCTGGAAGGCATAGAGCTTGCCCATCTGCTTGAGGTACAGGGTCCAGATGCCGAGGCTCAGCAGCACACCCGCCGCGGCCAGCCCGAAAAACGGGATGCGCCGCTTCAGCGTCTTGCGCTTGGTGATCTCGGGAGGCATCAGGTTGATCTCAACCGGGCATGCCAGCGAACGCCGCAGCGCCAGACCCACGGTCTCGGCCAGCACAAACGCGTCGATGCCGGCCTTTTCGCGGTTGATCCGGCTGCCCACCGCCACATTCGTGAAGGGGTTGAGGTAGAGCACCTCGACCTGGAGCTTTTCCCGGAAGAAGGTGTCGAGATGCGGCATCACCGACGACCCGCCGGTCAGGAAGATCCGGACGGGCGCGTTGCCGCCCTGCTGGCTGCGGTAGAAATTGATGGATCGGCTGATCTCCGCGTGCAGGCGGGTGACCACATTGCGCACGACTTTGGAGACGCGCTCGGACACCTCGTCCTCGGAGGCCGAGACGCCCCCCAGCGCGACAAAAGCCCGTTCGCACTTCAGGGCCTCGGCTTCGGCGAAGGGGATCTGGAAACTTTTGGCCAGCTCTTGCGTGATGGCGTTGCCCGCCACGGGGATGCAGCGGTTGTAGATCTTCTCCTCCTCAAGGAAGATCAGGTTGGTGGAGCGCGCGCCGATGTCCAGCAGCATGGAACAGCCGTCCAACTCGGCATAATTGTAGCGCAGGCAGTTGTACAGGGCCATCGGCGCGACATCGACGGTCTCGGGGTCGAGCCCGGCCTCCACCACACGGTCGGTGATGTCGCGAACGCTATCGATTTTGGCCGCCACGATCATCGCGCACTGCTCGCCGCTGGAGGCGTCGCCGATGAACTGGTGGTTCCAGACGATCTCCTCCATGGGGAAGGGCACGTTCTGCTCCACCTCGTACTGCACCATCTGCAGCAGCTTATCCTCGCCGACGGCCGGAAGGCGCACGAAGCGGGGGAACACCATCTGGCCGGAGAGCGACAACATCAGCGGCGCGTTCCGGATCCCATGCGTCCGCATGAGTTCGCGGAGAGCCGGAACCAGTTGCGCGCCGGTCTCGGACTCGTTTTCCGGCTCGACGCCGAAGACGCGGATCCCGTAGTTGAGCAGTTCCGGAGGACGGCCGCTCTTGACAGAGAATTCGGCCAGAACCAGTTTGCTCGCGCCGACATTCAGCGCGAGAATGCGGTCAGTCGCAAACACTATTGCACCACCTCGTAATCGTCCGCGTTGATCAGGGCGAACGGGGTCTTCGAACGGTCAAGCAAGCCGGTCCGGCGGCTCAGCGCGGCGTTGTCCAGCACCTTGCTGTCCTTCCACCACTCTTTCGGGAGGGGGATCGTGGCTTCGGACTTGCTGTCCATCACCTTGCCCTCCTTGTTCGTGATCTCCAGCGCCACGGCGACGGGCTCGCCGTGCCGTTCGACCTGGCTCGGGGGAAGCGCGACGCAACTCATGTGCTCGCCTTTGGAGACATCAATGTACCGGACCGCGAGGGTGTAGTAGCTGAACCCTTCCTTCCCCTCGTCGTTCTTGCCCTTGGTCATGACATGATAGGTGAAGATCAGCTCGTCGGTCCACTTCGCGCCGCTGTCGTACTTGACCTCGAACAGCGCCCATTCGCGCGGCCGGCGGGTGACTTTCGGCATCGTGTTCTGGACATTCACGTTGAATTCGGGGGTCCGCACCATGGCCGTCTTGTTGGGCGGGGGCATGCGCGTGATGCTCACCTCCTCGCGCTTCTCCGCCCGCACGCCCGGCGTCTGCCCCGTACGCGTCTGCCCCAAGCGGTTCATCTGGGCCAGGGCCGCATCCGCGCAAAACAGCGCGGCCGCCGCCAAACCCATCACGCTCACACCCGTCCGTACGACAACCGTTCCATTCATGATCTTTCTCCCTGTCGCGGGTCGAACCCATCCACGTAATCCGCTATTACCATGTAGCGCGTACAATGTAATGCGGAGTGAGGCGGAATGCAACTCCGAAACGGAAAAAGTTCGTCATCGGGACGCCTCCCCGTTGCCTGGACGGGCACGGGCGGGCGCGTCGGGGGCGCGGGCGCCCCCGATCAGGCCACACGCACCACACGCGCCCCGTTCGCGCGCCCCCTGTCTCCAGCCGATCCCCTCTTTCTCCGTCTCCCCGCTTGACTTCCCGGACACGATTGACTATAGTTCATCCCTTCCTGCGGTGCGTCTCAGGAGACACTCCCCGCTGCGGGTCATCTGGCGCTTGCGTCCGGATTTCGCTTTACACCCGGCGGGGGGGTTCTTTATAGTGTGCGCCGGAAAGTAACGACAAAAAAGAAATCGCGGAACAAGGACCGTAAAGCAGACTATGAGCCAGATCGACAAGACCGTTATCCGTAAGCAATTCCAGCGCCACGACCGGGACACCGGTTCGAGCGAAGTCCAGATCGCCGTTCTCACCAAGGAGATCGAGATGCTTACCGAGCACCTCAAGGCGAACAAGAAGGACCACAGCTCGCGCTATGGGCTGATCCGCAAGGTCAACACCCGCCGCAGCCTGCTTGACTATCTCAAGCGCGAGGACGAGGCGGTCTACCAGAAGATCGTCAAAGACCTCGGCCTCCGGCGTTAACCGTGCGCGAACGCGGCCGCGCGCCGGTCGCGCGCGGCCGTACGTTCCCGGGCCGGATCCCGGGGCGGCGCTTTCAGTCGGACCCCAGCACTCGTTCGAGTGGGCCATCTTTCCTGGCCAAACGCTTTCCGGTCCTTGTCCGCTGAAAGGTAAAGCACGATGAAGGATACGACCTCGGTCTCCGTCCAGGTGGGCGGAGCCACGATGACCATTGAGACCGGGCTGCTCGCTCGTCAGGCCGCCGGCGCCACCGTCTGCCGCCTGGGCGATTCCCTGATGTTCTCCGCGGTGACCTGTACCGACAAGCCGCGTGAAGGGATCGATTTCTTCCCGCTGCAGGTCGAGTACCGCGAGAAGTATTACGCGGCCGGCCGTTTCCCCGGCGGGTTCTTCAAACGCGAGGCGCGGCCGAGCGAGAAGGAGATCCTCACGGCGCGCATCACCGACCGCCCCATCCGGCCGCTCTTCCCGGAAGGGTACCGGAACGACGTGCAGATCAACAACATGGTGCTCTCGGCGGATACCGAGAATGACACCGATGTCCTGTCGGTCAACGCCTCCTCCGCCGCCCTCCACCTCTCCGAAATCCCCTTCATGGGGCCGATCGGGTGCGTGCGTGTGGGACGCGTCAACGGCGAATTCATCATTAACCCCACGCATTCCCAGCGCAAAGAGAGCGACCTCGACCTGATCTACGCGGGCACGCGCGAACGGTTCCTGATGATGGAAGGCGGCGCCGCCGAGATCACCGAAGAGGATTTTCTCGCCGCCATGAAGGCCGGCCATGCGGAGGTCGTCAAAATCATTGACGCCCAGCACGAGCTGCGCCGCTTGCTCGGCAAGCCGGAGAAGAAAATCGAAGAGCTCGCGCCCGATTCCGGAAAGATGGCGTTCCTCTATGCCGAGGGCGAGGCCGCCCTGCGCAAGGCCCTGCTCATCGGCGACAAGCTGGAACGCCAGAACGCGGTCCGGGCCATCAAGGAAGACTTGCAGGCCAAGACCCTCGCGAAGTGGCCGGAGGAGGTCACCGCCGCCTCCTTCGTGACGCTCTTCGACACCCTGGAGATCGACCTGGTCCGGAAAAACATCCTGCAGGACGGCAAACGCATCGACGGCCGCGCCGAGGATGAGATCCGCAAACTGTACGCGCAGGTCGGCGTCATGCCCCGGGCCCACGGCTCGGCGGTTTTCGAGCGCGGCGAGACTTCGGCCCTCGGGTCGGTGACCCTCGGCACCAAGAAGGACGCGCAGGATCTGGACGCCATCACCGGCGGCGAAACCAGCAAGCCCTTCATGCTGCACTACAACTTCCCGCCCTATTGCGTCGGCGAGGTCGGCCGCCTCGGCAGCACCGGCCGCCGCGAAATCGGCCACGGCGCCCTGGCCGAACGCTCGCTCGCGCGGGTCATGCCGCAGGATTACCCCTACAGCGTCCGCGTGGTTTCGGACATCATGGGGTCGAACGGCTCCTCCTCCATGGCCTCCATCTGCGTCGGCGCGCTGGCCATGATGGATGCCGGCATCCCGATCAAGGCGCCGGTCGCCGGCGTCTCGGTGGGGCTCTTCACCAATGCGGACGAGAGCCAGAAGGTGCTGGTCACCGACATCCTCGGTTCCGAGGACCATTGCGGCGACATGGACTTCAAGGTGGCCGGCACCCGCAAGGGCATCACCGGCTTCCAAGTCGACCTGAAACTGCGCGGACTCACCTGGGACGTGGTGGAAGCCGCCCTCGCGCGCGCCAAACAGGGCCGGCTCCAGATCCTCGACTTCATGCAAACGGTGATGCCCGAACCGCGCGCGGAACTTTCCGCCCACGCGCCGCGCATCACCGTCATGATGATCCCCGTGGACAAGATCGGCGCGCTCATCGGCCCCGGCGGCTCGAACATCCGCCGCGTGTGCGAGATCTCCGGCGCGCAGATCGACATCCAGGACGACGGATCGGTCAGCATCTTCGCCACCAACGCCGAGTCGCTGGCCATCGCGCAGAATGAGGTCTCGGCGCTCACCGCCGAAGCCGAAGAGGGCAAGCTGTACGAAGGCACCGTCACCGGCATCAAGGAGTTCGGCTGCTTCGTCGAGATCATGCCCGGCAAGGACGGCCTCTGCCACATCAGCGAACTCGCCGACCGCCGTATCGGCTGCGTCGAGGACGTCTGCAAGGTGGGCGACAAGATGACGGTCAAGTGCATCGGCGTGGATGACCGCGGCCGCATCAAACTCAGCCGCCGCGAGGCCATGCGCGATCTCGACGCGCAGAAGCGGCAGAACGGCTGACCGTTGCCCTCAACGCAACCGCAAAGCCCGCGACCCCCGGTCGCGGGCTTTTTGTTTGAAAAATCAGAAATATAATTATGCACTATTTATATACTGCAATATTGATATGTTTTGAGCAGTAGTGTTATTGTGCCTGTATGGCTCAAGAACTCAGATCGATCAAACAGTTGTGCACGGTGCGGATGGGATACTCTTTCCGCCAGAAGCCGGACTTCATCGCCGATGATAGCACGCTGGTCATTCAACCCGAGGATATCACATCAGATGGGGTTTTGATCATCGACCTGCCGTGTCGTCCAGCCGGAAGAGATCGCGGAAAACGGCTACAACCTCAAGATCACCCGCTACGTCGACACCTTCGAAGAGGAAGCGGAGATCGACATCGCCGCCAACCTGAAGGAACTTGAAAAGGTTGATGCCGAGTTGATGGAGCTAGAAGCGCAGATGAAAAAGCACCTGAAGGCACTGGGGATCGTTAAATAGGGAGAACGAAATGTCGGAACTGGTTTTATATACGAGCCCAGATGGAACCGTTCGACTGGACGTCCAGTTCGAGCAGGAGACGATTTGGCTGTCGTTGAACCAGTTGGCAGATTTGTTTGAACGCGACAAGTCCGTCATTTCCCGCCATTTGCGGAACATTTACCAGGAAGGTGAATTGGGTCGTCAGGCAACCGTTGCAAAAAATGCAACAGTTCAGAACGAGGCCGGACGTTCGGTCGTGCGCGACATCGAATACTACAACCTCGACGCCGTCATCTCTGTTGGCTACCGGGTCAACTCCCGTCGCGGCACCGAGTTCCGCATTTGGGCCACCAATGTGCTCCGGCAACACCTCGTCCAGGGATACACCGCCAACGAGAAACGGCTCAAGGCCCTCAAGCAGACGATCAAACTTGCCGCCGACATTTCCGCCCGCAAGACGCTCACGGGCGACGAAGCCTCGCTCCTGCTCCAGACCGTGTCGGAATATGCCGCCGCGCTCGACCTGCTGGACGACTACGATCATCAGCGCGTCACGATCGGCAAGACGTCCCGCCGTCAGGCCAAGCCCGTCACCTACGCCGAGGTGATGGATCTGATCGCCGGCATGCGTCAGAAATTCGGGGCATCTGAGGTCTTCGGCAAGGAAAAGGATCAAAGTCTGCACAGTTCGCTCAACGCTGTGCTGCAGAGCTTCGACGGGAAAGACGTTTACCCGTCAGTCGAAGAGAAAGCGGCCCACCTGCTCTACTTCCTCGTCAAGAACCACAGCTTCGTGGACGGCAACAAGCGGATCGCCGCCGCCGTCTTCCTGCGCTTCGCCGACAAAAACGGCCTGCTCCGCGACCGCGAAGGTGGCAAGCGCATCGCCGACAACGCCCTTGTCGCCATGACCCTCATGATCGCCGAAAGCCGCCCGCAAGAGAAATCGGTCATCACCGCCATGCTCACCAATCTGATCGGGGGAACAAGGTAACCCATGCCGTCCACCCCCTACAATCCCGCCATTCACCACCGGCATTCGATCCGCCTGAAAGGGCACGATTACGCCGGTGGCGGGGTGTATTTTGTGACGATCTGCGCGCATCGTAACGCGGGAAACATTTTCGCGCCCCCGGCGGTCAAGGCGATGGTCGCGCGGGAATGGGAATCGGCCGTGGCGGGTGTGTCGGCGGGCGTCGTGTCCGCCGTAGGGGCGGGCCTTGTGTCCGCCCTGGGCAGATACGAGGCCTGCCCGTACGTGATCATGCCGGATCATTTCCATGCGTTGATCCGGATGCCACGCCGGGCAGATGTAGGGGCGGGCCTTGTGTCCGCCCCTACGTTGGGCGATGTGATTTGCGCATTCAAATCGCGGGTCGTGCACGAATACATCGCGGGGGTGAAGGCCGCCCAATGGCCACGTTTCCCCGGTGACCTCTGGCACCGCAATTACTACGAGATGATCGTACGCGATGCGGAGGCCGAAGCGAACATCCGCAGGTACATCCGCCTGAACCCGTGGCGGTGCGTGACGGAGTTCGGCAACGGCCTGCGCGGCATGGGCAACCCGACGTTGTGGAACGCGGAGAAACTCGGCGTGCTGTGCAGCCGCAACGCGCCCCGGCCACCGGATATCCCCGAAGCCGAGGTCTATTTCAGCGGCTTCCATTCGCCCATGGAACGCGAAATCCTCGACCGGCTGCTGGCCGAACGACGGCCGGTGATCTGGTGCCCGGCGTGGGGCGTCGGGGCGGACACGAGGCCCGCCCATACGCCCGCAGCCGTCACGGCGCTGGAAGAGAACCGCATGCTGATTCTGGAAATGACGGAACACGACGGCAACCTCGCCTCGGCAGAGGCCCGCAACCGCTTTGTCCTGGAGCAGGCGGATAAACTCTGGCTCCCCTATGTCGCGCCCGACGGAATGATCGACCGGCTGGTCAAGGGAATGCGGGTGCAGGACAAGATGCTCAACCACGGGAGCTCCTTCCGCTCAACAACCTTAATCCGACAAGAAATCACCCGGAGATCCTCATGATCCCTCGCCCTCCATCCTCCCCCATCCGCGTACTCGGCATCGACACTTCGCTGCGCTCGACCGGCGTGGGCATCCTGGACGCGCAGGGGTCGCGTCTGGTGCCGGTCTATTACGGGACGGTGAAAAATCCGGCCGGGCGGCCGCTGTCCGCCTGCCTGCTGCGCCTGCAGGATGAGATCGACGCCCTGATCCGGGAACACGAACCGCAGGCCGTGGCCATCGAGGGGATCTTCCACGCCAAGAACGTGAAGACGATGCTGATCCTCTCGCACGCGCGCGGCGCCATCATCGCCCAGTGCGCGCGCCGCGGCATCCCCGTCTATGAGTACGCGCCGCGCCGCGTCAAGATGGCGGTTTCCGGCAACGGCGCGGCCCAGAAGGAGCAGGTCCAGAAAATGGTGAAGACGCTGCTGCACCTGGACGGGGAGCCGCAGAACGACGCGGCCGACGCGCTGGCGCTGGCCATCACCCATCTGCACAGCCGCTCCGCGCTCCAGGCCCTCTCGTCCGAGCCGGTGTGAGCGGGCGGCGCGCGCGGTGTTCCAGGGCGTACCGCAGCATTGTCCGCGGCATGACGCCGCGGTGCCGCGCGAGAAAACGGTCCAGCGCGCGCGGGTCGCGCTTGTCCACCTCGCGCAGCATCCACCCCGCCGCCTTGTGGAGCAGATCTTCCCGGTCCCCGAGCAGCGCTTCGGCAATGCGCAGCGTCTCGTCAAACCGGCCCCGGCGGATGAAGGCGTGCGTGGCCACGATCGCGATACGGCGCTCCCACATCTGCGGCGAGCGCGCCAGCGCATCCAGCGACGCGGTGTCGCGGCCCCACAGCCACGCCCCCACGATGGGCGCGGCCGAGACATCCACCAGATCCCAGTTGTTGATGTGGCGGGTGTTCGCCAGATAGAAATCCGCCACCCGCCGCCGGCATGCCGCGTCCCCTGCTTCGAAGCGCCGGATCAGCAGCAGCAGCGCCAGCATGCGGACCTCATGGACCGGATCACGCAACAGCCGCAGGATGCGCGCGAGGGACGGTTCGCCCGCCGCGCGCGCCACGGCGCGCAACGCCGGCACGCGTACGCCGGCGAACATATCGTTCTCCGCATACGCGCCCGGTCCGGTCTTGAAAAAAAACCGCACCCGCCGCGCGTAGGCCGGATCCGCGAGGCGCAGGACCCGCCCGCGCAAATCCCCGCTTCCGCTGTCCGCCGTCTCTCGCCCCGTTCCCCTCATCCCTCCTCACTCCAGCGGCACGCGGAACCGCACGCGCGTGCCCGCGCCCGGCGCGCTTTCGATGCGCATCTCCCCGCCCGCCTCGCGCATGCGCCGCGCCATGTTGCCCAATCCATCGTGCCCCACCCCCGCGGGCGCGGCCGGGTCAAACCCGACGCCGTCGTCCTCCACGCGCACCTCCAGCACCGCGCCGTCCAGACGCATCGCGATCCGCACCTGTTTCGCGGACGCGTGCTTGAGCACATTGCCGACCGCCTCACGCACGGCGAGCAGCAGATGGTGCCGGGTCTTGGAGGCGATCGGACGCTCCACCAGCTCCGCGGGCCGCGTGAAATGGAACCGCAGCCCGGAGTTCCCCAGAAAATACTCGGTGTACTGCTCGAAATAACTGAGGAACGGCTCCCAGCCGTCATTGGCGGGATTCACCGCCCAGACCGTTTCGTCCACATTGCGGGCCAGCTCGTTGGCCACCTCGTAGATCTGGTCCAGCCGCTTGTGGACCTCTCCCTTCCCGACATCATTGTGCGCCAGCTCGCTGAGCGTGGCCACCACCGAAAGCCCGTTGCCGAGATCGTCGTGGATGTCGCGCGAAATGCGCGCGCGCTCCAGCGCCAGCGCCTCCTCGCGTTTGAGAATCGCCATCTGCAACTGGTACCGGTGCCACAGGATCCAGCGCGCGATCAGAAAAACCCCCGCGGCCAGCGCCAGCGCCAGGCCCAGATAGAACCAGGCGGTCTGCCAGAAAAACGCCCGCACCTCAAACGCCAGCGCCGCCCCATTCAGGTTCCAGATGCCGCCCGCCTCGGCCACGACCTTCAGGGTGTAGCGCCCGGGCGGCAGCCACTCGAAAACCGCCTGCTGCTCGGCCTGCACCGGCGACCACGCCATGCGGAGCCCGTTAATCCGGTAACGGAAACGCGCGGAGTCCGCCGCCCCCGGCGAGAGGGCCGCGAAATGGAACACCACATTGCGCGCGCCGGGCGCGAAAACCGCTGTCCGCGACTCGCCCGCCAAGTTGTTCAGGACCTCCCGGCCGTTCACCAACACCCGTTCGACCGCCACCGTCGGCGGCTGACCGGAAAACCCGACTTTCCGCGGATCCACCACCGCGACGCCGTTCTCACAGGGAAACCAGAGACGGCCGGTTTCCGCGACGCCCCGTGACAGCACCCCGCCCATGCAGCGCTCGCCGGGCATGCCGTCCGATACGCCCACGTGCAGCAGCCGGACCGCGACCGTCTCGGCCCGGCCGCCGGCCTGCGCCAGCCGCGCCAGATCTTCGATCACCACGCCGAGCAGGCCGCGCGTGGTGCCCAGCCAGAGCCGGCCGGCCGCGTCTTCCGAAATCTGCAGCACCGCGTCGCCGAACAAGCCGGTCTGGCGCCCCAGCGGAATCAGCGCCTGCGGCGTGAGCAGAAAGAGCCCCGCCGTGGTCCCCACCCAGAACTGTCCCCGCGTGTCGCGGTACGTCACCCGCGGATACCCCTCCAGCCCGGCCTCGCGTCCGATCATCTCGCGGGGGCCGTCGCGGCGGAGGCAGACCAGTCCCGCGCCCTCGCCGCAAATCCACAGCGCGCCGTCCCGGTCGCGGTACAGGGCGTACACCGGTTCCGCGAACGGCGCGCCGCGGATCACGGCCTGCTCCAGTTCCCCGGCTTCGTTGATCCGCATCAGCCCCTGCGGCGTGCCGGCCAGAATCCCGTGTTCCGCATCCTCCATCAGCGTGTACACCGTATGCGCCGCCGGCATGCTGTAATCGCGCTGCGGCACCAGCGTGAGACTGCCCTGCTGATACAGGAAGAGCCCGCCGCCGAGCGTGCCGAGCCAGACGCGGCCCGCGCCGTCCTGCAGCAGGGCGCTCACCGGCACATCCGCATCCAGATAGACGGTCTGGAGCAAACGCCCCTCCCGCGCCGTCAGTCGCGCGGCGCGCCCTTTAAACCCGACCCAGGCGCCTCCCTCGGGCGTGCGCCACAACCCGTAGGACGTGCCCGTTGTGGCCGTGCCCTCCGCCCGCAGCGACTCCACGCTCTTTTTCCGGATGCGCAGCAATCCGCCGTCGCAGGCGGCCCACAGGGTGCCGTCCCGATCCTCGATCAGCGTGTTGACGGAGAGGCTCCCGGGCGTGTCCTGTTCGGCCAGCCGCCGCCAGATGCCGGCTTCCCAGCGGAACATGCCCGTGGGGTTGCCGATCCAGAGCGAGCCGTCGGACGCCTCGAGCATGACCGTGGCCATGCCCGCGTTTTCGGGGAACCCGATCGGCGTCCAGATGCTCTTCTCGCGGTAGGCGACCCCGTTTGAGCCGTGTACCCACAAGCGGCCGGAGCGCCCCGCGTGAACCCCGTCCGCCGCCTCCACCAGAAAGTCCGGCAGCCGCATACTCTGATCGTCGAACCGGCCCGCACGGTATTCCACCAGCCCGTTCCACGCAGTCATCCAGATGCTGCCCGAACCGTCCGCGTCCGCATCGGTCACCGCGCCCAGGGTCGCGCGGTCATCCGGCGGCACCGGACACACCTGCGCCATGAACTGCGTGGTGAGGTCATCCGCGGCGGTCACGGCTTCAAGCAGACCCCGTTCCGCAACCGCGCGCACCACCCCGTCCGGCGTCTCGATCATGCCGAGGATACGCCCCACCGTTCCGGCAGCCGCGTCCGCAGGCCACATCTGCCACCGGCCCTCCCGGTAACAGGCTACCCCCGAAGGCCCGTACACCCAAACCCCCATGGCGCGGCCGCAGAACACCCCGCCGAACCCGCCGGTCCGCCGCCGCACCTCCTCCGGAACCGGCACCTCCGCAAAGTGCACCCCGTTGAACCGGATCAGTTGCGCGCCGGTCACCAGCCAGAGATACCCGTCCGACGCCTGCGACACGCCGACCACCGGCGAACCGGGCAGCCGGTCCTCCACGGTCCAGAGTTTCAGCGCGTACGCCTCGGTCACCGCGTTCTTGGCGTGGAGAAACCCGCCGCAAGGCAGCAGCGCCGCGAGGACCGGCACACACAGGATTCGGATGTGACCGCGCATGATTGCCCTCACGCCTCCCCGTTTGCCGGGCCGAACCCGTTCCGATCCGCCTCCTCAACAAACCCCGGAAAGGCCCGGCCGAACGTCTCCTCCACCGCCCGGCGATACTCCTCCACCGTGCGGCAGACCCGCACCCGTTTCCAGACGCGCCCGCCGTCCGCGAGCGACCGGTGCAGATACCCCCACAGCTCTTTCATGCGCCCGAGCACCGACGCCGGCCCGTGCAGCTCCTTCAGGCAGACCTCCAAGTACTCATCGAGAAATCCCTTGAGCCGCGCCGCGTCGCGGGGCGGCGGCGCCCCGGCGGCGAGGCGGCCGAAAACAAACGGGTCGACCGCGGCCCCGCGGCCGATCATCCAGCGCGTGACCTCCGGAAACCGCGCCTTGAGCAGCAGGAAATCGGCGCGCGTGCACAGATCGCCATTGTAAACCACCGGATGCCGGCACGCGCGCCGCGCCGCGTCAAACGCCTCCAGGTCCACGCGGCCCGCATACATCTGCCGCGCGGTGCGCGCGTGAATCGTCACTTCGCGCAACGGAAAGGCGTTGATCACCTCCATCCGTTCCAGCAGCAGTTCCGGCCGGTCGATGCCCAGCCGGACTTTGACCGAAAACCCCTGCGGCATTTCCCCGCAGCCCGCCTCCAGCATGCGCGCGAAGGCCGCGGCGTCCCGCATCAGCCCCGCGCCGCGCCCTTTCTTGACGATGAACGGATACGGGCAGCCCGCGTTGAGGTCCGCGCCGTCATAGCCCATGTCCAGGAACGCCCGCAGCAGCGTGCGCAACTGGGCCGGGTCCTTGCCGATCACCTGCGGCGTCACCGGCACCGCCTGCCCTTGAGCGGGATCGATATCCTTGAGCAGCAGCGGCTTGATTTTCTCGCCCGCAAAGGTCGGGATGAACGGCGCGACCGCGCGGTCCGGCGGGGGGAACCAGCGCGCGTGCAGCGTACGGAAGGCCCGCACCGTGACGCCGCGCAGCGGCGCAAGGCAGAACGTGTCGCTGGGAACCGTGTCAGGCATCGGCGGTAACGGTACCAAACCCGGACTGCGGCTTCAAGGCAACTGGCTCAAGCGGAGCTTTCGAGCCCGCCTCCCGATCTTCCCGTTTGAGTGCCGCGTGCCGAGTGTCGAGCGTCGACACCGACACTGAAGGCCCGACAGCCGCAGTATGCCGCAGGGAACCTATCCCTTCGCGGCTACTAAATCGTTTCGTGGTTCCCTTCGGCGTCGGGGTCGCTATCGAATCCCGGCGCATTTCATCGATTTCGATCCCGATAACGATAGCGATTTCGGGGAAAATGCCATAACGAGAAGTGCAAGGCTCTCCCGGTTTCCGCTTGCGCCGTGCGCGGGTTTTGGTTATGTTTGTTTCTTTTAACAGAAACGATTGGCCCGGACACCGGGCCTTTACCCGGGAGACGCTGATGAACCCTTCGCGCGCTTCGTCCATCCACCAGCCTGACGCCAAGGGCTTTTTCGGAAAATACGGTGGCCAGTTCCTGCCGCCGCAGCTCGAAAAGCCGTTCGCGGAGATCACCGAAGCCTATCACCGCATCGCCAACGACGCGGCGTTCATCGCGGAGCTGCGCTCGATCCGCAAGCATTTTCAGGGCCGCCCCACACCGGTGTACCACGCGCGCAAACTGTCGCTCCAGAACGGCGGGGCGCACCTTTACCTCAAACGCGAGGACCTCAACCACACCGGCGCGCACAAGATCAACCACTGCATGGGCGAGGGGCTGCTGGCGCGTTTCCTGGGCAAGAAGAAGCTCATCGCCGAGACCGGCGCCGGCCAGCATGGCGTGGCCCTGGCCACGGCCGCGGCCTATTTCGGCCTGCAGTGCGAGATCCACATGGGCGAGGTGGACATTGTCAAACAGGCGCCGAATGTCAGCCGCATGAAGCTGCTGGGCGCGAAGGTCGTGCCGGTCTCCCACGGCCTCAAAACCCTCAAGGAGGCGGTGGACTCGGCGTTCGAGGCCTATCTGGCCGATTACGAAAACTCCATCTACTGCATCGGTTCGGTGGTCGGCCCCCACCCCTTCCCGCTGATGGTGCGCGATTTCCAGAAGGTGGTCGGCATCGAGGCCCGCGAGCAGTTCAGCGAGATGACCGGCAACCTGCCGGACGCGGTGTGCGCCTGCGTGGGCGGCGGCTCGAACGCGATGGGGATTTTCCACGGTTTTCTGGACGATCCCTGCGAGATCTACGGGGTTGAGCCGCTGGGGCGCGGCCCGAAGACCGGTGACCACGCGGCGACGATGACGTACGGCCGCGAGGGCATCATCCACGGATTCAAATGCTATCTGCTGCAGAACGAGGACGGCTCGCCCGCCCCGGTCTATTCCTGCGCGAGCGGCCTGGACTATCCCGGCGTGGGGCCGGAGCACTGCAACCTGAAAGACACCGGGCGCGTGCGGTACGTGACCTGCTCCGACGAGGAGTGCCGCGACGCCTTTTTCAAGCTGTGCCGGATGGAGGGGATCATTCCGGCGATCGAAAGCTCGCATGCCGTGGCGTTCGCGCTGGCCCGCGCCCGCGAAATGGGCCGGGGCAGCATTCTGGTGAACCTCAGCGGACGGGGCGACAAGGATCTGGACTACGTGATCGAAAACTGGGGCCTCGGCGAGGCGTAGGCCTGACCTTTAGAGCTTTTTCGCAAAAGGTGTAACCGTTCCGGGACGCCTCCCCGAGGCGTCCGCGGACGGTTCGGGGAACCGTCCCTACCGGCAATCGGACCTCGACGCTACCGCCGCCAGCAACTGGGGAAGAGCAGAACCAGCACGGTGTAGAGTTCGAGGCGCCCAAGCAGCATGCAGACGGTCAGCACCCCCTGCCCGGCCAGCGGGATCGCCGCGTAGTTGCGGACTGGGCCGACCGCACTGAGCCCCGGACCGACATTGCTGAGCGAGGCGATCACGGAGGTTGTGGCCGTCTCAAGGTCCGGCGTGAAGAAGGTCATCAGGAACGAACCCAGCGCGAAGATCACGAAATAAATGACCACGAACGCCGACACGTGCAGCACCAGGTCCGAGTCCACCGGTCTGGGACCGAGCTTCACCTGAATCGCCGCCGCCGGACGCATGAAGAGCCGGGTCTCGCGCAGGATCTTCTTGAAGACGATCATCACGCGGACCACCTTGATGCCCCCGCCCGTGGAGCCGGCGCAGGCGCCCGTGAGCATCATGAACACCAGCAGCAGGCGCGACGCGCCCGGCCAACGGTCGAAGTCGGCCGTGCAGAATCCGGTGGAGGTCAGAATCGAGGTTCCGGAAAAGAACGCGTCGCGCAGACAGCGCGTGAACGCGCCATACCCCGCGACCCAGATGTTGACGGTCAGGAAGAGGCAGCACCCCACCAGGAACAGAAAATAGGCGCGGCATTCCGGATCGCGGACATAGCGGCCCGGCCGGCCGATGAGCGCGAAATGGTGCAGGGAAAAGTTGATGCCGGCCAGAAACATGAAGACCGTGATGATCGTATCCACCGCCGCGCTGTCATAGGCCGCCACGCTGGCGGTGCGCGTCGAGAACCCACCCGTCGCGACGGTCGCGAAACTGTGGCACACGGAATCGAACCACCCCATGCCGCCGACCCCCTTCAGCAGCACCGTCTGCGCGACCGTCAGCAGCAGATACACCGCCCACAGCAGTTTGGCGGTGGTGGCGATGTGCGGGGTCAGACGGTCCTTGAACGGCCCGGGCATCTCGGCGCGGTAAAGCTGCATGCCGCCCACCCCGAGAAAAGGCAGGATCGCCACGCAGAGCACCAGCACGCCCATGCCCCCGAGCCAGTGCGTCAGCGCGCGCCAGAACAGGATCCCGCGCGGCAGGCTCTCAAGATTGTCCAGCACCGACGCGCCGGTGGTGGTGAAACCCGAAACCGTCTCGAACAGCGCCGGGACCGGATGCGCGATCACGCCCGTGAACAGATACGGCAGCGCGCCGAACAGGGCCGCCGACAGCCAGCCGAGGGTCACCACCGCAAACCCGTCCCGCCGGCCGAGATTGAGGTCGCCGCGCGTCAGCGCCCCCGCCGCCAGCGAAAC
>JAVEYH010000068.1:0-17916 GCA_034003585.1 Kiritimatiellia bacterium
GGCCTGGCCGATCCGCTCCGCGCGGCCCGCGCGTATCCCTGCGAACTCAGCGGCGGGCAGCAGCAGCGCGTGATGCTGGCCATGGCGCTCGCGGCCCGGCCGAAACTGCTGGTGGCGGACGAGCCGACCACCGCGCTGGACGTGACCACGCAGCGCCATGTACTCGACCTGATCGACACGCTCGCCGACGCCAGCGGCATGGCGGTCCTGCTGATCACCCACAATCTCGGGATCGTGGCCGGCCGCATGTCGCGGCTCCATGTCATGTACGCCGGCCAGATCATCGAGAGCGGACCCGTGGCGCAAGTGCTGAACCGGCCCCGCCACCCTTACACCCGCGGGCTGCTCGCCGCGGTGCCGCTGCTGGACGCGCCCCGCGACGCGCCGTTGCGGGACATCCCGGGCCGCGTGCCTTCGCCTGACGCCTGGCCGCCGGGCTGTGCTTTCGCGCCGCGCTGCCCCGAGGCCCTCGAAAGCTGTTCCGCGCACGCGCCCCCGGAGACCGGAGATTCGACACACACCCGCCGCTGCTGGCTGGAGGAGGCCCCATGCTCTTAGACGTGCGTGACCTCCACGTGATCTACCGCACGCCCGGCCGTCCGCCCGTCGCGGCGGTACGCGGCGTTTCCTTCTCCCTCGACACCGGCGAATCGATGGGGCTGGTCGGCGAGAGCGGCTGCGGCAAGAGCTCGCTCGCGCGCGCGCTGATCGGCATCCAGCCGCCCGAAGCGGGCACGGTCCGTTTCGAGGGGCATGACCTCGCCCACCTCACGCCTACCGCGCTCGCGCGGTACCGGCGTGCGGTCCAGATGATTTTCCAGGACGCGGCGGGCTCGCTCAATCCGCGCATGACCGTGCGGCAGACGCTGGAAGAGGTGCTGCGCGTCCACGCGATGCGGCCCGCGGCCCGCATCCCCGGACGCATCCGCGAGCTGCTGGACCGCGTCGGGTTGCCGGAGACCGTGCTGGATGCCTTCCCGCGCGAGATCAGCGGCGGCCAGTGCCAGCGCGTCAGCTTCGCGCGCTGCCTCGCGCTCGAACCGCGCCTGATCCTCGCCGACGAACCGGTCAGCGCGCTGGACGTCTCGGTGCAGGCGCGCATCCTGAATCTGGTGCGGGCGCTGCAGAAAGAGCTGAATCTGGCGATCATCCTGGTCTCGCACGATCTGGCCGTGGTGCGCAACATCTGCGACCGCGTGGCGGTCATGCGCGCCAGCGAGTTCGTCGAATGCGGCACCGCATCCGAGGTGCTCGACACGCCGCAACACCCTTACACCCGTGAACTGCTGGCCGCCGTACCCGACATCGCCCGTTCCCTACGGCGTACAGGTCCGGCATGACCAGCCGCCAACCCTTCTGGGGACAGACCCTTCTGACAAGAATGGCTGGTATAATCGGTTCTTATTGACTGGTGGAGGACGAAACAAGGGCGGAATGGCGTTTGCGGCGGATGGATCGGCAAGCCAAGGAGGCTGTTGCGGCGGTTTCCGGCCGTATGAGCGAAAGCGTCCGCATGCGGACGCGGCTGCGCGTTCGCACCTCTGCCAAGCGGCGGGAACCTGCGGTCCCGTGACTAGGCGCGGGAAGGGACGCTGACCGGATCGCGCCGGAGGTCGCGGGCCACGCGGAAACCCTCTTCGCGACAGAACCGGATTTTCCGCGCGCCGATCCTGCGCCGAGATCCGAAATGTGCCCGGTTGCGCTCGAAGACGCCCTCCACAAAAGCGGCACTCCCGAATGCGACCCCGTCGCGGAAGTAGCGCACGCGACAGCGCAGCCAATCCGCCAGCGGCATGCGCCCGCCGCGGTTGATCACCGCCTGCGCTTCCGCGGACGAGAATCCGCCTCGGCCGTCCGCGCCACGCGCGCAAAGCAGCGCGCGATGGGCCGCGCCGGCCGCGGACCAGTCCAGTCTCCCGGGCGTCAGGTACGCGGCGTGGACGGCGATCAGGCCTTGTTGCGCGGCGACCGAACCGCCGTACGCTTCGCCGTAGCCGCTCCAACGGTATTCCGAGGGGTCGGAAACCATCCCCGCACGGACCGGGTTGAGGTCGACGTAGGCCGCGACCGCCGCGAGCGCGCGGCCCCGGCCCTCTACCAGGACGCTGGCGTAGCGCCCCTCCCAAAGCGTTCCGGTCCGCCTGTGCCGCCGGTTGTAGGACTGCGTATAGCGCTGCTTGAGCAGTTTCATGAAGGGGCTGATGTCGCCCATGCGTCCCCGCAGACGCTCCCGCTCACGTTCCGCCAACGCGCCAACCCCGTCCTGTGCCCAGGCATCCCAGCGTTCCCGGAGATTCTCCGCCTCCGCCGCGCCATAGAGCGCCGCCACCCGGCGGAGCAGCTCGGCGTCGTCCAGGGCGGGCTGTTCCGGCACCTCGACGAGCAGGTGAAAATGGTTGGAAAGGATCGCGTAGGTGAACACGCTGACCCCCGAGAAGGCCGCGGCCCGGCGCAGGATGTCACGGAAGCGCTCGCGCTCGCCCGCGTCCATCCTGAACGCCCGGTCCACGATCCGGCTTGTGATGTGGTAACATCCGGTGTTGTGTGGCCCCTTGATTCTCGCGCGACGCATACTCCGTCCCCTTTCTCGTTGATGAGTGGTCTGTCCCCCGTTTTAGGAGATGACACAGAGTAGCGCATGCGGCGGCGAAACGTGTCGCCTGTCAGGCGACATTTTCAACCCGATATCTATTGGTTTGGCTGGGGCTTATCGGGTAATCTATCCGCCATGTTGATTCCCCTCATCCTCGGTTCCGCCTCACCGCGCCGCCAGAAAATTTTGCGGCGCATCGGGTGTGCCTTCACGGTTTCGGCCGCCGACACCAAAGAGATCCACGATGCCGCGGATCCGATCCGCACGGTGACCTTCAACGCGATGGAGAAATACCGCGTCTGCCGGCTGCGCCACCCCGGCGCCGCCCTCATCACCGCGGACACGCTGGTCTGGTTCGAAGGGTGCCTCATCGGCAAGCCGGCCGACCTCGACGAGGCCGCCTCGTTCTTGCGCTCCTTTTCCGGCCGCACACAGATCGTTTACACCGGTGTGGCGCTCGGCCTTCCCGGCCAGGAGCCAGAACTGCGCGTCGAGGCCTCTTCCGTGCGTTTCCGGCGGCTGACCTCCGCGGTGATCGCCGACTACCTGCGCCGGACACGGCCGCTTGACCGCGCGGGAGCCTATGACATCGACGAGAACGGCGATCTGCTCATCGCCGGGACCAGCGGCTCGTACACGAACGTGATGGGGCTGCCGGAGGAGCCGGTGCGCGACTGGCTCCGTGCTCACAGGCTCATGTGACCGCGATGGCCTCGATCTCGACCTTGGCGCATTTCGGCAGGCGCGTCACCTGTACCGTGGAGCGTGCCGGGGTGTGGCTGCCGAACATCTCGCCATAGACCTTGTTCACGGCCGGAAAGTCCCCCATGTCGGTCAGGAACACCGTGGTCTTGACCACCTTGCCGAGTCCCGATCCCGCGGCCTCCAAGACGGCCCTCAGGTTTAGCAGCACCCGCATGGTCTGTTCCGCGGCCCCGGCCATCTCGATCGCGCCCGAGGCGGGATTGATCGCCAGTTGCCCCGAACAGAACAGGAACCCGTTGGCTTCCACCGCCTGCGCATAGGGCCCGATCGCCGCCGGAGCCGTTTCGGTGCTGATCTTTCTCATCGCTCCTCCCTCCCTTGTCACGTTCCTTTACGGTGCGGTCACGCCCAGCCGCAGCACCGGCAGGATCTCCTGGTGCAGCGTGGTGTCGAGATCGAAAAACAGATACCCCGGAAACCCGGCGCGGCGCACCGCCCGGATCTGATCGACCACCTGCGCGGCGTCGAGCCGGCTCTCCGCCGCGGTGACGCCGATGCCGGGCAGCACGCGCATCGCCTGTTTGCGCAGGCGCGACTGGTGCGACAGCCACTCGTTGAAACGGGAGAGATCCTCGGTGTAGTTCATCGGCATGACATAATCCGTCAGCCCGATATTGACCCACGACTCCCAATCCTGGCCCACCGCGTCGAGGCAGGAGGGGTACTTGCCGAAGACCGCCGCGGTCAGGAGCTTGCCCGGCGCGTCGCGCCGGAGCGTCCGCCGCGACGCCTGCACCAGATCCGTGACCCGATCCGCGCGCCACCGGATGAAGGACGCGCGCAACGCGCCGCTCTTCACATCCTCGGGCCAGTCCGCGGCGCTCCGTCCCGTGGCCTTCTCAAAACGGGTCCGGACGGTCGGCCCCAAACTCGACGCGTAGTCCGGATAGCGCACGAAATCCAGATGCACGCCGTCGGTTTTGTATGCCGTGGCCATCTCCCGCACGGCCCGGAGCAGGTATTCGCGCACCTCGGGCACGGCCGGATCGAGCCAGGGGCGCGGTGAACCGTCGGAATGGGTCAACAACCAGCCCCGTTTGCCGAAAATCCCGATCCGATCCTCCGTGGCCCCCTCGGTCGAGAAACAGAGCAGCCAGGCATGGACCCGCAGCCCCAGCGGTTTGGCTGCGGCCAGACATGCGGCCAACTGGTCACCCTGCTCATCGAACACGCGCGAGCGCGGCAGCACCCCGCTGGCGTAATGCGCGAACCCCGCGCCCGCCACATTCACGAAGAGATCGGAAATCCCCGCATTTTTGAGCAGACGGCAGGTCCGGTTCCAATCCCCGGGATAGAGCCCCATCCCGGAGTGTTCCCACACGCCGCGGATCTCGCCTTTACGCACAGGCTGCGCCGCGCCGTACGCCTCGTACATCCGGGCCCGCAGCTCCTGCGCCGCCAGCCACGCCTCATACCCTTTGCCCGCGGCCAGCGCGCGCGCGGCCTCCCCCTCGCTGCGAAGCGCGCCCCGGGCCGCGGACAGGGCCCGCGCGCGGCGGGCCGGGTCCGGAAGCCGCTCGGCGTTCACCCGCAGGCCTTCGGCACCCCCCGCCCCGCCGATTCCCCGCGCCCGCTCCAGCACGCGCGCGGCGGCGGGCCGCCAGAGCGACGGCTCCCGCGCGGCCGCCAGGGCCAGAAGCAGACGCCCCTTGGCGTCCGCGTCGCCGTCGGCCAGCAGCACATGGGTCATCCAGTATCCGTTCGGTGACATCAGCCAGGCGGCCTCCTCGGTCTGCCGGCCCTGGCGGTCGTGCCACCACGCCAGCACCTGCGAACGGCCGGCCACAGGCCGGACCCGGAAAAGATTTTTGGAGGTCTGGAGGATCCGTTCCGGCGCGCCGGGCGGCCGCTGCGCGGAAAAGCGCATCGAGGACCAGCGGCCGTCGGTCGAACCCTTCTGATACCCCACGGTCTCCATACCCAGGAGGGCCGCGAGTTCCGCCGAGGAGGAGTAACAGACGATCATGTTGCCGCCGCGCCCCGCAAAAGCCTTCAGCGCTGCGAGCTGCGCGGCATCCGGCTGCGCCAGATAGACCAGCACCGCGACGCGGGCGGTCGCGAGGAAACGGGGCAGATCCCGGTCATCGGCCAGTTCCGCCTCCACGCCGGCCTCACGGTACCAGCGCTCCACATGCCGCGCGAGGGATGCCGCGAACCGGCGCTCCCCCTCGCTGACGGATTGGTGACCGTGGATCACCGCCACCGGCGCGGCCCCGGCCGTCAGGGCGGCCATCACCATCCACATCGTCAGCCGTCGTGTCATCCGCCCCCCCAGGCCATCCTTCCGCGCGGCGTTCAGCGCCGTTCCCCGAAACGGATTTGGGCGGACCGCCCGTGCGCGTCCAAGCCCTCGACCTCCGCAAACGTCTCGATCGTGCGGCGCGTCTCGGTCAGGTCCTCCCGCGTGAACTCGACAAAGCTGTGCCGCCGCCGGAAATCCTCCGCCGTGAGCCCGTTGAACATGCGCGCCGCGCCGCCCGTGGGCAGCACGTGGCTCGGGCCGGCCACGAAATCGCCGGCCGCCTCCGGAGTCCAGGGCCCGACGAAAACCGCGCCGGACGCACGCACCTGGTTCAGCCGCAGCCTCGCGTCGCGCGTCATGATCTCGAAATGCTCCGGCGCGAAGCGGTTCACCAGTTCCATGCCCTGATCCAGATCCGGCACCACCACCATCAGGATCCCGCCGCAGGCGAGCACGCGCTCGACACAGGCGGCGCGGGAGAGGTGCCGCATCTGCGCCGTGAGCGCGTCGCGCGCCGCCCGCGCCAAGGCGGGCGAATCGGTCACCAGCAGCGCCTTCTCGTGCCCGCTGCCGTGCTCGGCCTGGGACAGCAGATCCGCGGCGACCCATTCGGGCGCGGCGGAGTCATCCGCGAGGATCGCGATTTCACTCGGTCCCGCCACCTGGTCGAGGGCCACGATGCCGTACACCTGCCGTTTCGCCGCGGTCACATACGCGTTGCCGGGGCCGACGATCTTCTGCACCGGCCGGACCGTGGCGGTGCCGAAAGCCATCAGGCCGATCGACTGGATCCCGCCCACCCGGTAGACCTCGGTGGCGCCCGCGACCCGGAGGGCGTGGAGCAGCACAGGGTTGACCCGTTTGTCACGGCCGCACGGCGTGCAGGCCACGATCTCCCGCACGCCGGCCGCGCGGGCCAGCGTGACGGTCATCACCGCCGTGGAGGCGAGCGGCGCGGTGCCGCCCGGCACATAGACGCCGACGCGGTCCATGGGCGAAAAAAACTCGCCCGTGAAGCCGCCGCGCGGCAACGGCATGTGCCACGCCTCGCGCAGACCCGCCTCGGCATACCGCCGGACCCGCGCATGGGCGTCGTTCACCGCGCGCCGGACCCGCGCGGGCACCTCGCGGGTTGCGGCCTGGAGTTCCGCGCCCGTCACGCGCATCTCGGAAATCCGGAGCGCGGCGCCGTCAAAGCGTTTGGCCGCGGCCAGCACGGCCCGGTCGCCGCGCGCGCGCACCTCCGCCAGCACTGCGGCGGCCGCGGCCTCCGCCTCCGGGGAGAAGGCCGGACGCGCGAGGAACCGCTCGACCTTGGGCGCCGGACGGGTCAGGGACCATTGGGCTATCGTCGCACGCATACTCGGGCGTCCTCGCTCTCCGCCTCCCGCAACCGGCGGCCTCAGTGGCCGCCCGCGGGCTTCTTCTCCTCTTTCTTCTCGTCCTTCTTCGCGTCATCCTTGGCCGGCTCGCCGAACGTCATGCCGAAAGCGGGCACCGGACGTCCGAGTTTCTCGGCCATGCGCTTGCTGATCATGGCGAGCGCGTCCTCGAAAGTCTTCACGCGGTTGGCCTCCTTGGCGAGATCCTCATCCTTCATCAGCTTTTTCTGCTTGGACTCTTTGTCCATCTCTTCCAACTGCTTCTCGCTGGCCCGCTCCTCCAGGCGCGACTTTTTGGCCTCGGCCTTTTCGCGGCTCTGAAAATCCGCCCCCATCTTTCTGGCGGTGCGCGGCTTGATCTTGCTTCCCGGGAAGGGGAGTTTGTTCTCCTTGTCGGCCTCCCACTGCTTCCTGCTCTCGGCCGCCGCAACCGCATACGCCGCCGTTTCCTCTTTGATCTCCTTCTGGAGCGCGGCGTACTCCTCGCGGTTCAGGATCTCAAAACCGGTCTGGCCGCGCATGTCCGTGATCTGAACCAGACTGACCGTCTCGGCGCGCGCGAGGCCCGCCGCCATCAGCACCGTTGCCATCCATATCAACCCGTTCCGCATCCGATACCTCCTTTGCCCGCGGGCGAAAAACCCGCACCCGATCATTTCGATTGTTGTCCCGGTACCCACTCTTCCGAAAAACGGGGGCGCCGCTGCGCCGCCGCCGGGTGCGGCGCAGCGGTCACAGCCGGACGCGCCGCAGGCGGTTCCGCGCGCCGCGGGGGCGGCGGCGGTTCCGGCTTGCGGGGCGCGGCCGCGGCCGGCGGCCTCTCCGGCTTCCGGGGCTCGGTCTCGGGTTCAGGCTTGGTCGCGGCCGGCTCTCCGGGTTGCGCCGCATCGGCGCGGGCCCCGGCGTGCGGCGGTTCCGAACGGCGCGGCTGCGCATCCCCGCGCACTGCCGCGCCTCCCTCCGGCGCGCGTTCGCGTTGCGGCGCGGCCGGGCGCGGGTTGGCAGGCTCCGGTGGCGGCGCGTGCGGCGGCCGGCCCGTCGGTTTAGGCGGAAGCTTGGCCAGCAGCGGGTCATCGGTCGCCAAGACGGTGCACTTCAGCTCCTCGCCGATGTATTTTTCGATCTCGGGGATAATGAACGACTCATCCTCGTCGGCGAACGAGATGGCCACGCCGCTGGCCCCCGCGCGGCCGGTCCGGCCGATGCGGTGCACATAATCCTCCGGCTCGTAAGGGAAGTCGAAGTTGACAACGAATCCGATATCGTCCACATGCAGGCCGCGCCCCGCGACATCCGTGGCCACCACGATCCGCACCCGGCCCTCGCGGAAATCCTCCAGCACGCGCAGGCGACGGTTCTGGTTGACGTCCCCGCTGAGCATCTCGCAGCGGATGCCGCGGCGGGTGAGGCTGTCCGCCACGTCCTCGGTCGTGCTGCGGCGGTTGCAGAAAATCAGCATGCGGGAGTCGGGATACTGCTGGATGTGGTTGTAGAGCACAGTGAACTTCTCGTTGGCCGTCACCACATACACCACCTGCTTGACCGTGGCGGTGGTGACGTGCTCGGACTCCACCTCCACCTTGACCGGCGCCTCCATCCACTGGAGCGCGAGGCGCATCACATCCTCCGTGAGCGTGGCGCTGTAGAGCATGGTGCCGCGCCGGTTCTTGGGCGGCAGCCGCGCGATGATCGATCGCACGTCGGGGATGAAGCCCATGTCGAGCATGCGGTCGGCCTCATCGATCACGAGGGTGTCCACCTTCGACAGATCGACCACCCGCGAGCGCACGAAATCGAGCAAACGGCCGGGAGTGGCGACCAGCAGGTCCACCGGCGCGTCCGAGACCTCGCGTTTCTGCCGGTCGTAATCCATGCCGCCGTAGACCGCCAGCGAGCGGAGCCCGCAATACTTGCCCAGCGCCGCGGCGTCTTTGCAGATCTGGATCACCAGCTCGCGGGTCGGCGCGATCACCAGGGCGCGGGGGGCGCCGCCCTGCTGCTGCCGCGACTCGGGAGACCGGAGATAGCGGGTCAGGATCGCGACCAGAAAAGCCGCGGTCTTGCCGGTGCCGGTCTGGGCCTTGCCCGCCACATTCTTGCCGGCCAGCGCGTGTTCCAGGCTCAGCGCCTGGATCGGCGTGCAGTACTGGAAGCCCAGATCCGCGACCGCGTGCAGAATCTCGCCGGGCAGATCGAAATCCTGGAACCGCTTCTTGCCCTCGGCCGGCGCCACCGAAAAGCTCTCCGGCGACCACGCGGCGTGTTCGGCGAGGCGCGCCGCCCGTTCGGCCTCCCCCACCGCGCCGCCGGGACGCCGCGCGTGCGGATCCGATACCGGACGCTCGCCGCCGCGGCCGCGGCGCGGCTCTTTGGAGGGCGGACGGGCCACGGAACGCGCGGCCGCCGCCACCGGAGGCGTCCCCGGCTCGCGGCGCGGCCGCGTTTCGGAACCGCGTCCGGCCGACTCCCGGCGCGGTTTTCCCCGGCCGGCATCCGCTCCGCGCGCGCCCTGACCCTGGCGGCCCGGAGCGCCGCGGGCCTGCCGCCCGGCGGGGCCCTCTTTGGGTGCCTGGGGTTTGGCGCGGCCGCCTTCCGGACGGCCCCGCCGTCCGTCGCGCGGCGCTTCCCGCTTGGGATTTTTCGCGCCCCGGCCGGCCTTGTCCTGATGTTTTTTGGGGGCCTGCGGTTGCTGGCCGAGCAATTTGCCTGCTATTTTTTTAATGAATCCGAGTGGCATAGGGATAAACCTGTAGTAGAAAACAAAATGCGGACGCCTGCGAGAGACGCCCGCACATTCAAGAGGATGTGACGAAAACAAGACTAACGCTTCGAGAACTGGAAGCGCTTGCGGGCACCGGGCTGACCCGGCTTTTTACGTTCCTTCATGCGGGCGTCGCGTGTCAGGCAGCCCGCTTTCTTGAGCACCTCGCGCAACGTGGCGTCCGACGCCACCAGCGCGCGGGAGAGACCGTGACGGATCGCGCCGGACTGGCCGCTGATGCCGCCGCCCTTGGCCGAGACGAGCACGTCATATTTCCCCTGCATCCCGGTCAGCGCCAGCGGCTGACTCAGATACTGGCGCAGGGCCTCGCTGGGAATGTACTGATCGATCGCCACGTCATTCACGAACCATTTGCCGTCGCCCGGAACCAGACGCACGCGCGCGATCGCGGTTTTCCGGCGGCCTGTTCCCGCTGCAATTTCTTTCGCCATCTGCAACCTTCTTCTCTTGTCCGGCCTGGGCCGGGATCCTGACTCTGCCCGCCTGATCAGAACGTCGCCGCAACCGGCATCTGCGCCTCATGCGGGTGCTCCGCGCCGCGGTACACCTTGACGCGGGTCATCATCTTCCGGCTGATCGTGTTCTTCGGCAGCATGCCCCACACCGCCTCTTTGATCACGCGGTCCGGGTGTTTTTCCAGCATGGTCTTCGCCGTGAAACGCTTCAGCCCCCCACGCCAACCCGAATACCGCTGGTATTCCTTCTGCTCTTCTTTCCGACCGGTCAGCAGGACTTTTTCCGCATTGACCACAATCACGAAATCGCCCATGTCCACACTGGGATCAAAGGTCGGACGATTCTTGCCGCGCAGGGTGTTGGCGATCTTCACGGCCAAACGCCCGAGCGGTTTGCCCGTGGCGTCCACCAGGTGCCAACTGCGGTTCGTACCCGGATCTTTCGGTTTTGTCGTCTTCGTCATGTTGAACCTGTCTTTTCCTTCTTCGCGAAAATTGGTTTTTAAGATTATCCCATCCCGCGCCCGGTGTCAACGGGCAACTTCCTGATTTTTATGTCCGCAGAACCGAGGCCCCCAGCGCGGCCAGCAGGAGCCCCAGCAGCGCCTGCAGAAAACCGGCGGCGCGGAACAGGCGCGGGCGTCCGGTGAACCAGTCGATGGCCTGGCGGAGTTTCCACGGGTAGAGCAGCAGCACCATGCCCTTGATGATGCACAGGTAGGCCACGGCCACCACCGCCAGCCTCCAGGGCGAGGGGTGGGTGCGCGCCGCGTGCAGCAGCTCGTAGGGGAAGAGCGTCAGCAATCCCCCCAGCGCGCGGCACGGCAGCAGGTTGTCGAGCCAGAACCAGGTGAGGGGGATGCAGGCCAGCACCGCAAAGGGGATGTAGCGCTTGAACGGCATGAGCAGGTCGAGCCCCATGGTCCAGAGCGCGGTCCCGGCCCAGATCCACGCGAGGGTGCTCAGCACGATCGCGGCCGCGCGGTTGCGCGGAAAGGCCCGGAAGGCCCGCGCGGCCGGTCCGGGACAGAGCGCGACCGTCGCGCCGAGCGACAGGCAGAAGAGGCCGAGCAGAACACACCAGTTCGAAAGGGACATGTGGGGGTCTCCGTGAAAAAAAGGTATTAAAGCAAATCCCGGTGCGGGAGGGGAAGCCCGATCCGCGCTCAGTGACTTTCGTCGTCCGGGCCCCGGTTCCGCGGCGCCCCGGTCTCGAAATCGAACATGAGCGGCAGATGGTCCGAAAGGCGCACCCGGGGGATCTTGAAGCGCACGGGGGTGATGGAAGGGTCATAGCAGATGAAATCGAGTTCCCGGCAGGGCGCCCAGCTCGGGAAGGTCGGCGCGTGGCGCGTGTTCGCGCTCCGGAGCCCGGTGGCCCGGAGGAACATGCGCATCTCCCAGACGCCGGAGAGGGTGTTGAAGTCGCCGGCCACCAGCCGGGGCTTGCCGCACCCCGCGATCAGGTCGTGCAGGTCGCTGAGCTGGCGCTGCCGCGCGCGCATGCCCAGGGCCAGGTGCACGAGGAAGAGGGTGACGCTCTCCAGCTCGACCTCGATGGCCAGGCTTTTGAAGCCGGTTTCGAAATCGTGGAACCGGGTGCGCAGGATCGGCTCGCGCGCCAGCACGGCGTTGGCCTGCTTGTTGAGCACCGGCAGGCGCCGCCCCATGCCCTCGTCCGGATACTTCACCCGGCAGCAGTGGTAGAGGGAAAGGTCTTCGGCCAGGGCCTCGGCCTGGTTCCGGTGCCGCGCGCGGTAGGATCCGGCGTCCACCTCCACCAGCCCCACGATGTCCGGGTCCATGTGGCGCACGAACCGCGTGATGTTCGGGAAGTGCGAGGTGGTCCGCAGCAGCGTCTCCAGCCACGCGAACCGCCGCAACCGGCCGGTCCCGTACTGGATATTGTGCAACAGCAACCGCATACGACCCCTACTTGACCGGCAGCGCGGGGGTGAGGGCCTTCAGATCGGTCCAAAGCGTGCCCTCCCCGGCGTGGAGGATCCGGATGCCCGCACCGGGATTGAGCGTGTCCACGAAGGTGAGGTCGGCCAGCGTGGCGGGATCCTTGAAAACCCCCGCGCGCAACTGCTCGCCCAGCGCCTTCTCGTTGGCCGTCAGGTACTCGGCCCGGACCTTGGCCTCGCCCTGCACCTGCGTGATCTGCGCCTGCACCGCGGCCTTCAGCAGGTTGGTGGCGGCGACCGCGAGCGCGGTGCCGGCCTGGATGTTCGCGACCTCGTTGCGGGTCTGCGCCACGGTCGTGGCCACGAGTTTCTCGGTTTCCTGCTCGACCTGCTTTCTGAGCTGCTCGATCATCGCGGTCTCGGTGTTGAGCTCCGCCTGTTTACGGGCCGTGTCCTGGCGCGCCTTGTTGGTCAGGTCCTGCTCTTTCGCGAGGCTCGAATCCTGGATCGGCGTCAGGATCTCATTGGGCACCTCCGCATGCCGGATGATCGCGTTGTGGATGACGATGTGCTTATCGATCATCACGCGCGTGAGCTCGGCGGTCAGCTCTTTCTGGAAAAGCTGGCGGCCCTCGCCGTCGATGAAATCGCGCGCCTTGTAACTCGACCCCTTGATGCGCGAGAGGGAAAGCACCTGCGGCAGGATGATCTTCTCGACCACGGCGGGCAGGTCCCCGTAAAGCATGTAGATGCGCGAGATGTTCTCGGGCAGCAGCTCGAACTCGACCGTCATGTCGAGCAGCACCTGGAAGCCGTCCCGCGAGGGAAACTCCACGAAACGGTTGATGCCGAACGCCACAGACTCCGGCACCGCGGTCTGCCGCACCGCCGCGGGCGCGGCGGACTCCGCAAACCGCTCTTCCGCTTCCAGTACCCGCCTTTTGTCCGCGCCCGCCATCCCGTACGCTTTCGAAAGTCCCGATGACGCGGCCGGCGCCTTGCGCGACAACGCTTTGCCCAGCACCTCCTTGCCCTTGCCCAGCGCGGCGGCGACCTCGTTCTGGGCCAGCAGGTTGCTGTTCCGCCCGATGTAGTCGGCGCGCTTCTGCTGCTGCTTCTGGATGGTGGTGGCCTGCAGTTCGTCCAGCGCGCTGCTGGCGTTGGAGATCTGGCTCTTGGTCAGCACCACGCTGCCGGAGCGGCCGTTGATGGAGACCTGGTTCATGCCGATCTCCAGCACATCCACCTGATGGGCGCGCGGGTTGACGTAGTAGAGCCCCGGAGGGAGCACGTCCTTCATGACGCCCTGCTGCCCGGGCCCCGCGAACTCGCCGGGCTTTACCGGTTCTCCGGTCTGCGACGTGACGATCCCCACATACCCGATCGGGATGCTGATCGCGTCCAACTGGGTGATCTCGTATCCCTCCGGGTTCAGACGGTAGGTTCCCGGGCCGAGCACGTCTTTCCACACGCCCTTGCCCTCCTTGTCCGCAGCCAGAATCTCGCCGGGGGGCAGCTCCCGCCCGACCTTCGCGGTCACCACCCCGACCTTGCCGACCGGGATGGAGACCAGCGGCACGATGCGCCACGCATGGGTGACCGGATCGCGGAAGTGGCGGCCTTCGGGCAGCGGGTCGCGCTGCACGCCCTTCTCGCCGGGGCCAGCGAGAATCTGGCCGGGCGGCAACGGGCGGCCCGTCTTTTTGGTGACGATCGCCATGTGGCCCGCGGGCACCGGGATGCGGCAGAAGAGCCACAGCCACGCGGCCGCGACCAGGGCGAGGGCCAGCAAGGGAAAGAGTGCGAGAGTGATTTTTTTCATGGCGCGTCCCCTTTCGCGGGTTTCGGCGTTCCGGCCGCCGCCGCCGCGGGCCGGGCCGCGGGTGCCGCGTGCCCGCCTTTCGCCCCCACCGGCAGGCCGAACAAACCGCTGCCCTGATCCGAGGTCAGCACATCCCGGATATTCGGCGCGGTTTTCTCGTACAGTTTGGCGCGCACGTAATCGGCCTCATCCCGGTAGACCGCGACCTGCTGCTTGAGCACATCGGCGGCGGACTGGTTCTGCGCCCCGATCACGCGGCGTTCGGCCTCGGCGAGCTGAAGCAGCGCCGCGGCGTCCGCGCGCGCGGCCTCGAGCCGGATCTCGGCCACGGACAGCTCGGTGCGGGCCGCGAGGGTCTGCTCGATCCGCGCCTGCTCGGCCGCGATGGTCTGGCGGATGCGTTCGGTCTCGGCCGTGACCTTGGCGCTGTTCTGGATGGCCAGCGCCTTCTCGCGCTCCAGGTCCGCCTGGGACCGGGCCTGCACGATCTGCTGCCCGAATTTCAGCGACTCCTGGTTCGCCAGCTCCCGGTCCCGGATGATGCCGGCGATCTGCTGCGGCGCGAGGATGTCGCGGATCAGCACCGAGTTCAGCGAAATGCCCCAGTTGGCGCAGACGCCGCGCAGATACTTCTCCAGGCTGTCCTGAAAGGCCTGCCGCGACTCGCCCACGATGAACTCCGTGGCGGTTTTCTTGCTGCCCTCGATCCGGAAGAACCCCCGCGCGCTCGGCAGGATCAGTTTCTGGCGGATGTCGTCCATGTCGCCCACCTCATGCGTCAGCAGCGCGACCTTGTCGATGTTGAGATTGAACTCCAGCGTGCCCTCGACCGTCACCGGAAAGCCGTCGAGCGTGAGGAACATGATGGCCTCCTCCCCGCTGAACTCGAAACGCTGGCTCTGGATGTTGACGATCGACACCGCGAACAGGAAGGGGTTGAGGCGGTGGGTGCCCTCTTTCAGCACCTCGGACTGCACGCCCTTGCACCCCGGCGCGGCCAGAAACCCCTTGTCGCGCGACGCGTCCGCCCCGCCCGGGCCGCTCAGGATGTCCCGGCCGCACAGCGCCGTGACCACCCCGACGTGCCCCGGCGCGATCTTGATGTCGTCGAACAGCCGGATCTCGTAAGCGTAAGGGTTGATCCGGTGCTTGCCGGTGCCGAGCACTTCACGCACGATGCCCTTGTGCGCCTCGTCCGGCGCCAGGATCTCCCCGCCCGGCAGATCCTTGCCGTACTTGCGCGCCAGCACCCCGAATTTCCCGGCCGGGATATCGGTGACCCTGACGATCTGCCAGCCCCACGTGTAGGGATTGCGGAAGAAACGGCCCTCGGGCAGCACGTCGAGCTGAACCCCCTTATACCCCGGCTCATCCGCAATGACCCGGTCCACGGGCAGATTCCTGCCGGTTTTCCGGAACAGCACCGCCATCTCGCCGTTGCCCGGCTCGATGCGCCACCAGAACCAGACCCAGAGCGGCCCGAGAACCAGCGCCAGAACCACAAACAGCGGTGCCAGCGAAAGGGACGGGAACGCGGCCCTTCGCGGCCGGGACGGCGGCGGCCTGCGCGGCGGCGCGGGTCGGCGGTTCCCCAGCGGCGGCGGGATAATTTCGGCATCTTCCATCATGGTGACCCCCAATTGTTGTGAACCTGCAAAACCACGCGGCGCGGCGCGGCGTGGAAACCGGCTCAACGGTGAATGAGGCTGGCAAGCTGACAGAAGCCAGTATAGAGAGGGAAGGCACGGAGCGTCAACGCAAGGATTGCGGAGGAGGGAGCAAGGAGGAAGGAGGAGTTCGGGAAAATGTTCGGAATCGGGGTCGCTATCGGAATCGGAGAAATCGATGTTGACGAAACTCGGGTAGCGAGGCTTCACGATCCAGGAGGATCACGCGCCATAAACCACGGGGACCGATGCCGGATTGCGACCTCGTTTACCCCGCTTCCGGAGTTAGCACAGCCTCGATACAGTTCATGAAGTTCAAAACGCACGTCACCTTCAGCGAGTAGAACACCTGTTTGCCGCGCTTATCGTCTGTCA
Source organism: Kiritimatiellia bacterium (assembly GCA_034003585.1). Classification (GTDB taxonomy): domain Bacteria; phylum Verrucomicrobiota; class Kiritimatiellia; order RFP12; family UBA1067; genus JAPXSY01. Next base: position 15,991 of record JAVEYH010000068.1, read on the forward strand.
CGACACCGGCGTTCTTCAGCACCAGCAGGTGTTTCGACACCGTCGAATAATCGAGGCCGAGCCCATCCACCAGTTCGCACACGCACCGCTCGCCGGCTTCCAACTGCTCCACGATCCAGAGCCTTGCCGGATGCGCCAGCGCCTTGAGCACTTTGGTTTTTGCTTTCAGAACCGTTTTTTCTGCTCTTGTCATGAGAATGAGACCCCGTTCCGGCTTCCGCGTGCGGATGAAAGAAGGTTAGGCACCCGTGCGTCGGTACGCGTCGGCCAACGAAAGGGTTTCGTCTGGCGAAGTCTGTAAATTGCCAAAACCCGCCTCATGCGGAAAGCTTTTCATAAACAGACGGCCATATCAAGAGTTTCCCAAGGCGATCCGCTGGGTGTCGCACCACACAGACCCCGGAGAATAGATATGGATGCCTCCGTGCGAGCCCGTTTAGCGCCCGATTAGGGTCGCCTCCCGAACCTGATCCCAACCGTCAAATACGGTTGCGCGAGTGTTCATGCCGTATTCCAATTGTAGGCTTTGTGCAGATTCGCAGGCACCTTTCAAGCCGCGATTCAGCAGAAAGACCACTTCATCGTTCGCATAAAGCCTGCCTCCTAGCCAAACCTTGAAAGCCGATTTCTTGCCAGTCAAAAGAATAGGCGCTTGACCCGATTTGTCAGGGTGACTCCCTCTTCCGCACATGCCAAAAGTCAGGACATCGATAGCGATTTGGATGAAAGCCGCCACCCTCGACTTGGATGGCGTAAAGACTGACCGTGCGACACGAGGGCAAGCAGAGAAGTCACCGCCCCCTCGACAAAACGGACGAAAAGAGAGAGACTATTTCCAACACGGCAGCCCACCCAACCGCCGTTCGCCTTCGGCTCTCGGCGGTTGGTGGCTGCTGACGTTGGCACGAAGAGAGACAAGCGATGAGGCTGATGAATCGGGGTCGGTATCGGGGTTGAAAGGCAATTGGCATGGTATTTGGACACGAGAAACGGGATGTCTATCGCGCCGCCATCGAGCACGTCGGCCGGGCGTATCGGTTCTGCGAGGCGTTGACCGGGCAAAGCAATGCGAAAGACCAACTCATTCGTGCGTCGCGAGCGATTCCTTGGCCCGCATCCAGATAACCGTCAGCGGATGAATGGGGAGGATGAACATCGCGCGTCACCATACGCCGCTCCGCGCAACCGCAGAGCCGTATGGTTCAGGAGAGAACCATTATCATGACAAACACCTTCGCAACCCTGCCATGGCCGCAAGCCCGCACCACCGTCGCGCCGGACGGTTCCGACGTTCGTGTCCTTCTGTCTTTGCGGGGCGGAAGCATGGCGCACTTTGCGTTGGCGCCAGGCCAAGTCTCGGGAGCCGTCGCCCACCGGACGGTGGAAGAGCTCTGGTACATCCTGTCCGGCACAGGACAGATGTGGCGCAAGCAGGGCGGGCGGGAGGACACGACCGACCTCCAACCGGGGATGTGCCTGACCCTTCCTCTCGGAACCCACTTCCAATTCCGGGCCGGACCCGAAACCAGGCTTGCCATCGTCGCCGTCACCATGCCGCCCTGGCCCGGCGAAGACGAGGCGTACCCGGTTCCCGGTCCGTGGCCGACCTCGCTAGGCGATCCCCTGAAATGAAGTCCCGGCATGCCGCTTGCGGAAAGCGCGCGGGGTGGAAGCCTCCGTCCGGCGGAAGAGGTTGTTGAGATACTGTGCGTGACAGAAACCGGTCAGGCGGGCGATCTCCCGGACGGGAAGGGCGGTGTGCAACAGCAGGCGCTTGACGGCCGCGATGCGCGTGCGCTGGACCTCCTCGTGGACCGAGCGGTTCAGATGCTGGTGGAAGAGACGGTCGAGCGTGCTGCGCGAAACCCCCGCCGCGCCGGCAACCTCGTCGATGCCGAAACTGTCCGCGAGCTTTTCCCTGATGAA
>JAVEYH010000069.1:0-17900 GCA_034003585.1 Kiritimatiellia bacterium
TGCTCTACCGATCTCGTGGGGGCGCGGGCCGCGGGGCCGCGGAGACGGAGGGCACAGGCTGCGGCCGGAGCTGCGGCCGGTCCGAGCGGGTGCCGGTGAAGATGCGCGTACCGGGGTCGCGGTTGCTTGGGGGCGCCGGCCGCGGGGCCGCGGAGACGGAGGGCACAGGCTGCGGCCGGGGCTGCGGCCGGTCCGTGCGGGTGCCGGTGAAGATGCGCGAACCGGGGTCGCGGTTGCTTGGGGGCGCGGGCCGCGGGGCCGCGGAGACGGAGGGCGCAGGCTGCGGCCGGGGCTGCGGCCGGTCCGTGCGGGTGCCGGTGAAGATGCGCGAACCGGGGTCGCGGTTGCTTGGGGGCGCCGGCCGCGGGGCTGCGGAGACGGAGGGCGCAGGCTGCGGCCGGGAAACGGATGAGGACAACGGTTGTGAGACGCGGGGCGTGGGCATGCGGTACGTGGTTGTGGGCGCCGGCGCGCGCGCGGGTCGCGGCGCAACCGCCGTTTGGGAGCGCGACGCAATCGGTCTCGCGGAAAACGAAACGCTGCGGCCCGCCTGAGAGGAGGATGCGCCTCTTGCGGAAACGGCGGATGAGTTGCGCGAGGGGCGGTCGAACGACGAGGAACGCTCCCGTGCCCCCGACTCCAAACCGAAAACCGCTCCGACCAGTAAAAGAACGAGTTTCGTGTTTGTTTTCATGGTGCGCTCCTTTCTTTCCGGCCTTTCATTTTCGGCTCAAGGCTCACAATCCGCAGTGTAGGGGCTCGGGCCGTACCCGTCAAGGCCACTCGCGCGTCTGTTGTGAAGGGTGTGTTTCGTATGCCAAGTTAAACGCCCGCTGCCCCCGCGTATTGCCTTGGCCGGACATTATTTTAAACATCTGGTTAACACGAGAAGAAAGAATTCAAAGTGTGGTGCGCAATTTTGTCTCTTTTTGGGAAACTGTGTCATGACAAGTGTGCCAAAGCAAGAAATGAGGCCTGTCAGCCAAAACAGATTGATGAAGGGTAAAATTCTCTAATATGCTGTAAAGCAACACGTTGCAGACGAATCACGCTAAACGCCGAAAGAAATTTGGCACACAAGGTGCGTCATGCCTCACGTCCGCATTGAGGTGTTGAGTAAGGGCGGATGAAACGGAGCGCAAAATGGCAAAAGTTTTGGGAATCGATTTAGGGACCACAAACTCCTGCATGTGTGTGATGGAGGGTGGGGAGCCTGTGGTGATCCCGAATGCGGAAGGGCAGAGGACAACGCCTTCGATTGTGGGCTTCACGAAGAGTGGTGAGAGGCTGGTCGGGCAAGCCGCCAAGCGTCAGGCGGTGACCAACCCCAAGAACACGGTTTACTCGATCAAGCGTTTCATGGGGCGCCGTTATGATGAGATGGCGCATGAGATTTCGATGGTGCCGTACGATGTGGTGCGCGCCGCGAACGGCGATGCGCAGGTGAAGATCGGGGACAAGGCGTACTCGCCCCCCGAGATCTCGGCCATGATTCTGCAGAAACTCAAGACCGACGCGGAGGCCTATCTGGGCGAGTCGGTCACACAGGCCGTGATTACCGTGCCGGCCTATTTTAACGACAGCCAGCGTCAGGCCACCAAAGACGCCGGGCGCATCGCGGGGCTTGAGGTGTTGCGCATCATCAACGAGCCGACGGCCGCCTCGCTGGCCTACGGGCTGGACAAGAAAAAGGATGAGAAGATCGCGGTGTACGATTTTGGCGGCGGCACCTTCGATATCTCGGTTCTCGACATCGGCGACGGCGTGTTTGAGGTGAAGGCCACCAACGGCGACACCCATCTCGGCGGCGACGATCTGGATCAGGCGGTGATGAACTGGCTGATCGAGGAGTTCCGGAAAGAGAACGGGATCGACCTCTCCAAGGACATGATGGCGCTGCAGCGTCTGAAGGAGGCTGCGGAAAAGGCCAAGTGCGAGCTCTCTTCGGCGGCCAGTTCCGACATCAATCTGCCTTTTATCACGGCCGACGCCAATGGGCCCAAGCATCTGACGGTTACCCTGAGCCGCGCCAAGCTGGAGCAGCTCACCGACGGCCTGATCGGACGTACGGCGCAGCCTTGCCGCAAGTGCATGAGCGACGCCGGACTGTCGACGGTCGACGAGGTGGTGCTGGTCGGCGGCCAGACGCGGATGCCGCGCCTGCAGGAGAAGGCCAAAGAGCTTTTCGGCAAAGAGCCGCACAAGGGGGTCAATCCCGACGAGGTGGTGGCCGTGGGCGCCGCGATCCAGGGCGGAATCCTGAAGGGCGAGGTCAAGGACGTGCTGCTGCTGGACGTGACCCCCCTGACGCTCGGCATCGAGACGCTCGGCGGCGTGATGACGCCCCTCATCGAGCGCAACACGACGATCCCCACCAAAAAGAGCGAAATCTTCAGTACGGCCGCGGACAACCAGCCGTCGGTCGAGATCCATGTGCTGCAGGGCGAGCGCAAGATGGCGGGTGACAACAAGACCATCGGGAAATTCCATTTGGACGGCATCCCGCCCGCGCCGCGCGGACGCCCGCAGATCGAGGTGACCTTCGACATCGACGCCAACGGCATCCTGAATGTCAGCGCCAAGGATCTGGGCACCGGCAAAGAGCAGAAGATCACCATCACGGCGTCCAGCGGACTCTCAAAAGAGGAGATCGAGCGCATGCGCAAGGATGCCGAGACGCATGCGGCGGAGGATGCCCAGCGCCGCGACGCGGTGGAGACGCGCAATCAGGCCGAAAATCTCTGCTATCAGGTCGAGAAACTGCTCACGGAGAACGCCGAAAAGATTCCGGCCGAGAAAAAGGCTCCGGTCGAGAAGGCGGTGGCGGAGCTCAAGGAAGCGCTGAAAGGCGGATCGTCCGAGATGATCAAGGCCAAACAGGAGGCGCTCAACCAGGCGATGTCCGCCGTGACCGAAGGCCTGTACGCGCAACAGCCGGGCGGCCAGCCCGGCGGCGGAGCGGGCTTTGACGCCGCCGCCGCGGGCGCCACGGCAACGGAGGACTCCTCCGCCTCCTCGGCGAAGCAGCCGGGCGATGACGGGGTGATCGACGCCGATTACACCATGATGGACGACAACAAGAAACGCTGATTTCCAATCAACCCTCGTAGGGGCGGGTTTGTCTGCCCCCCCGAACTTAAACCCAAAAAGGAGAGAAGACATGACGAAAATTCGTCCGCTCGGCGACCGCGTGTTGGTCGAGCCGCTTGACGTGAAGGAAGTCAACAAAGGCGGTATCATCATTCCCGATTCCGCCAAAGAGAAGCCGATGGAGGGCAAAGTGATCGCCATCGGAAAGAAACGGGACGACGACGGCAAAGAGATCCCGTTTGATGTCAAGGCCGGCGACAAGGTGCTCCTGCCCAAGTACGGCGGCACCGAGGTCAAGATCGACGACAAAACCTACCAGCTCGTCCGCGAAGAGGATCTGCTGGGCGTGATTGTGTAACGCATAACCCATCACACCGTTTAAGGAGAAAAAGAGTATGGCTGCGAAACAGATGATGTACAACATGGAAGCCCGCCAGAAGATTCTGAGCGGCATTTCCAAGCTCAACAAGGCGGTCGCCTCGACCCTCGGTCCCTGCGGGCGCAACGTGATCCTCGACAAGAAGTTCGGCTCGCCCGCCATCACCAAGGACGGCGTGTCGGTCGCCAAGGAGATCGAGCTGCCCTGCCCGTTTGAAAACATGGGCGCCCAGATGGTCCGCGAAGTCGCCAGCAAGACCAGCGACGTGGCGGGTGACGGCACCACGACCGCGACGCTCCTGGCCGAGTCGATCTATCGCGAAGGCCTCAAGAACGTGACTGCCGGCGCGAACCCGATGGCCATCAAACGCGGCATCGACAAGGCGACCAAGGCGGTCGTCGACGCGATCGCGAAGCAGGCCAAGAAGGTCAAGGACCCCTCCGAAATCGCACAGGTCGCCTCCATCTCCGCCAACGGCGAAGAGGAGATCGGCGCGATCATCTCCGAGGCGATGGACAAGGTCGGCAAAGACGGCACCATCACCGTGGAAGAGGCCAAGACGCTGGAGACCACGCTGGATGTCGTGGAAGGCATGCAGTTCGATAAGGGGTATCTCTCGCCGTATTTCGTGACGAACGCGGAAGAGATGGAGTGCGTGCTGGAGAACCCTTATATCCTGATCTTCGAGAAAAAGATCTCGAGCCTCAACGACATGCTGCCGCTGTTGCAGAATGTCGCCAAATCGGGCAAGCCGCTGATGATCATCGCCGAGGATGTCGAGGGGGAAGCCCTGGCCACGCTCGTGGTGAACAAGCTGCGCGGTACGCTGCAGGTCTGCGCCGTCAAGGCGCCGGGCTTCGGCGACCGCCGCAAGGCGATGCTGGAGGATATCGCGATCCTGACCGGCGGCCAGATGATCAGCGAGGATCTCGGCATCAAGCTCGAGAACGTTGAGATCGGCCAGCTCGGCCGCGCGAAGAAAGTCACGGTCGACAAGGACAACACCACGATCGTCGAGGGCGGCGGCAAGACCAGCGACATCCAGGGCCGCGTGGCGCTCATCAAGAAGCAGATTGATGAGACGACGTCGGATTATGACCGCGAGAAGCTCCAGGAGCGTCTGGCGAAGCTGGCCGGCGGTGTGGCGATCATCAAAGTCGGCGCCGCGACCGAAGCCGCGATGAAAGAGAAGAAGGATCGCGTGGACGACGCGTTGCACGCGACCCGCGCCGCGGTGGAAGAGGGCATTGTCGCCGGCGGCGGCGTGGCGCTCATCCGCTGCCAGAAGGCGTTGGAAGCGGTGGAAGTCTGCGGCGACGAGAAGGTCGGCGTGGCGATCATCCGCAAGAGCCTCGAGGCCCCGCTGCGCCAGCTCGTCGAGAACGCCGGCCTGGAAGCCGCGCTGATCGTCGAGAGCGTCAAGAACGGCAAGGGTGCCTACGGCTACAACGTGGCGACCGGCGCGTACACCGACCTGGTGAAGGACGGTGTGCTGGATCCGGCCAAGGTCACGCGCAGCGCGCTGCAGAACGCGGCGTCGATCGCGGGCCTGCTGCTGATCACCGAGTGCATGGTCACGGAGATTCCCGAGAAGAAGGAAGCTCCGGCACCGAACCCGGGTATGGGCGGCATGGACATGTAAGACGGGAAGACCGTTTCCGGCTCAAACCGGAAACGGTGTGTTCGACAAGGCCGCGCGGCGGGAACTCCCGGCGCGCGGCTTTCGTTTTTGCTGGGCGGGTATGCCCGGTTGCGCGCCGTCCGCGGGAAGACGGATACCGAAAAAAACGCTGACCGCCACAACTTGTGACGATCAGCGGAAGAGATGGAGGTGCGAAGCGGAATTGAACCGCTGTACGAGGTTTTGCAGACCTCTGCCTAACCACTCGGCCATCGCACCCTGACGAAAAACATTACTTTTTCATCGCGGCGCGCAGCCTCTGGTTGATCCGCTTGTTGCGGGCTTCCCGGCGCTGGCGCTTCAGACGTTTTCTAAGTTGCTGTCCCATAACGGGCGCTCACTGTATCAGGCCGGGTTTTCCCTGTCAACGGCTAGTTTCGTGCGTCTTCTTTTTTTTTCTCCAAAACAAAAAGTTCGAATGCGACGCATTGCATGTTGACAAAATAACAAAAAATGTCATGATCAGAAACTGTCTTTCAGAGCCGAAAGGATTCGCATGTTTGTCCATATCACGGGTACAGGTTCCTATCTGCCGTCGCGCGTGGTCACCAACGCCGAATTGGCGGAAAAACTGGACACCACGGACGAATGGATTTTTTCGCACACCGGGATCCGCAGCCGTCATCTCGGCGCGGATGACGAGACCACCTCTTCCATGGCGGTTCGGGCCGGCCGTGCGGCGCTGGAAGCCGCGGGCGTGCGTCCGGAAGCGTTGGGCATGATCGTGGTCGCCACGTCTACTTCCGATTATCAGGCCTTCCCATCCACCGCCTGTCTGGTGCAGCACGCGTTGGGCGCGACGCAGGCCGCGGCGTTCGATCTGCAGGCGGCCTGCACCGGGTTCATCTATGCCCTGCGGATGGTTCACGGTCTGATGCAGGTGGATCCGCGGCCGGTGTTGGTGATCGGCGCGGAGATGATGTCGCGCATCGTGGATTGGACGGACCGGAATTCCTGCATTCTTTTCGGGGATGCGGCCGGCGCGGTGGTGCTGCAGGCCAGCGAGCGTCCGGGCGGGATACTCGACGCCATCCTGCGCGCCGACGGCTCGGGTGCGGACCTGCTGTATCGCGAAGGCGGAGCGCGGCAGCTCGCGACCGGCCCCTGGATGCATAACACGCTGGCCATGAAAGGACGGCCGGTATTCAATTTCGCGGTCAAGGTGTTCGACGAAGTTCTCTGCGGCCTGCTCGAACGGTCGGGACACACGTTCGCCGACCTGGCGTGCGTGATTCCGCATCAGGCGAACGCGCGGATCATCGAGGCGGTGGCGCGCCGCATGGGGGTGCCGTTGGGCACGTTCCATATGAACGTCGCGACCACCGGCAACACCTCCGCGGCCTCCGTTCCGGTCGCGCTGGATGACGCGGTCCGCTCGGGCCGGCTTGCGGACGGCGCGCTGACCGTGCTGATCGGGTTCGGCGGCGGCCTGACCTATGGAGGGATTCTGCTCCAGTGGCGCGACGCGGCGGGCGGGACCCCGCCGCGGTGTCCGCACCCGGAGAGTGTTTAGCGCATCACAAGCGGGAAGAAAAAGGAGACCAGGACCAATGAGCGGGAAAACCAAGGTTGTCATCACCGGTTTGGGCGTGATTTCGCCTGTCGGCAACACGGTGGGGGAGATGTGGGAGAGCATTCGCAACGGGGTGTGCGGGATCGGCCGCACCACCAAGTTCGATCCTTCGCGCGTCGACTCCAAGGTTTCGGGCGAGGTGAAGCAGTTTGACGTCTCCCGATACGTTGACCCCAAGGAGGCTCGCCGGATGGCGCTCTTCACGCAGTATGCGCTGGCCGCGGCCAAGCAGTCCTGGCAGGACGCCGGATTGGCGGAGGGGGGCGCGGATCCGGAACGCGTGGGGGTGTTTGTCGGCAACGGCATCGGCGGCAAAGAGGTGGATGACGAGGGATACCAGGTGCTGTTCAACCGCGGGCCGGGACGGCTCTCCCCGATGCTGATCCCCAAGCTGATCGCGAATGAGGCAGCCGGCAACATCTCGATCGCGCTCAAGGCCCAGGCCGCCGTGCACACGCTGGTCACGGCCTGCGCATCGGGCACGGACGCCCTTGGAGTCGCGATGGACATGATCCGCGCCGGCCGGGCGGATATCATGGTCGCGGGCGGGACGGAAGCGACGATCACCGAATATTGCGTGGGCGGGTTCTGCTCCATGAAGGCGCTGAGCACCAAATACAACGACACGCCCGAAAAGGCCTGCCGTCCCTTTGATGCTGATCGCGACGGGTTTATCATGGGTGAGGGTGCGGCGATGCTGGTCCTCGAGTCGGAGGCGCACGCCCGAGCCCGCGGCGCGCGGATCTACGCGGAACTCGCGGGGTACGGCGCCTCCGGGGACGCTCATCATCTGACCGCGCCCGATCCGGAAGCGGCGGGTGCCATCCGCGCCATCCGCCTGGCCCTGAAAGACGCCGGGCTCGCGCCCGAGGAGATTGATTACATCAACGCCCACGGCACCTCCACCCCGCTGAACGATCCGATGGAGACCAAGGCGGTGAAGGCGGTGTTCGGTGACCATGCGCGCAAACTGAAGATGTCTTCCACCAAGAGTATGACCGGTCATATGCTGGGTGCCGCCGGTGCGATTGAGGCGCTGATCTGCACGCTGGCCATCCGGGACGGGTTTTATCCGCCGACCATCAACCACACGACACCGGATCCGGCGTGCGATCTGGATGTGGTGCCCAACCACGGGGTGAACGGACCGATTCGCGCGGCCCTTTCCACCTCGCTCGGGTTTGGCGGGCACAATGGCGTTCTGGTGCTGAAGTCCGTGTGATTGTCGGACGCGGAGGGACGGGATTTTTCCCGTATCCCTCCCGGATCTGTGGCGAAGGGGATGAGCATGAGTAATGAAGTGAAAGCAACCTGGCAGCAGCTCGTGGCGAGCGGCAAGGGATATCCGGGATCGGTGGAAGAACTGCTTCCGCACCGGAAACCGTTTCTGTTCGTGGACCGCCTGCTGTATTTTGATCAGAAGAACTATGTCGCGGAGGTGACCTACGGCGCGGACATGTGGTTCTTTAAGGGGCATTTCCCGGAGTATCCCGTCGTGCCGGGCGTTATCCTGATCGAAACGATCGCGCAGTGCGGGGGCGCGGGACTGGTCGCCTCCGGCCTGATCCAGAACGGCGTGTTTCTGCTGGTCGGCGTGGACAACGCCAAGTTCCGGCGGCAGGTCCGTCCCGGCGACACGCTGCGGATGGAGGTGGAGAACCAGCGCGTGAATAAGCGCATGGCCATCCAGCACGGCAAGGCGTATGTGGGGGACGAACTGGCGGTTGAGGCGGATTTCCGTTGTGTCATGGGGCCTTCCCCGGACAAATGATCGGAGCGCCTCGTGAACCCGAGCCCGGCCCCCCCCCGCGCTTGTCTGGAAGTCACGCCGGAACCGTGTGTGCTGGTTCTGTTCGGCGCGACGGGAGATCTCGCGCGCCGCAAGCTGATCCCCTCCCTGTATCAGATGCATGCGCGTTGCCTGCTGCATGAGGCGTCCTGTGTTGTGGGGTGCGGCCGGACCGCGCATAGCGACGGTTCCTTTCGCGCGAGCGTCGCGGAAGCGATGCCGGATTTGCGGGGTGACGAAGCCGACGCCTTTCTCGCGCGGTTCCGGTATGTCCGGGTTCCCGATCCTCCCTCGTTCCGGAGCCTGGCCACGTATCTGAACCGCTTGGATGCGGTCAGAACGTCTTCGCCCCTCAACCGGCTCTTCTATTTTGCGGTGCCGCAGACCACCTACGAGCCGATCCTCGCCGCGCTGTCTGGTGCGGGACTTCTGGACGAATCCGGCCGCGGAGGCGCCTGGTGCCATCTATTGCTTGAAAAACCGTTCGGTTCCGACACAGCCTCCGCGGCCGCACTGGACTCTTTCCTGCAACGTCACGTCACGGAAGAGCAATTGTTCCGTATTGATCATTATCTGGGCAAGGACACGGTGCAAAACATCCTGATGCTCCGGTTCGCGAACATCCTGTTCGATCCGGTCTGGAACGCCTCCCACATCGATCACGTCCAGATCTCCGTGACGGAAACCCTGGGGATCGAACACCGCGCGGCCTATTACGAGCAGGCGGGGTTGGTGCGCGACATGTTCCAGAACCATCTGTTGGAAATGCTTGCGTTGGTGGCGATGGAGCCGCCCGCGGCCTATTCGGCCGCCGCAATTCATGCCCCCAAACTGGCTGTGATCCGTGCAATCCGGAGGTTTCCGGAGGCGAATCTGGCGTCATGCGTCGTGCGCGGCCAGTATGTCGCGGGCAACGGGTTCCCCGCCTATGTCGCGGAACCCGGCGTGGCGCCCGGGTCCACAATCGAGACCTTCGCGGCGATGCGGCTCTGGGTCGATACGCCTCGCTGGCGCGGCGTGCCGTTCTATCTCCGCTCCGGCAAACGGCTCGCCTCCCGCGGCAGCCGGATCGCGCTGGTGTTCAAACCCTCGCCGTACCGGATCTTCGGCGAGGCCGCGCCCGACGCGCTGGTGCTGCATGTCCAACCAGATGAGGGCATGAGCCTCGTTCTGCAGGCCAAACGGCCGGGACCGAAACTGTGCATGGGCGCGTTTCCGCTCTCGTTCCGGTATGCGGATCTCGGTGACGGGCAGGATGCGCCGGACGCCTATGCCCGCCTGTTGCTGGATGCCATGCTGCACGACCATACGCTTTTCGTGCGCCACGAAACCATTGCCGCCGCCTGGGAACTGTTCACACCGGTGTTGGATGTCTGGCGTCGCGATCCCGGGCAGTGCCCGCTATACCCCTATGCCGCAGGGTCAAACGGCCCCGTGGCGGCGCACGAGCTGCTGGCCCGCGATGGCCGATCCTGGGGCTTCTCCGATTCCGGATCGCGCCCTGCCTGAGTCGCGGACGATTCCCCGCGACGCGCCCATAACGCTTGTCAAACGATGGGGTGTCTGCTTTACTGAACGGGTCATGAGGGAGAAAAAGGGGGCTCACAGGATGCGTCAAATTGGGGTGGCGGGACTTTGTTTTCTGCTGGGTGTGGGGCGCGCGCTTGCGGCCGACTTGACGCTGCATGTTTCGCCGCAAGGGAAAGACACGTGGAGCGGTAAGTTCGCCGTACCGAACGCGGCGAAGACCGACGGGCCCCTGGCTTCCCTGGGCGGGGCCCGGAACGCGCTGCGGCGGCTGCGCCATGCCGGCGCGTTGACGCCGGGGCAGGCGGTCACGGTGCGTTTCCAGAGCGGACGTTACGAGCAACGGATACCGGTTGCTTTCACGGAAGAGGATTCGGGCACGGCGGAAGCGCCGGTTGTTTTCGAGGCCGCCCCGAACGCGCAGGTGCGGATCACGGGCGGTGTCGCGTTGTGGCAGATGAAGACGCTGGCCGACACCAATCTGCTGCGGCGGCTGCCGGAGGCCGCGCGGGAAAAAGTCCAGGTGATCTCGCTACCGGCGCAGGGAATTCACGAGTACGGCGTGGAACCCGTCGGGTCCTCTGCCGCGCCCGTGTCGGGCATCCAGCTCATCTACGGCGACGAGGCGATGCGGCTGGCGCGCTGGCCCAACAAGGGATACGTCACCATCGTGGATACGCCGGACGGCAAAGGGGGAAACACCTTCACGTACGCGGAGGAAAACCCCTCCCGCTGGGCGGATGAGATCGATCCGCGCGGGCAAGGGTACTGGGCGCACGACTGGGCGGCTTGCGCGATCGCCTTTGCGCGGATCGACCCGGCGGCGAAGACGATCACGCAGAAGGTCCCGGGCAGCCACTACGGGTTCCGCACGGGCGGGTACTGGTTCGGTTACAACCTGCTGTGCGAGCTGGACGAGCCGGGCGAATACTATGTGGACCGTCTGGACGGGAAACTCTACTTCTGGCCGACCGGGAATCCTGCGAACACCCGTGCGGAAGTGTCGGTGGGGACGCGGCTGCTCCAGCTGGACAACGTCGCCCACATGCGGTTCCGGGGACTGACGTTCGAGAACTGCCGCGGCGAGGCGATCCTGATCAGCCAGGGGGAATCGGTGCATGTGGTCGGCTGCACGATGCGGAACATCGGGCACCGGGCGGTGAACATCCGCGGCGGGAAAACGCACCGGATCGCGGGGTGCGAGTTGACGCGCCTGGGCGACGGCGGGATCCTGGCCTCCGGCGGGGATGAGCGGCGCCTCGAGCGCTGCGGACATGTCGTCGACAACAACCATATCCACGATTACGCGCGGTTCAGCATGACCTACGGCGCGGCCGTTCAGCTCCACGGATGCGGGATCCGGGTTTCGCACAACCTGATCCATAACGGACCGCATGTGGCGGTGCTGTTCGGCGGGCGCGAACAGGTGATGGAGTACAACGAGATCCACAGCATCTGCCTCTTTTCGGGTGAGATGGGCGCGTTTTACACCGGCCGCGACTGGACGCTGGTCGGGAATGTGATCCACGGCAACCATATCCACGACATCTATAACCCGCGGCCGCAGCGCAACCGCGCGATCATGCTGGATGACGGCGCGGCCGGCATCACCATGACGCAGAACCTGATTGTCCGCGTGGCCGAGGGTATTTCGCTCTCGGCGGTGGGCAATGTGATCGACAACAACGTGTTCGTCGACTGCCATCCCGCGATTTCCGGATGGCAGACGTACGAGACGCCGCAGTCGGTCACCCCCCCGAAAGGGGTGCACGCGCAAATGCCCGAACGACTCTTCGCCGCGCCGGTGGAGGATCCGCTGTGGAAAGAACGGTATCCCTGGCTGTTGGCTTTTCGCGATGCCGTGCGCGGGAAAAAACTCCGTCCGCCGGAAACGCGCACGCGGGTCGAGCGCAACGTGGTTTGGGGCGGACCTTCCGCGTGGATGGTGCATTACAAAAACTATCCGCGCACGGTCCATTCCTGGCTGGTTGGCGAAAACAATCTCGCCGGTGCGGATCCGCTTTTTGTCGATGCCGTCAAGGGCGATTACCGCCTCCAGGCAGCCTCTCCCGCTTTGAAACTGGGGTTCCGTCCCCTGCCCATCGGGAAAATGGGGCTTTACGCCAGTCCCGAGCGCGCGGTCTGGCCGGTCCGGCACGAGGTGACGTTGGTTTGCACCAACCTGACCTATGTGAGACCGTGATCGCCGAACGTGTCAGGTGAACGCATGACTATGTTTACGAAGGCCTTTTCCGCATGCAGGCGGGGAGGCGCCGCCGCATGCGGATACGGGATGTGTTGTGATTGAATTCAAAAAGATCGGCGTGCGGTACGGCACGCAGGACGTGTTGGAACAGGTCAGCTTCCGTGTGAATTCCGGCGAGCGGGTCGGGATTGTCGGCCCCAACGGATCGGGCAAATCCACGCTCTTCCGGCTGATTCTCGGGGAGGCCGACGCGGATGCCGGTGAGGTGATCATCGAGGGCGCGCCCCGCATCGGGCACATCCGTCAGCATCTTACGGCGGATCACGAGAACGAAACGTTGTTGGCTTACGCCTTGCGCGGGATTCCCGGTCTGGCCGAGATGGAGGAGGAGATCCACGCGCTGCAGAACCGGTTGGACGGAACGGGGGAAGGGGAGGCGCGCAACCGCCTGTTGCGCCAGTTGGGAGACGTCCAGACCGAATTCGAGCACCTCGGCGGATACGAGATCGAGACCCGTGTCAAAGTCTCGCTCGGCGGTCTGGGTTTTGACGCGGCGGAGTTCGACAAGCCGTTCAAGAGTTTCAGCGGCGGCTGGCAGATGCGCGCCGAACTTTCGCGCGTGCTGGCTTCACATCCCGACCTGCTGCTGCTTGATGAGCCTTCGAACTATCTTGACCTGCCGGCGGTGGAGTGGTTGCAGCGCTTTCTGGCGGGGTACGACGGCACCCTGATGCTGATCTCGCATGACCGCTATCTGTTGCGCACCCTGACTTCGGTTACGGTGGAGGTGGACGCCAACACCGCCACGCGGTACAACGGCGATCTCGATTTCTACCTCCGCGAGCGTGAGGTGCGCCATGCCAACCTGCTGGCCGCCAAGGCCAATCAGGATCGGCGGATCGAACAGCTCGAACGGTTTGTCGACCGGTTCAAGGCGCAGGCCTCCAAAGCCGCGCAGGCGCAAAGCCGGATGAAAATGATCGAAAAAATCGAGGCCGTGGCGGTCAGGGTGCCGAAGCGCAGCCTGGCGGCGGGGTATCTGCGGCTCGCGCCCGCGCCGCATGCCGGCGCGGAGGTTGCCCGGCTGGAGCATGTGGATTTTTCGTATGACCCCGGCCGTCCGGTGTTGCGGGATGTGAGCCTCAGCATCGCGCGGGGCGATAAGATTGCGATCGTCGGGTACAACGGCATGGGCAAAACCACGCTGCTGCGCCTGCTCTCCGGCCTGCGCGCCCCCACCGCCGGCGTGTGTGTTTTGGGCCACAAGGTCCAGCCCGGGTACCTGTCGCAGGAATTTTCCGAGACCGTGCCGCCGGAGGTCTCGGTGTACGAATGCGCCAAGCGGTGTGCGCCGGATACTCCGGAAAAGGTGATCCGGGCGCAGTTGGGCGCGTTTGGCTTCTCGGCCGACGATATCGGGAAACCGGCCGGCGTGCTCAGCGGCGGCGAAAAAATCCGGCTCGCGTTTCTGCGTCTCTTTCTCGCACCGCCTAACCTCATGCTGCTCGACGAGCCGACCACGCATTTGGATCTGGAGGGGCGCGCCACGCTGGAACAGGCGCTTCGCGTCTACGACGGCACGGTCTGCCTCGTCAGTCATGACATCGAATTTGTGCGCAATACGGTCACGTCGATCATCGAAATCACGCCGTCCGGCGTGCGCCGGTTCCCCGGCGGGTACGAGTATTACCGCGAGAAGATCGCGGCCGAGAGCCGGAACGCGGACAACGCCCCCCGGCCGACTCCCGCCGTGCGGACGGCGTCGGCCGAACCCACCGCGAACACGCGCGACGCGAGGCGTGCCCGGGCGCAGGCCCGCGGCAAGTATCAGGCCGCCATCCGCGCGCTGAAAGAGCGCGTCGCCCGGACCGAGGCGCGCATCGCGGAATTGGAGGCGGAACTGGAAACCCTCTCCGCCTGCCTCTTTCATCCCACACCCGAAACCGATTTCGCCGCCACCAACAAGCGGCTGAAAGTCGTGCAGGACCAGCTCAGTGTGTTTTCCGAGGAGTGGGAGCGCGATGCGACCGAACTCGACCGCCTGCAGCGCGCGCAACAGGCGGAGCAGTCCGCGATTGCCGGTGTGTGACCGTCAGGGAAACGGTGTCCGCGTCACGCGGCGCGACCAGACGGTGCGTGAGCCGGGATTGTTCGGCCGCGAAGGCGATCGCGTGCGTCCGCAGCGCCTCCCGCGCGTCCACCGCGACGTCCGCGGCGGGATCGCGGATCGCGGCCAGCCAGCGCGAGACGATCTCCCGGTCTTCCGGGTGGTAGCCTTGCCGCGGCGGGATCGCGAGGGCCTTGGCCGGTCCGCCGCCGAAGGGGTGCAGCGTGAGAGTCCCCTCCGCCTCGTCGAACCGTAACTCGCCCCGCGTCCCCTGCACGCGCGTGCGCCGCCCGTGGGTGGCGGAAAAACCCGTCATGACGCAGGTGGCGGTCGCGCCGTCCGCGAACGACAGGGCTACGACCTGATGGTCCACCACGTCGTTACCCGCGCGCCAGACGCACGCGCCGTAGGGTCCGCGGCGCAGCGCCTTCAGCCGTTCCGCACGCGTGCTGCCCGGCCCGAGATCCGCCCGTCGGCCCGTGGGGTCCGCGTCGAGATACAGCCGCGGCGCGGAGTACAGGCAGGTGTCGCGGTGCCGGCAGGCGAGACAGCGGGTGGCGCTGTTTCGCGGCGCGTGTTCCGGTTTGAAATAGGTGAGGGCGCCGAACGAGGCGACGCGCACGCAGGGCGAGTCCGTCAGCCAGGCGAGGAAATCGAGGTCATGGCAACACTTGTGCAGCAGCAGGAAGGTGTTGTCGGCCTGCCGCGCCCAGCGCCCGCGCACGTAGTTGTGCGCGAACCGCAGGTGGCCGATGGCCTCCATGTGCTCGATGTGGATCAGCCGGCCCAAGTCGCCGCTGCGGACCGTTTGCCGGATCCGGCGGTAGGTCTCGAGATGGCGGAGCGTGTGGCAGACTGACACCACGCAGCCGCTGCGCTGCTGCGCGCGCACAATCCGCCGGCAGTCCGCCAGGGTGTCCGCAAGCGGTTTCTCCGTCAGCACATGCCACCCGCGGTCGAGACTGGCGAGCACGGGGCCGGTGTGCTGGTTATCCAGGGTGGCCACGATCACGCCGTCGAACGCGGCCGTGCCGGCGCACAGGGTCTGCCATGATTCGAAGCGCGCGGCGGGACCGATGCCATGTTCACGTGCGCAGAGACGGCGCCGCGCGGGATCGGGTTCCGCAACCGCCGCGATCACCGCGCCGCCGGCGCGCGCCGCCTGCCGGGCGAGATGGCTGCCGCGCACGCCCGCGCCGATCAGCGCGATGCGCAGGGGGCCGGGGAGGCGGGGACAGGGAGAGAAAGACGCGGCAAGAATACGTGCTGTTTTCATTGTTGTACCTCCTCCTTTCTTGGTGTGATCCGGAGCAGCAGCATACCGTGGCCGGGAAGGGTGGCGGTGAAGGGGGTGCCGTCAACAATGCCGAGGTCACGCTGACGCCACAGGTCCCGCAGGCGCTGCGGTCCGGTGAGGCCGAGCGATGCGAGGTCCACGGTCACAGGTGCGGTCAGCAGGCCGCGGTTGAGGATCCCCGCCGCCAGACTG
The DNA here is from genome assembly GCA_034003585.1 of Kiritimatiellia bacterium. Classification (GTDB taxonomy): domain Bacteria; phylum Verrucomicrobiota; class Kiritimatiellia; order RFP12; family UBA1067; genus JAPXSY01. The sequence goes on from JAVEYH010000069.1 coordinate 15,842, forward strand.
CCGTCCTCCAGGGGTTTGGCCCAGACTTCGTGCGTGTCGGTGCGTTGCACGCGGATGGCCTGGCGCCCGAGCGGGTCCTGATTGACCTCCAAGACCTCATCATTGGTCAGCAGGCTGAGGGTGAAGGCATCGAGGCGCGTCAGATCGCATCCGATCAGCAGCGGCGCGCTGAGCAGGCACCAGAGTGAGACATGCGTAATTTGTTCGTTGGGTGTCAGGCGCGAGGGACGGGGCGAACCCCAGCCTACGGTTCCCACCACCAGCATATCGGGATCGTTCCAGTTCCCCGGTCCGGCGAAAAGTTCCAGCCCGGCTTGCGCTTCCGCGATCCGGCTGACGCTCGACCAGGAGTCGGTGATGTCGGGAGTGGTACGCCAGGTGTGGCCGCCCGCTTTATCCCCCCAGGCGGAGACGTGGCCGACACCGTACTGGCAGAGGCTGAACAGGATGTCGCGCGGCTGGCCGCGCAGAGCCGCTCCCATGAGCAAGAAGGGCCGCATCCGTTCTGCAAGTGTCTCGTCCGATGCGATCTGCGCGTAACTGCACCAGTCGTATTTCAGATAATCGAACCCCCACTCGGCAATGGTTTGCGCGTCGCGCGCCTCATGACCCCAACTGCCGACGCACCCGCCGCACGTCAGCGGTCCCGGCGAGGAGTAGATCCCGATCTTGAGCCCCAGACCGTGCACATGTTGCGTCAGGCCGCGCATGTCGGGAAAACGCCGGTTGGGCAGAATGCGGCCCGCGGCATCGCGGCCGGGCCCCATCAGCGTGGCGTCCTCCCGCTCTCCGGGGCAGGTCTGCCAGTAGTCGTCGATGTTGATGTACGCCCATCCGTGATCGGCGAGTCCGCTGCTGACCATGGCCGCCGCCGCCTGCCGGATTTTGGCGTCCGTGACCGTATGTCCGAAGGCGTTCCATGAGTTCCATCCCATGGGCGGAGTCAGGGCCAGACGCTCGCCGACCTCCAGATGCCAATCCCGCGCTGTGCGGCCGCGCGCGTTTTCCGCGATCAGGGTGATGGCGTACGAACCGGGTCGCCGGACCGCGCCGGTGAGCAGACCGGTCGCGGAATCCAGCGACACGCCCGGCGGCAGGTCGCGTGCCGCAAACCGGAGGGGCCTTTCGCCGGTGACAGGGATGCGGAACAGGAGCGGGCGGTTGGGCCGTACACCGAAACGGCACGGTCCGCGAAGAAGCGGTTCCAGAGGGGGCGCCGGTGTGAGGATCCCCATCTGTTCGGTCGGCGGAGCCGGCAGGGGGATCAGCGAGGCGCCCCGTTTCAGTGTGAAAAACGCCTCGCACCAATCCGCGTGATCGCGGGCATCGCCGTCCCCGGCGTCGGAAACGTGCAACGTCACCACCCGCGCCCCGGTCAGATCGGCACGGAGCGGAACGGCTGGCTCCCGCGACTTCCGGATTCCGCTGTCCGCAACCAGCCGTCCGTCCGCGTACACGCGGAAGATCACCGATCCTTTGCCGCGGATCAGTTCCTCGTCATCGACACCGACCCGCGCCTGAAACGCGAGCGCGCCGCCCTGCGCCTCCAGACTCAACCAGCTTTCCGCATGCGTGCCGACGCCGCGCCCGAAACGCTGGCGGGCGATCTTGAGCGGATTGCCGCCCACCGTGCGGTTGGGCCTCGCCGGTTCGCCCGCACTGGTCATCGGCCGCAGCTCGAGCGTGTCCAGCCAAACCGTGAGTTCTTCCGCTGACGACGGAAGCGGCGGCATCCCTATCGCCGCGAACCAGAATGACACGAGGGCAAGGAAGAATCTGGCAAACATAGCGTCACATTATCCCGCCCCGGCGCGGATTTGAAAAGCGCGAACTGCCTCGGGGGGCGGAAGCAGGATTTAGGAGTTGTAACATTCTTGTCCCGTCCTGATTAGATTGACTTGTGTCACGGGGTACAACTTCGCGAAGCGGATCGAAACCTTCTTGTCAGGAGGTGCATAAAAGGTGTACGTTCAAAGCACATGGTACAGGTATGGGGCGTGTATTGAAAGCGAACGGAGCAGCGTGTCGAGGGAGGCGCGGTGGCGGGACACTATGATGG
>JAVEYH010000070.1:0-13501 GCA_034003585.1 Kiritimatiellia bacterium
AAAAAAATAACGCCCCCTCCCGATTGACCCGCGGCGGGGGACTGTGTTAAGCTATAAAACTCTTTTTTGAATCAGACGAAGGAGGAGACCGAAACCATGAAAATGATGTGGCAGCCCTCGAAGATCAAACGGGTCCGTAAAATCGGATTCCGGGCCCGGATGGCCACCCGAGGCGGGCGCGCGATCATCAATGCCCGCCGCCGCAAAGGGCGGATTCGCCTGACCCAGGTGTAAGGCCGTGCCCGCAGGCGACAGCCATGACCCGGGCCGGACCGGAAACGGCCGGAGGCCCCGGTTGCGCCTTTTCCGGCTTGACGCGCCCGCCTATAAAAAGGTTTTCGCGGAAAAGAGGTCGGTGTACGGCCGGTCGCTGGTGATGTGGATCGCACAGGGCGCAGACGCCGACCGGAGGGTCGGCGTTATTGTTTCCAAACGGAATTTCCGGCGGGCCGTGGACCGCGCCCGCGCCAAACGGCTGCTGCGCGAAGCGTTCCGTCTGAGCCGTCCCTTTCTGACGCCGGATGTGGATCTGATTCTGATCGCCCGGGCCGGAATCGGCGGCCGGGCCTGCCGGGAGGTGATGGCGGATTTTGAAAGCGTCTGCCGCCGCGCCCGCATCTGGCGGCGCGACGCGGACCCCGGGGACGGAACACATGCGTGAGGGATCACCGGATGGGCAGCACGGCCTCATTCATCAGCCGGACAATCCGCGGCATGCTGATCGCGCTGGTGCGCGCGTACCAGGCCGTGCTTTCGCCGCACTTCGGATCGTGCTGCCGCTTCGAACCGTCCTGCTCCGCCTACTGCATCGAGGCGCTGCGGACGCACGGCGTGCTCCGGGGAGGCTGGCTGACGTTCAGACGGCTCGCCCGCTGCCGCCCGTTCGGGCCCTCCGGGTATGACCCGGTCCCGCCCGGAAAACAAGACGCCGTCCAACCTGAAATGACCGGAAAGAATGTATGAATAAGCAAGAACGGATCATCGCACTGTTATTGGGTTTGGCCCTGATCGGCTGGATGGCGCACAGTCACCGCACGGCCGCGAAACAGGCGCGGGAAGCGGCCTCGCGCCCCGCCCCAACGGAACCCGCCGCCGTTCCCGCGGCGCCAACCGCCCCGGCGCAGGCGTCGCTGACCGCCGCCGCGCCCCAGGCCGACGCGCCCGCGGTGACGGAACCGCAACCGCCCCCCCCCTCCGAACCCGAGGAGGTCGCCACCCTGCTCGGCGACCGCATGACCGTGGAGGTCTCCTCGCACGGCGCGGTCCTGAAGCGGGTCATTCTGGGAGGGTACCACGAGAAACCGGGCAACCCCGGTCCGGATAATCCTCCGGTCACCTTCGATTTCGCCGGTGCCCCGGCGCTGGAACTCTCCGGCGTTCCGGGCCTGGCGGACCGCGCGGCGTACCGCGTGCAGCGCCACGAGCGGGAGCGCGCGGTGACCCTGACCGCCGTCACGCCGCAGGGGTTGAGCGTGACGCGCCGCATGGAGCTTTCGGATGACTACCAGATCCGCATCACCGACCGGATCCGCAATGCGGGCGACAGCGTGGTCACGCTGGGCACCAACAGCGTGCAGCTCGGCGCGATCGGCAAAGGGGCGTCCAAGAACGAGATGCTCTCGATCGACTCGCTGCCCGCAGCGGCCAAGGCCAAGACACGCCACTGGGGCTCCGAAAAAGCGACCAAGGCCTTCCTGGCGGGCGGCGCGTCGGGCGGCATGGGCTGCGGGCGCGCGCCCTCGGCCGCGGGGTTGGCCGACCAGATCAGCGTGCCCATCCGCGAGCCGCAGGCCTGGATCGCGCTCAAGTCGCGTTTCTTCGTGACCCTCTTCTCCGCTTCCGAACCCAACTGCGGCTTTGTGGCCGGCATGGCCCGTGACACCGCCCTGCCGACCTACGCCCTGCAGCGGCTCTCCGCCCGCGCGCTGTTCGCGGGACGCGCGCTGGCGCCCGGCGAAAGCCTGACCCGCGACTACACGCTCTATGTCGGACCCAAGAAACTCGCGCGGCTGCAAAAGATGGGCAACCGCATGGATGAGGTCATGGAGTTCGGTACCTTCACCTGGTTCTGCAAGCTGCTGGTGCCCACGCTCAATTTCTTCCACCGCCTGATCCCCAACTACGGCATCGCCATCATCCTGCTCACCTTCCTGGTGCGGATCCTCTTCTGGCCGCTCACGCACAAGAGCACCCAGAGCATGAAGAAGATGCAGGAAATCCAGCCCAAGCTGAAAGAGATCCAGGCGCGGTTCAAGGACAACCCGCAGAAGATGCAGCAGGAGACGTGGGCGGTTTACCGCGAGAACAAGGTCAACCCGCTCTCCAGTTGCCTGCCGATGCTGATCCAGATCCCGGTGTTCATCGCGCTCTTCACCGTACTGCGCAGCGCGGTCGAGCTGCGGTACGCGCCCTTCCTCTGGATCGCCGACCTGAGCGAGCCGGAAAACCTGCTGGCCGGCGTCCTGCCCTTGCCGCTGAACATCCTGCCGTTCCTGATGTCCGGCACCATGGCGCTGCAAAGCTACCTTACGCCGTCGATGGGCGATCCGCAGCAGCAGAAGATGATGATGATCATGATGCCGGTCATGATGCTCGTCATGTTCTACAGCTTTCCCTCGGCGCTCTCGCTCTACTGGACCGTGAGCCAGGTGCTCTCCATCATCCAGATGTTGCTGATGCGGCGCAAAGGGAATAAGCCGCATGATCCCGGCGTGACCGTGGAACCGCCGCTGACGCGCCAGCAGCGCCGTCAGGCGGCCCGCGCACGCTGAAAACGGGCGGATGACGCGGCAGCCGGGCCTGCGCCGCGCGGCCTGCCGGGGACGGCCGTATCCCGTTCCTCTACCCGCGCGCCTGCCGGACCCCCGCGCAGGCGTCGCGGCAACGCTGCGCCACCGCCTCCCACGCGCCCGCGGCCATGTCCTCTTTCTTGGCGATCCACGTGCCGCCCACGGCGGCCACGGCGGGCAGTCCCAGGTAGCCCGCCAGATTCGCGGGCGTCACCCCGCCGGTCGGCATGAAGCGCACGCCGGTGTGCCCGTAGGGTGCGGAGAGGGCCGTGAGCAGCTTCACCCCGCCCAACGCCTCGGCCGGGAAAAATTTCAGCAGACGGCAGCCCAGGTCCAGCCCGGCCTCGATGTCCGAGGGATTGGCGATCCCCGGCACAAAGGGCATGCCAAGCTCTTGCGCGGCCTGCGCCACACGCGGGTTGAGGCCCGGCGCCACCGCAAACTTCGCGCCCGCCGCGCGCGCGATTTCCATGGTCTCGGGCGACAGCACCGTGCCCGCGCCCACGATCAGACCGGGACGCTCGCGCGACAGCAGCCGGATCACCTCCGCGGCGGCGGCCGTGCGGAAGGTGATCTCCACCACCGGCAGACCTCCCGCCAGCAGCGCGTCGGCCAGCGGCAGGGCATGGGATACGGAATCGATGGCGATCACCGGTACAACGCCGATCTCGGCGACACGGTCCAACACGTTCGGCATGATGAGCTCCTTTGTCTGTTCGTAACGTGGCGCCATTGTCATCATCCGGCGCGGGGGAGTCAATCCCGGACTGCGCCAGAGCAACACTCACGTCCGATTCGCAACGCGCATGGCGGGAAAACCGCGGACGGGCGTCGGGAGCGCGGGTGCCCCCACCCGCAATCACGTTTCGCTCAAACGGCCCCGCGCGGAGTCAAGGAACATTCCGCCGCGCAACCGTCTTTCACGGTGCGGGCCGTTCCGGTCCGCTTCCCGCGACCGGGATCTTGCCGCCCTGTTCGTTGACGCGGACAAAGGTGATGTCGGTGGAGAAGATGACCTCTTCCTCGCTCTCCTGCGGCTCCCGCCGGAAAACCTCCGCCTGATAGGTCACGGAGGTGCGGCCCACACGCTCGCGCTCGACCCGGAAGCGTAGGATCGATCCGCCGGTCACGCCCTTGCGGAACTCCACACGGTCCATGCCGATCGTCACGAAACGCGCCCCGGGATAGTCCAGGCTCACCGCCATCCAGGCGATTTCATCCACCCACTTCAGCAGATTGCCGCCAAACAAAAACCCGTACTGATTCATGTGTTCGGGCATCACGAGTTTGTATGAGATCATCATCCCCCCTTCCTGTCACAAAACCGGGTTGTTCCTCACGCGAAGCCACAAAGTCCACAAAGGGAGATGGAGAAGTTAGGGAGGCGGAGTTTGAGAACGGGGCACCCCCTGTAAAACAAAGCGTTTCTTGAGATTTCTCCGCTCCTAAATCCTAACTCCTACCTTCTAACTCCTCAAATGGTCTCGCCGCGCCCGCCGCGCTTTTGATACAATCGGGGCATGTGGCAACTGATCGCGGCGTCCTTTCTGTTCAGCTTCTCGTTCGGACTGATCGGCAACCGCCTGGCCGGGCTCCCGCCCGCCTGGCTGGCCGCCGCGCGCCTGATGGTGGCGGCCGCGGTCTTCCTGCCCTTCGCCCGGCGCGTGCCGCTCCGAACCGGCGCGGCCCTCTTCGCGGTCGGCATGGTTCAGTTCGGCCTGATGTCCCTTGCCTACATGACCAGCTTCCGCTTCCTCGCCTCGCACGAGGTGGCGCTCTTCACGGTCATGACACCCCTCTACGTGGCGGTGCTCCACGACCTGCACCGGCGCGCCTTCCACCCGGCCAACCTGCTGGCCGCATCGCTCGCGGTGGCCGGCGCGGCCCTGATCCTGTGGCGCGGCCGGCTGCCGGGCGCGCCGCTGACCGGCTTCCTGCTGGTCGAGGCCTCGAACCTCTGTTTCGCCGCGGGCCAGCTCGCCTACCGCGCGGTGACCCGCGCCGCGCGCGCGCCGCTCTCCGACCATCAGGTGTTTTTCTGGCTCTACCTCGGCGGCCTGACCGCCCTGCTGCCGTTCGGCCTGCGCGACGCCGTCGCGCTCGCCCCGCGCCCCACCCCGGCGCAGCTCGCGGCGCTGCTCTATCTGGGCGTGATGGTCTCGGGCCTCAGCTATTTCCTCTGGAACGCCGGGGCGCGGCGCGTGCCGCCCGGCGTGCTGGCCGTCATGAACAACGTCAAGATCCCGCTCGGCATGCTGGTCTCGCTGACCTGCTTCGGCGAACCCGTGCGGCCCGCCAGCCTGCTGGCGGGCGGCGCGCTGGTCCTCGCCGCCCTGCTCCCGCCGCTCCTCCGCCGCGAACCCGCCTGAACGCCGCGGCGCGCGGCCGCGCCGCGATGCGTCCGTCAGGCGGGGACCCGGCTCAGAACCCGAGGCGCGGTTTCACGCTCTCCTTGCGGATCTCCTGCTCGTCCGCCCAAACCAGCTCGCCCGAGCGCAGGTCCTTGAGCACCATCGAGAACTTGTAGTACTGGTCCACGGTGCGGCCGACCTGATTCTTGATCTCGGTCAGCGCGCCGGTCAGGTACATCTGCGCCGCGCTCTGCTGACCCGGTCTGACCGCTTTCTTCTGGTCGGTCAGCCCGAGGTTGGCCTGGGCGTCCATGAACTCGATGTCCGTGCCGGAGGTCGATTTGTCCACAAAGCGGAAGAGCCCCGAACGCAGCAGCTGCATGCGCAGCGAATCGGTGATGCTCACCATGTCCACATGCTGCGTGGTGCGGTTCTTGAGCGGCTCCACATCCAGCACCGGACGGGTGCCGCCCACCGCCTCGCGCACGCCGGGCGCGCTCAGCAGCGACTCCGCCATCTTCTCCACCGTGCGCCGCACGTCCTGCGGCTCCAGTTTCGAGGTGATCGGCGCGCGGTCGAGCGCCACCTCCCGCACCGCCGGCGTGGTCGCGCACCCGGTCATCATCACGGCCGCCGCGGCGGCCCCCGCCATCCCAACCCATTTCCTGTTCATCCGTTTGCCTCGCTTTCTTTTCCGTTGGTCAATCCGCCGCTTCCAGATCGCGCACGCGCAGTTTCGACGTCACGCCCGCCGCCGAGTTGGCGAGGCCGGTCACGGTCACCGCGTCGCGCCCCTCCAGAATCAGGGTGCGGTACGTCTTGGTGTCCGGATCCAGCTCCATGCCGTTGGCGTCGAACCAGGCGATGCGGTAATGCAGGCGCAGCCTGCGGTGGCGGGTCGAGGCCAGCGTGATGTGCACGCGCTTCAGCCCGTTCACCTCGTCATAGTTGACCTTCATCACCTGCACCTGGCCCCTCAGCCGCGTGCTGTCCTCCAGCACCACCGTGCTGCCGGTGGTGTGGTCCGTGGTCACGACCGTGCCGGCCGTCTCCACGCATCCGGTCAGCGCGGTGAGGCCGGCCGCCAGCGCGACCGCTCCGAGCAACCCGTTTGTCCGTTTCATCGTTCTCTCCTTTGTTGTCTTTCGTTCCGCGATCCGGGATTCTCCCCGGCCTGTGAAAGAAGCGGCCTTCCCGTCAGGGCTGTGCCGCGCCCAGGGTCCGCGGCCCGCCCGGCAGCGTCACCGGCGGGTAACCCGCGAGCAGGCTGCCGCACACCCGGAAGGTGGCCGGCGCGCCCTTGCCGTTCAGCGACGCGGTGGCGACGCGTGCGTTCCCGCCGAGGTCCGCGACCCACACCAGGCGCGTCTCGCCCTCCGCCACCCGGACCGGCACACGCGTGACGAACCCGTTCACCGGATTCCGCAGCTCGATCACATGCTCGCCCGGCTCGACCCCGCCGCGAAAGAGGTGCGACACCACCGGCAGCGTGTACCAGGCCCGCGTGTCCGCGCGGTTGATGGCCGTGGCCACCGCGCTCACCAGAAACACCGCGGCGGAAAGCCCGTCATTCCCCTGGGCGCGGGCAACCTCCTGCGCCGCCACCCGCACCGCCGCGCGCGTGACGTTGCGCACCACGATCCCCGGGATGCGCTCCTTCAGGTCGCGGTACGCGAGCGACTGCACCGAGAGCGCCAGGGCGCTCATGCCGAACGTGCGGTCCTTCTCCCGCACCTCGACCGCCAGGGGCGTGTGCGGCCCCTCCCGGTACATCGGGAAATCGACCGAGACCACCGCGGTGCCGACGGGCAGCGGGACTTTCACCGACTGCCGCTGCGGCACGAACCCCTCTTCGATCAGCAGCAGGATCTCGGTCCGGGCGCGCGTCAGGGTCTGCGGTTCCGCCTGCGCCTGCGCGGCCAGCACTTTGAACTGCTCCGCGTCCTGCGTGCGCAACAGCCGCAAAAAATCCTTCTGGACATACGGGTTGCCCGGCGAAAGCTCCCACGCCTTGCGGAAGGCCACCGCCGCATTGGCCTGGTCCCCCTGCTCCTCCAGCAGCGCCCCGCTCAGGTACCAGACGAGCCCGTTCTCGAACGAGCTGCGCGTCATCTCCAGCACCGGCGCCATGTTCTGCAACTGCGCGTCCACCTTGCCGATCTGGTTCGACTGGCTCGCTTCCGCCTGGACCCGCGCGTCCTGCACCTCCTTGCCGTACTTCTCCGCGATCTGATCCTGCGCGAAGACCGCGCGCCGCGCCTCGACCGCCGCGGCGTCCGGTTTTCCCAGAAACAGGTGGTTGAGCATCTGGTACTGCAGCGCCTGCACAAACTCGTAGGCCGGCACGTCATACGCGCGCGTGCGGTCATCCGTGACCGTGCCCGCCAGCACATTCGCGCCCACACTGCCGAGCTTGACCACCGGCCCGGTCTCGGTGGTCGCGATCACCGAGTCGAGCAGCGGCCCGAAGTTGGTGGAGCTACCGAGAAAATCGCCGGAAAGCATCCGGACCCGGCCGGTCTCCAGAAACCCCAACGGCTTGCTGTACACACTGCGCTTGAGCTTCTCCGACCAGAGCAGCGCCTGCGGGTCGTCGCCGGCCCGCAGACTCGCCAGCGCCCGGTCCGTGCTGACGTTGGTCGAGACGCACCCGGCCGCGACCAGCAACAACAACGCGCCGCATCCGGCGGAACATGGGACCGCACCCCTCATGAACCCTCCCGTACTTCATCAAAACAGGCTGCGGCGCAACGGGAACCGGCCCGTCGCGCCGCCCGGTCGCCCATCACTGGATGGCGTTCTGCTGCAGGTTGATCTCACTGCCCTTGTTTCCCACGTCACGCCAGGCGGCGGTGTCGAAGTTGATCTTCACCCCCTTGCGCATCACCGCTTCGGCATAGCCGATGGCGACCGCCGTGCGGAACCCCTCCAGCGAGCGGTACCGCTGCAAGCCCGCATCCGACAACTCGAGCGCCACCCGGAAGGTCGCGCCCGGCTGGATGTTCACGGTCTGCTGCCACGGCCGCATCCACTGACGCGAGACGCGCAACTGGTGCAGGCCGGGCGTGGCCTTGAACGTGCCCGGCGAGGAACCCACGGTCGCACCGTCCAGCTCCACGGTCACCCCGCCGACCAACCGCCGCATCTCGTCGAGCAGCTCGTTCGGCGCGCGCACGCCGGACTCCAGACCCTGGATCAGCTCGTCCACCGTGGAGGCAACGCTGAACTCGACCAGCGCGGTGTCAGCCGGCGTCGCGCGGCGCCAGGTGGCCACCTTTCCGGCGATCTCCTGTCCCGTGGCGGTCGACCACTGGTCAAAGAGGTCCTGATAATAATTCATCGCGTCCCCGCCGTCCGTGTACTGTCCGGGCACCGGCAGCTTGTTGGTCCAGTTGGACCCGTAAACGGACGATCCGTTGGCGGCCTCGTTCACCTTGGTGGTCACGCGGAGCGTATAGACCGTAACCGCTTTGTCCCCCGCCGTGCGGGCGGTGTGGCTGGCCCCGATGATCGACACCAGCATGACGTACTCGCATCCCAGCATCTGGGCCACGCGCACGGTGGAGCCGCCGGTGAAAATGCCGTCGACCAGACCCGCGCGCTCCTCGGCGGTCGTGACCTTGAAGCGGTTGAAGCCATCCGCGATCTCGGCCTTGTCCAAGACGATCAGGCCCGCGCCGGCCAGCTCGGCCGAGATGCGGTCCCGCACCCCGTCGACCGCGTCGTCCATGCCGGGCACGCGCGTCTGGTTCTTCACGAAGATCGCGATCTTGGGATTCTGCGGCTGCGGCTGCGGCGCCAGCACCGCGCGCTTCACCACATCCGCCTCGACCGAGACCACCTCCATGCCGGGGTTGGCGGCCTTGACCCTCGCTTTGAAGGCCTGCAGTTCGGCCGAGGCATTGGGGTCCAGTTTCTCCGCCTCGGTCACCACCTGCGCGCGGACGGCGCACGCGGCCAGCGCAGCGGCACACACCAGAATCAGCCCTGTTGGATTTTTCATATGCGACCTCCACTCCCGTTCGGGGTCCGGACTCAGAAATAACAGTTGAGGATCGGCAGGAACGGCACGTCGTTGTCCTGGATCACGTTGATGAGCCCGAGCTGGAACCCCATCATCGTGCGGGTGGTGTTGATCACGCCGATCTGGCACCCGTCGATGTGATTCGCGCCGTTGTAGAACCCGATCTGCAGCGCCTGGGCCTTCTCCGCGAAGTTGGCCACGCCGATCTGCAGTCCCACGTACTCGCCCGTCACGTAGTCGACCGGCGCGATCTGCAGGCCGAACCCGTCGCCGTCCACGATGTTGGCCAGCAGCGCGGCCTGGAACCCGTTGCCGTGCCCGGTGGCGCGGCCGACCGTGCTGATGTCCAGGCCGTCGAAGTCATGACACTCGCCGTAAATGGCGTTGATCCGAAGCCCGCCCACATTGAAATCCCGGAACGGCACCTGCAGCGGCGTGACCAGGCTGAGCATGAACGGCGTGTACGCGCGGTCCTGCCCCTGCGCCTGTGCCTGACCCCTCGCCGGCAACGCCAGCCCGGCGCCAAGCATCATCAGTGAACAAACCAACCCTTTCGACAGCTTCATATCGGCCTCCTTGGCTTGAAGACACCCCCTTCCCGCACCCGCCTTCGCTTTGACGGCCGGCGCGATCAAGGTGGTATCAGACGTTGGGAAGTATGCCCCAAAATAAACGCCCGTTCAACCAGATTATTGTTCCGGATATTATGCTATCCTGTGGTCCGGATGCGCATCCTCTCCATTCTTCCCGGCTCCGGCGGTTCGTTCTATTGCCAGAACTGCCTGCGCGACACCGTCCTGGCCGCGGCGCTGCAACGCCGCGGCCATGCGGTCACCCTCATGCCCCTCTACCTGCCCGCCACCGCGGCGATGCCCGCGCCGGAGGAGGTGCCGGTCTTCTACGGTGCCGTGACCCTCTACCTGCGCCACCGCTTCGCCGGCTTGCGCCGGCTGCCGCGCCGCTGGTTCAAGCCGCTGGACAGTTGGCCGGTCCTGCGTCTCGCCGCACGTTTCGCGGGTTCGACCTCCGCCGCCGGGCTGGAGGACCTCACGCTCTCGATGCTCCGCGGACCGGACGGGCGCCAGGCGGACGAGCTCCGCCGGGTTGCGGAGTGGGTCGCGGGGCTACCCGCGCCGGAACGGCCTTCCGTGATCCTGCTCTCCAACGCCCTGCTCGCCGGTCTGGCCCGGACGCTGGGCGAGGCCGCGGGCTGTCCGGTGGCCTGCTGGCTGCAGGACGAGCACGTGTGGCTCGACGCCATGACGCCGCCGATACGCGACGCGGCGGTGCGGGTCCTGCGCGACGACGCGCGCGCGATCGACCGTTTCCTTGCGGTCAGCTCGTCCTACGCAGCGCGCATGACCGGCCTGCTCGACCTTGACCCCGCGCGGGTGCGCGTGGTCCTGCCGGGCGTTGATCCCGCGGCCTACGCGGCGGCCGACGTCGCCCGCCGCCCGGACGTCATCGGCTTCCTCTCGCGGCTCTCGGCCGAAGAGGGCTTCGACCGGTTTGTCGACGCCTTTCTGCTGCTGCGCCGCGACCCGCGTTTCGCGGGGACGCGCCTCGCCGCCACGGGCGGCCCCTCGGCCGACCGGCGGTTCCTCGCCCGCCAGCAGCGGAAACTCGCGGAGGCCGGCCTGCTGGCGGACGCCGAGATCTCGCCCGCCCGCTTCGCCACCGACCGGTTCGGGTTCCTGTCGCGGCTGACCCTCCTCTCCGTGCCGGGCGGCGCCTCGCCCGAGGCGCTGGGGTATTACGCGCTGGAGGCCATGGCCGCCGGCGTGCCGGTGGTGTTGCCCGCGCAGGGCGCCTTTCCGGAAGTGGCCGCCCGCGCCGGATGCGGCACGCTGCTCCCTGACACGCGCCCCGAACCGCTCGCGCGCGCCTGGGCCGACTTGCTGTCCGACCCGGAACGGCTGCGCCGCGAGTCCGAACAGGGAAGGCGCGCGGCAGCTTCTATCTTCTCGCACGACGCCGCGGCCCTCGCGCTCGAGCAGGCCCTGGCCTGAACAGCGGAGTCAGCGGAAACAGGGATGCGCGCTGGCCCTCCCGTCCCGGTTCTGCTATGGTTGCCGCATGCCGATTTACGAATACACCTGTTCCGAGTGCGGCCACGCTTTCGAGTTTCTGGCCCGCACGCTCAACGCCCGCCCCGGCGCGTGCCCCGCCTGCGGCGCCAGGCGGGTCCGCAAACAGCTCTCCACCTTCGCGCCAGCCGCCGCAACGCCCAAAGGGTGCGGCTCCTGCGCCAGTGCCCCGGCCTGCCCTGCCTCGCGCGCGGGCGGCTGCGGCTGCGCGGGCGGCTGCGGGATCGGCTGACCCGCACCCGAAGGAGGAGTGCATTTTGTTTTTTCGCGCGGCCCCTTGACACGCCCCGGAAGAAGCGGTTTAATACGCGCACAGCTCATGAACAGCACACGTTCCTATTTTACCTTTCGCTACTTTAGGTTGCCGGACACACGGTTCGGGTCGACCCGGTAGGCTTTTGGTAAAACGGGAACAGACTTGAAACAAACCGCGTGTCCGGCGACTTCGGACACGCGGTTGTTTTTTTCACCCACCCTTCACGGAAAACGGAAATCTTCATGATCATCGTACTCAAACGCCACGCGACGGAAACCGATATCGCCTCAGTCAGCGATCTGGTCTGTTCCCTCCGCTACCAGCCGCGCATCATCCGCGGCGTCGAACAGACCGTCATCGCCTGCATCGGGGATGAGCTGAGCAACCGCTCGCTGGAGGTCCTGAACAACCTGCCGGCCGTGGAATCGGTCTTCCCGGTGCAGAAAAAATTCAAACTCGTGTCCCGCGAGTACCATCCCGCCGATTCGGTCGTGAATGTCAAAGGCAACCTCATCGGCGGCGGCAACATCCAGGTGATCGCGGGCCCCTGCGCCATCGAGAGCTTCGACCAGTTCCGCACCGCCGTGGCGGACCTCAGCCGCTGCGGGGTCAAGATCATCCGCGCCATGCCGTTCAAGCCGCGCACCTCGCCCTATGATTTCCAGGGGCTGAAGCTCGACGGCGTCAAGATCATGCGCGACATCAAGGCCGAATTCGATGTGGCCCTGGTCTCCGAGGTGCCGGGGCCGGCGCAGATCGAGATTCTGCGCGATGTCGCCGACATGTTCCAGATCGGCGCGCGCAACGCCCAGAACTACGACCTGCTGGAGCATCTGGCCCACGCGGGGAAACCGGTGCTGCTCAAACGCGGCATGGCCAGCACCATCGAGGAGTGGCTCACCGCCGCCGAGTACCTGGTGGTCAACGGCTGCCCGCAGGTGGCGCTCTGCGAGCGCGGTCTGCGCTCGTTCGACAAGGCCACGCGCAACCTGCTCGACATCGGGGCCGTGGCCGTGGCCCGTAACCTCTCGCACCTGCCCGTGCTGGTCGATCCCAGCCACGCCGCAGGCACCCGAAGCCTGGTGCCGGCCCTGGCCCGCGCCGGTCTGGCGGCGGGCGCGGATGGCCTGATCGTCGAGGCCCACCCCGACCCGGTCAACGCGTTCAGCGATGCGACGCAGCAGCTCGAATCCGCCACGTTCGACCGCTTCCTCGCCGAACTCGAACCCTGGATCGCGCTGGCCCGCGCGCAGCGCGCCCTCCCCCACCCCCAACCCACCTGAGCGTCCGATGACCCCACACCCCCTGCTCTATCTCGGCCCCGAAGGGACCCACTCCCACGAAGCCGCCCTGCGGTACGCGGGCGAAGGCGCGCGCCTCACCGCCTGCCTGTCGCACTTCGACCTGTTCGACCGGTTGTGCGGCCCGCGCGCGCGCGTCCGACCCGTGGCCATCGTGCCGGTGGAAAACTCCAGCGAGGGACCGGTCACCCAGACGCTCGACCAACTGGCGGCGCATCCCGAGGTGACCATCGCGGCGAGCTTTTCCCTCGCGGTCCGGCATCACCTGCTGATCGGCCCCGGCACGCCCTCGCTGAAAGCGGTGCGGCGCGTGTACAGCCACCCGCAGGCGTTGGGCCAGTGCCGCGCCGCGCTCCGGCGCCTTGTGCCGCACGCGGAACCGCTGCCTGAATCGAGCACCGCCGCGGCCGCGCGGCGCGCGGTCACCGAGCCGGGCAGTGCCGCGCTCGCCTCGGCGGACGCCGCGCGGATCTACGGCCTGAAGGTGCTGCGCCGCAACCTGCAGGACAGCCGCGCGAACACCACGCGCTTTTTCGCGGTCACCGCGCGCGGGCGGCAACGACCGGCGGCACGCCCCGCAGGCGAGGTCCGGTCCCTGATCCATCTGGTGATCGGCAACCGGCCGGGCGCGCTCCTGCACGCCCTCGCGCCGTTCGACGCCGCCGAGGTGAACCTGACCTTCATCCAGAGCCG
>JAVEYH010000070.1:13601-17813 GCA_034003585.1 Kiritimatiellia bacterium
GATGTGCCGGAGCGCATCGCCCGCCTCTACGCCGAGTGGATCATCCCGCTGTCGCGCAAGATCCAGGTTCACGACCTGCTCGCCCCGCACCGAGGGTGATTTGGCGATTGAGGAGTTTTCCCGTTGACGCCCAGACCTTCTGAATTTGGCGAATTCCGGAAACGGTCCGGGTGGCACCGGACCCTCCCAAAGCTACAAATACGCCCAAATCCGGCGGGAGGGACGGGTGCCACCCCGTCCGAGAGTGCCCGAGAAAGACAATTTTAGAATTGCTGGTTGACACCGGAGCGGTGTTTCTATATAAAGTAACACCTGGACAAATCAGACAGGAGTGGATGATGGTACTCGACATGTTCCCCGCACGCGGGGCGTTCACGGAAGCGCTCCGGACCGCCACGGTCATTCCGGTGGGCGCGAAGATCCTGGCGGACGCCGAAACGCCGGTTTCGGTTCTCTCGCGTTTCGCGCACGAGAACGCGAATGTCTTTCTGTTCGAGAGCGCGGAGGGCGGCGAACGGTGGGGCCGCTACAGTTTCATCGGCATCTCCGCCCGCGCCACCCTGCGCGTCTACCGGGAGGAGGTGGTCTGCCGCCAGGGCATCACCGAAACGCGCATCCCCCACGGGGGCGACCCGCTCGCCGTGCTGCGCGACCGCATGCGGCCCTACACGCTCGCCCCGATGCCGGGGCTGCCGCGGTTCTGCGGCGGACTGGTCGGATACTTCACGTATGAGATGGTCCATTTCTTCGAGCCGCGCGTGCCCAACACCCTGCCGCAGGAGCGCCCGCTGGCCGAGCTCTTCATCCCCGACACCCTGCTCATCTTCGACAACGCCGAGCACACGCTGACGGTGGTGGCGCTCGCCTTCCGGGAAGATGACGAAGATCCGGACGCCCTCTACGCGGCCGCCGTCCGGCGCGTCCGCGAGGTGCTCGATGTGCTGGCGCTTCCGGCGGACGTCACCATGCGCCTGCACAAAAGCACGGTACGCATGCCGCAACCGGTACACCCGCCGGAGCAGTTCCAGGAACGGGTGGAGGTCGTGAAGCGCCACATCCGCGAGGGCGACGTCATCCAGTGCGTCATCTCCCAGCGTTTCGTGGGGCCGGCCCCGGATGACCTGGTCAGCCTCTACCGAGCCCAGCGGTATGTCAATCCCTCGCCCTACCTCTTTTTCCTGAAGTCGGCGGAGTGCACGCTGATCGGCTCCTCGCCCGAGACCATGATCCGGCTCGACAACCGCACCGCCTGCCTGCGGCCGATCGCCGGCACGCGGCCGCGCGGCGCCACCGAACAGGAGGACCGTAAATACGCCGACGCCCTGCTGCAGGACGAGAAGGAGCGCGCCGAGCACCTGATGCTGGTCGATCTCGGCCGCAACGAACTCGGCCGCGTGGCGCGGACCGGCACGGTGCAGGTCACCGACCTCATGGTCATCGAGCGCTACTCGCACGTCATGCACCTGGTCTCCAACATCACGGCCGATCTCGAGCCGGCGCACGACGCGTTTGACCTGCTGCGCTCCTCGTTTCCCGCGGGCACCCTCTGCGGCGCGCCCAAAATCCGCGCCATGGAGATCATCGCGGAGCTCGAGGAGGAACCGCGCGGACCCTACGGGGGGGCCGTGGGGTACATCTCGTTCGACGGCAACATGGACTTCGCGATCTGCATCCGGACCGCCGTGGTGGAGCACGGGCGGCTCACGGTCCGCGCGGGCGCCGGGATCGTGGCCGACTCCGATCCCGCGGCCGAACACCGCGAGACCGTGAACAAGGCGGGCGCGATGGCCCGCGCGATCGAGCTGCTGAAACGCGTTCAGGAGAACGAGCCCTCCCCGGCCCGCCCCGTCAAACCCTGAGGAAGCCCGCCATGATTCTGATGATCGACAATTACGACTCGTTCACCTACAACCTGGTCCAATACCTGCGCGAACTCGCCGCCGACGTGACCGTGTACCGCAACGACGCCATGACCGTCCAGGACATCACGGCGCTCGCGCCCGACGCCATCGTGGTCTCGCCCGGACCGGGCCGCCCCGAGGATGCGGGGGTCTCCTGTGACGTGATCCGCGCCTTCGCGGGCCAAATCCCGATCCTGGGAGTCTGCCTCGGACACCAGGCGATCGGACTGGTCTCCGGCGCCGCGATCACCTACGCGAAACGGCTGATGCACGGCAAGACCTCGGAGATCACCTGCGACGGCCAGGGGCTGTTCAAGGGTCTGGGCGACCGCCCCTTTAAAGCCATGCGCTACCACTCGCTGGTGATCGACCCGGCCTCGCTGCCCGACTGTCTCACCGTGACCGCCACCTCGGAGGACGGCGAGATCATGGGGGTCCGCCACACCGCCCACCTGTTGGAGGGCATCCAGTTCCACCCCGAATCCATCATGACGCCCGTCGGCAAGCGCATCCTGCGCAACTTCCTCAAACTCGCCGCATCGTTTCGCGGAGTAAACGGTTAGAGGCAGGGGGGGCGAGTTGAGCGCGTGTTTTGAGCGAACCGTCGGAGGCGCGGACGGCCCCGTCCGCGATGTGAAACCTTGCGCCAGGCAGACGCGCGGTTGGCGTCTGAACGGGTGGCCCTGCACGCCGTCTTGACCGCCCTTCCCGCGGACGGGGCTGTCCGCGCTCCCAGTCTTTCGAATCTTTTTCGCTAAAAACGCAGAATCTTCGCACCCCCGGTTACCAACCGATTACTGGCGCGAAATGGTTGGGCGAAATGGATTGAGGTTGAGAGACGGCAATTACGTGTGGTAGATTTAATGACGTTTGTATGGCGTTATTGTGATAAACAAGTTCGAAAAGCTTCGAAATCGGCTTCCCCGTATTGCACGTCGCGAATGACGCCCGTTTCCCAGTGACCCATCAGTATGTGCGGAGAAATCGGACCATGTCACTCGCCCTGAATAAGCCCAAACTCGACAATCTCGCTGGGGATATCTGGAAGTCGGCCGAACGGTTGCGCGGCAAGTTCAAGGCTTACGAGTATCAGGGCGTCATCCTGCCGATCATCGTCATCCGGCGGCTGGAGTGCGTGCTTCTCGCTTGGCGCGAGGCGAAATCCGCCGAGGTGCTCGCCAAACGCCCCAACCTTGGTGAGAAGGAACTGGCCAAGCTGGTCAAGGATCTGGAACTCAATCCGAAACAGTCGCCCTTTTCCAACAAGACCGACTGGACGCTGCGCAAGGTCTATGAGGAGGACCATAAGCTCCTTGAGGAGAACTTCCGCGCGTACATTAACGGTTTCTCCAAGAACGTGGCGGACATCATCGAGCATTTCAACTATCGCGCCACGATCGGCACGATGGTGAAGAACAACCGGCTCGCCCCGATCCTGAACCAGTATAAGGAAATGGAACTCGGCCCGGACAATCTGTCCTCGCTGGAAATGGGATACATCTACGAGGAATTGCTCAGGCGCTTTTCGGAACAGAGCGGCGAGGAGGCCGGAGAGCATTTCACCCCGCGCGAGGTGATCCGCCTCATGGTCGAGTTGCTGGACATCCCGATTCCCGACCATCACATCTCCATCTACGACCCGGCCTGCGGCACGGGCGGCATGTTGTCCGTGGCCAAGGAGCATCTGCTTGACCGCGCAGCCACGCCGGAGCAGCGGGCGAACGTCGAGAAATATGTGACCGTACACGGCGAGGAGCTTTCCCCCACGACCTACGCCATCTGTCAGGCCGACCTGCTGATCAAGAATGACCAACAGGCCACGGTCTATCTCGGCAACTCGCTGATTCCCCACGACCCGAACAGCAAGGAGCCGGGCGACCAACTGCCGGAGACCCGGTACCGTTTCGATTTCATGCTCTCCAATCCGCCTTTCGGCGTGACCTGGGGCGGCAAGGACGGCTACGAGACCGAGGCGCGTAAACTGCTGAAGACCCGCTATCAGGCCGGCATGCCGCGCGTGAACGACGGTGCGCTGCTCTTTCTTCAGACCATGCTGGCCAAGATGAAGGCACCCGACAAAGGCGCCAGCCGCATCGCCATCATCTTCAACGGCTCCCCCCTCTCCAACGGCGACTGCGGTTCCGGCGAGAGCGAGATCCGCCGCTGGATTCTGGAGAACGACTGGCTCGACGCCATCGTGATGCTGCCCGACCAATTGTTCTACAACACCGGCATTTTCACCTACATCTGGCTGTTGCGTAACGAAAAGCCCGCCAGTCATCGCGGGCGCGTGATGCTCATCGACGCCCGC
>JAVEYH010000071.1:0-17711 GCA_034003585.1 Kiritimatiellia bacterium
GTGTGGCGTTCATACCCCGTTTACGACCGCGCGGAGGATCTGGCGCTCTGGCGGCAGGTGAAGGCCGCCGGAATCACGCGCGTCTCCGTAACGGACCATGAGACGATGTGGCGGGACGGCGGCGAGCCGTTCACCTTCTGCACCGACGCGGCGAAAGGGAAGGGCGGCGACGCGGCTCAGAAGGCCTACACGCGCGCGATGATCGCCGAGCTCGGGTTCCGCTACGGCCCGTACAACAACTTCACGGACCTCGCGACGCAGAGCGGATTCTTCAACCGCGACACGGTGGGGCGTTGGCCGGACGGTTCGTTCCACAACGCCTGGATGCGGTGCTACGGGCCGAAACCTGTGCTCGCGCCGCTCGCCTGCGACCGGTTCGCCGCCGCGGTCCAGCGCAAGTTCGGCTTCAACACGGCGTACTGCGACGTGCACACCTCGATGCTTCCGTGGCAGCGCACGGACTACGACTCCCGCGTGCCGGGCGCCGGCACCTACGCGCAGACCTATTATTCGTGGGGCGAGGCGCTCTTGAAGCAGAAGGCGATCTGGAACGGCCCCGTCTATTCGGAAGGGTCGCACCAGTTCCTGTGGGCCGGTCTCGCGGACGGCTCCTACGCTCAGGACCGGGGCTACGATTTCCGCAACGAACCGTGGCTCGTCGATTTCGAGCTGCTCCGCACACAGCGCCTCTGCAGTGATTTCGGCATGGGATCGCTCTCGATGTTCTCCCCGCCGCGGACCGATCTCGAACGCATGTATTATCTGCCGGGCCAGCCCAAGGGCCGCGACGAGCTCGTGAACCGTTTTCTCGCCGCGACGATCGCGTTCGGCCATTCCGGTTACCTGATCCTCGACCGTTGCTGGGATCCGGCCAGACCATTAGGGCGCGCGTACGGGGGGGAAAGCAAACCGGTCTGGAAGGAAAAGGGCCTTCCCGCCGAGGCGCTCCGCAGTTACTTCATGATCCAGGCGCTCGCGGCCCGGTACACGCAGTCGCACGCCGTCGAGATCCGCTACGCGGACGCCGAGGGGCGGCTGCACGCCACCTCCGAGGCGATCCGGAACGGGGCCGTCGCCCGTAATCAGGTCGTCACGCGCTATGCAAACGGCACGGTCACGGCGGTCAACGGCAACGATTCGGCACCCATGAAGACTTCCGCCCACGGGCGCAAGATCGAGCTTGCCCCCAACGGTTTCGCGGGATGGTCCGGCGGCGTCACCGTGCTCTCCACCGACACCGGCGGCCGCCGCGTCCATTACGCCGAGGGCCCCGACTACGTCTACCGCGAGGTCGAAGGCGGGAAGCCGTATGTTTCGCTTACGTCGCGGCACGTGTTTCCGAAGGAACACGGCAGGCTCACCGGCTTCGCGTTCGGCAACGGCCATTACCTCAGGAATCCCGGCGTCTTTTCGATTCCGGCAAACGGCCACAACAACGCGGCCAGCTATTGCGGTTTCGAATTCGCGGACGGCAAGACATTCGTCGTCGGCTCCGCCGCGCCGGTCACCCGCGTGTGGTGGGATCCGGCGCAAGGCGAGGCCGGACTGGAAAACGATGAGGGGGCGCCGTTCCGGGTCGTCGAAGGCAAGGACGGCGTTTTCGCCGCCGTGATCGAATACCGCAAACGGTATCTGCGCAAGGCCGCCGCAGGCGTGCGGGCGAAGGCGGGAAAATTCTGCGTCGACGTCTGGAACGGGACCTACCGCCAGCAGGCGGAATTCGTCCGCCGCGCCGCCACGGAGCTCGGGATCACGAACAACATCTTCCTCTGCACCCACGTCTGGCAGTGTCACGGGTACGACAACGGCCTGCCGGAAGTCTGGCCTCCTGATCCCGCGTTCGGCACCGCCGAAGACATGAAGTCTCTCGCCCGCACCTGCCGCGAACACGGCTGGGGCTTCGGGGTCCACCATAACGTGGTTGACTTTTACACCAACGCCGCGTGTTTCACCTGGAACGAGATCGCCCGGGACTGGCGGAACGAGCCGGTGCGCGCATGGCGGAACGTTTTCCGCGGCGTTCAAAGCTGGCGGATGGCGCCGCACGTCGCGCCCGGAATCATGCGCCGCTCACTGGGGGAAATGAACGCGGCGGGCTTCTCGCCGGACCTGCTGTTCGTTGATGTGATCGGTTCTTTCCCGGCCAGGCCGTATTTCGATCAGGACGGCAACGGGTACGTTCCGGCGGCGGCACGCCAATTTATCGGCGAGGTTTTTGATACGATCCGCGAGGTTCAGAACCGGACGACCGGTCGCGAAACCTTCACCGCGAGCGAGGCGGCGCACGATTACCTGATCGGCCATCTCGACGGCGGCGACTGCCAGTTCATGGAGGTGACGCGCGAGACCGGCGAGTACTGCTGGAACGTGATCCCGCAATACGATGACATGGAGAAAATCCCATGGTTCGACGCGGTGAACCATTCCGTCTTCTCGCTCCACGGCGTCGGCTACTCCATCCGCTACGAGGCCGGGCGGGGCGAGCTGGACCACGGCATCGACTCCGACGACTACCTGAGCGCCGAGATCCTCACCGGGCACGCGCTGATGATTGATTGTTACTCGCGGGACGTGCGGGATGTGCTCTCGGGCACTGTGAGGCCGCTCGACCTGGAGCGCTGCCTCAACCAGTTGAAGCGCAAGTGGACGCTCGCGCAGGCCGTCGCCAAAGAACTGGCGCTCGCCGAGATCACGGGGCATGAATTCGTCGGCGGGGACATCCACCGTCAGCAGGTGACGTGGTCAACCGGCATGAAGGTCTATGTCAACCGCGGCGAGCTCGACTGGAAGGTCGCGGGCGTCACGCTTCCGCAGTATGGCTTTCTGGCGGTCAACCCCAAAACCGGCGTGCGGGCCGAGATCTCCCGCGAGCGTCCGCGCCAGCGGGTGCTGCCGAAAAAGTTCCTGGACGTCACGCCGGCGGAAATCGTGAGGAATCCGCGCGGGTACCAGCTTCACTTTTGGCTCGCCCGCCGCAAGCCGACGGAAAATTCCCGCAATTTCTACGACCGGCTGCTGAAAGACAGGGATGAGACGCCGGCCGACGCCCCCGCGAACGTAAAACTTGACCGGCTCGTCACGGTCACCGACCCGGGTGCGGACCCGCACGACATTTCCGCCCGCTATTACCTGAACGGTACACCGTCCTTCGACCGCCGTTTTTATCTGGCGAAATGACGAGAGCTTCGGAAGCGCGGACATTCGGGCAGAAGGCCCGGGTGCCATCGCAGTCCTGTCAACCGACACGGGATCACACGCAACAGAAGAGAGAATGCACATGACGCTATCAACCCTGCTGGCCGCCGCGGCGCTGGTGCCATGGCCGAAAGAGGCGAATTTTACCGGCGGGGAGGTTCCGGTCACGAAGGCCGTGTACGCCGCCGACGCGAACCTGCCGAAGGAAGGGTATCGGCTTTCGGTGACGAAAAACGGCGTGAACGTGTGGTCGTCGACGGATGCCGGCCGGTTCTACGCCGACAAGACGCTGGAGCAACTGGCGGAAAGCGGAAAGTACGCATGCTGCGAAATCACCGATGAGCCCGCGTTCCCCTACCGCGGGTTCCACGTTGACGAGGCGCGGCATTTCTTCGGCAAAGACGCGATCAAAAAGGTCATCGACGAGATGAGCCGGATGAAGATGAATTGTTTTCATTGGCACCTGACGGATGACCAGGGCTGGCGTATCGGCCTCAAGAAGTTCCCGGAACTGACGCAGTATGGTTCGATCCGCCCCTGTTCGCCGGTCTTCGGCTGGGAATGGCAGCGCAAATATGACGACACGCCGTACGGGCCGTTTTTTTACACCGAGGAGGAGGCGCGTGAGATCGTCGCGTATGCCGCCGAACGGCACGTCACCATCATCCCGGAAATCGACTTGCCCGGACACTGCCAAGGGCTCCTCGCAGGGTATCCGGAAATGCTTTGTGAAGGCGAGACCCTCAAACCGCGGGCGGCGCGCAAAAACTGGTGGCTGGCCGGCATCCGCACGCTTTGCATCGGCAACGACGAAGCGCTCGCAAAAGTCGAGGCCATTCTCGATGAGGTGATGAAGATTTTCCCAGGCGAATACTTTCATTTCGGCGGCGACGAGTGTCCCGACCGCTACTGGGCGAAATGCCCCAAGTGCAAGGCGCGCATGGAGATAGAAGGGTTCAAGAACGCGCACCAGTTACAGGGCTGGTTCACGCGTCGCTTTTCCGGGTATCTTGCCGGGAAGGGGCGCAAGCCGATCGGCTGGAACGAGGTTCTGGGAGGCGGGGTTCCCAAGAGTTGCGTCATCATGAGCTGGACGGGCACCCACGGCGGCATTGCTGCCGCGCGGCAAGGCAATTTCGCCATCATGACCCCGAGTAAGACGTGCTATCTCAACCGGTGGGACGGAAACCATGCGCTCAATGAGTTCACGACGTCAGCAGGGCTCAGCGGCGGGACCGCTCAGTCGATGGACGCCATCTACACATTCGATCCGCTTGAAGGCGTGCCCGCGAACGCGCGGCGCTTCATTCTGGGCGGCCAATGTTGCGTGTGGAGCGAGTTCGTGTTCACGCCGGCGCAGCTTGAATGGCGTCTCTTCCCGCGTTCGGGTGCGATCGCGGAAACGCTCTGGACGGCGCCGGCAAAGCGCGACTACCGCTCTTTCCGCGCGCGAATCGACAAGGTGCGCGCAGGGCAGGCCGCACGCGGCGTTTCCGCCGCCCCGGTTATCGATTTCCCGGCGTTCACGGCCGTCGGGGAGTGGAAGGTCGCGGTCGAGTGGGGAACGGACCGCGTCGAGTTTGACGTGCCGAAAGGTTCCGCAACACGGGGCGCGAAGGCGGTAAAGGACAAACGGGGGGCGGTTCCGTACGGTCCTCAGCGCCTAGACCGGATCGTGCGCACACGGGGCGGCAAGCTCGAATACCGCGTCGGCAAGGAGGTCGAACACTGTCCTCCGCTTCCGGAGGTCGCGGACGGCGAACTTCTGGGGGGCACGGTCTGGGTGACCGCACAAACGGAAACCCTCACCGACGACAATCTCTATCCGTGCCGCGCGCGCCGCTTTTACCGTCCGAAGGGACGCTGGAACGATCCGCTCGCCCGCGACGCGTGTCCGAATACAATCAAGAAACTTCGCAACGGACAGCAGATGAAGATCCTCGTCTGGGAAGACGTCCCCTGCGCCGAACAGCGTTCCCACAGGCCCGAAGGCCGCTGGCAGGATCTTTTTGCGGAATATCTGAAGAAGGCCTATCCGAAATCGCACATCGAGTGGCGCGCCTGCGGAGCCGGCGGATCGGCCGAAGCGTCGTTGCTCGCACAACAAATTGTTGGCGAAAAACCGGACCTTGTCATCTCCCGCTTCATGAACGATGACAATCCGGGGACCGATCGCGACCGGGCGGTGGAGGCGGAGCGTGATGCGGTGTCCAGGAATTACGAAAAGATTTACGCCGCCTTCAAGGAAGCGGGGATCGAATGGGTGATCTGCGTCCCGCACTATATCCGCCCGGACCGGATGGGGAAGAAGACGGTGAGGGAATGCCAAAACGATCCGCGCCCTTACTGTAAGTTCCTGCGCCGGTTCTGCGCGAGCCATAAAGTCTGTCTCGCCGATCCGACCCGGTACTGGTCCGCGCTTTGCGACATGGGCATCCCCTATCCGATCCTCTTCGAGAACGGCATCAACCTGCCGAATGCGCATGGCATGAAGTTCTACGCCGACGCGCTGGCGGATCTGTTCCAGAATCCGGAACAGCAATAGAATGGATTTTCGTAAAACGCTTCTTGTGACGTAGTTGGCGTAATGTTACCTTCTCCACACAAGGGCTTTGGGTGTAAGATGTTCCGCGATCAAGAACCATCGGGTTCTCCGCAAAACCGGTGCATGGAAAACGCTCATGAAAGACATTGAAAGACGGGGTTTCTGCAAGGGGGCGGTCGCCGCGGTGTTTTGCGCGGGATGCGTCAGCCGGTCTTCAAAGAACGGTGCCTTTTCGTTCACCGTGCTGAATCCGGACTGCATGAACGGCGGCGCGGGGCAGTGCGTCGTGATGCGCACGCCTTCCGGCCGGACTTACCTGTACGACACGGGTAACGGCGAGTTTCGCAACGGCCTCGAGGCGGGGCTCAAAAAGAAGAACAACGGGCGGGACATCATCGCGCCGTGGCTCACGGCGCACGGCGTGCGGGAGATTGACGGACTCATCCTCTCACACTACCACAGCGACCACTTCGGGGGATTCTTGTGGATGTACGACCATTTCCCGATCAAGGCGGTGTGGAACAATGGTTATGAACCGCCGTCGGACACGCATGTCCCCGAGTCGGTGGCGTGTAAGACGGTGCTGGCGGACTGTGGAAAACGGCACCCCGGCAAACTCGTCATGCATACGGACGAGTCGACCCGGCTCGGCTGGGACGAGCCGGGAGTGAAGTTCGAAGTCGTCTGGCCGCGCGTTTCCGAGCCGTGCGCACCCCTGAGCGGCGGCATCAACCAATGCCTGCACCACCTCCTCAACGCGAACTCGACCGCGCTCTCCATCACCGTCGGGAAAAGGCGTTTTCTGATCGCCGGCGACATCAACAATGACTACTTCCACACGTACATGGTACCCCACCTGAAGGCGAAGGGCAGGTGGACTGCCGATGTCGTCGTGTTGCCGGCCCATGGCGACGTCGCGTGCGCGCCCGGCATCGGCGAGATGAGCCCCAAACCGGAAATCGCCGTCGCCTCACTCGGCAACGTCGCCTGGATGGCGAACAGCGGCCGCCGCACCTGCGCCGTCTTCTCTGATCGGGGTATCAAAACGTACTCCACCAATGTTCACGGCGACATGACCGTGATGACCGACGGGCGTTCTCTCGACCTTGTTTCCGATCCGACCCGACTCTATCCGCACGAACCGGAAGGCCAAACAACATGACGCCGTTCTTCAAAAGCATCGTATCTCTTTCCGCTGCCCTTGCCGCAGGGGTGGCGTTCGCACAATCGGTCATTGAGATCAGTATGCCCTGGCCGAAGGAGGGAACGGGGTTCGCATGCGGACAATCCGTTGACGTCTGGATACGCCATGCCGTCGACGGCAAGGCGGCCGCCGCCACAGGCGTCAAGATCGCCTTCGACAACTTCGGACCGAAAACCGTGCGTGCGGAAGAAACCCGTGATCTTCCCGAACGCGGCCTTCTCGTCAGGGGCCTCACGCTGAACGAGCCCGGCTTTCTGCGCTGCCGGGTCACGGCCGGCGGCAAAAACTATGTGCAGTCCGTGCCGTTCGAGCCGGAGCGGATCGTGAAAGGGTCGCCGACCCCGGCGGACTTCATGGAGTACTGGCAAGGGGAGATCGCCAAACTGGACGCGGAATCGCCGGACGAGCCGGAGCTGAAGCCGTGGCGCGGTCCGGACACCAATCAATGGGACGCGTGGCGCGTCAGCTTCGTGACGGCAGGCGGAAAGCGTGTCTACGGACTGTTGTCCGTGCCGAAAAACCGTTCGAAAGGCCCGTTCCCCGTACACGTGAGCGTTCCCGGCGCCGGCCAGCCCACGAAGACGTATGCGGCAAGCTGGATCTACAGCCAGACGCCGGAACGGGATACGGTACGTCTCACGATGTTTGCGCATTGCGCACCGATCGATGACGCCAAGGAGCGCGACGCGTATTTCACGCGCATCCGGGCCGAGCACGCCGAAAAGTACGGCGTTGGGTATTATCCGCAGGCCGGCATCTCCGAATCGCGCGAGGCGTACCATTTCCATCCGATCTTTCTCGGTGTCAACCGAGCCGTGAACTGGCTGGCGCGCCAGTCCTACTGCGACACGAATCGCTTCACCTACTCCGGAAGCTCGCAGGGCGGAGGATTCGGCATCGTCCTTGCGGGCCTCAACCGCCATTTTACGCGCGTCTTTGCCGACGTGCCGGCGATGACCGACACGATGGGGGCACGCGCGGGACACCAAAGCGGCTGGCCGCAACCCGTCGAAGCGCAGCGCCCCGAGAGCCGTCCCGCCGCGGAGAGGTTCGCCCCGTACTTCGACGCGGCCAACTTCGCGCGCCACGTCACCTGTCCGATCCTCGTCACCTGCGGCTGCAAAGACACGACCTGCGCGCCCCCGGCTGTCTACGCCGCCTACAATGAGATTCCATCCGAAGACAAGCAGATCCTCGTCATGCCCGATAACGGGCATGAGGGCAACAACAAGGTCAGAAATCAGGCTCATGCCTGGAGACAGGGCAAGGAAAGTACGCATGAGACTGCCGTTCAAAATCAACCGTGAACGCCGCACCGGGCTCACCGAGCAGATGGTCGAGGGCTTCAAGGCCGCGATCGCGCGCGGCGTGTACCGGCCGGACGAGATTTTGCCGGGCATTCTCGAACTCGCCGACGCCGCGGGCGTAAGTGCCAAGGTGCCGCGCACTGCGCTCGCGCGTCTCGCGGAGGAAGGGTGGGTGAAACCGCGGCGCGGCGTGGGATCGGTGGTCCTGCCATGCGACGCGGGCCCGGAAGTTCGCGGACGGATCCTCGTCTACGTGCGGGGAACAGGCTACAGCTACTATTCTGTCCAACTCGTTTCCGCGATGCAGACGCGTTTCGTGAAGGCCGGCTACCGGCTGACGACCGTGTCCGCGTCGGCAAGCCGGAAAAAGGACGGTCTTTTGCAGCTCGAAGCCAGGCTGAAGGAACGGTGGAGCGTGGTCCTCGAAAGCGGCACCGACCCCGATTCGCGGAAGCTGATCGAAGATTCCGGTCTGCCGTTCGCGGTTCTCGGCGACGGCGCGCCCGCGGTCGGCTCGACCGCGCAAAACTGCATCGGGCGGATCCACCTCCGAGACGGGAAAGCCGTCCCTGATTTCGTCCGGACGTGCGTGCGGAAAAATGTGAAGTCTGTGCTGCAGTTCCTCTACGCCGAAGGGGCTTTCGACGCGACGGACGCGCTGCGCGTAGCGGGCGTCGCGACGGAAACGGTGCGGATCCCGCGGAAAGGCGACACCGAAGCTGTCGTGCGGGCAGCCTTCCGCGCAACAAGCAGACACATCGGCGGCGGCCGCCCCTTCCCGGACGTGATCCTCTTCACCGACGATTTCCTCGCGCAGGGCGGCTTTCTGTCACTCCTCGCGCGCGGCGTTCGGATACCCGAAGACGTCGGCGTCGTTTCGCAGTCTAACCGCGGGCTCGGCCCGGTGTGGCTGAAGCCGGTGACGCGGCTCGAAATGGACCCTTTCGCGCACGGCGCGGAAATCGCCCGGCGCACGATCGCCTTTCTCCAAGGCGGCGGGTTCCCGAGCGAGCTCGATCTCGGCTCCGTCTGGAAGCCGGGCAAAACGTTCTGAGGGTGACGTTCTGAACGGACAGGGAACGATCTTTTCCCTGAAAGCGACGAATTCCTGTGTCGTTTCGGGCCTCATAGTTTCTAACGGAAACGACACGGCGATCGGCAGAGACTCCTCATCGCCCGCCAGGGCTGCCCTTTCCGTGTTGCGCCTGTAGGCTACAGGCGGACGGCCCCGGGGCCAGCGTTTTTTACTGTCAACCGCAACACCACAGCAATACAGCACGTTTCATCACTTCTTCTCCACCATCAGCACCTGATCGACGAACAACATGTTCTGCGCGTCCGCGGTGCCGTAGGCAGGGCCGATGAGCTTGATTGAGAGATAGACGTCCCAATTTCGGTCGGGATGGTCAACATCGAAATACCCTCCGAGCGTCGAGGTGATCGCCCAGCTCCCGTGCGCCCAGATGTTGCACTGGTCCTTCAGCGCGAACGTGCCGATCTTGTAGAAGTTGAACTTGCCGTTCTTGATTGCCTCGACGGTCGTGAAGCCGCCCCCCTTCTTCTGGAAGCGCTCGTCCTTGATGTGAACATGATATGATTTCGGCGTCATCCCGTCGTAGAAGCCAATCTCAACCGAGGTATCCGTATCCTTGATGGGACGCGCGAAAGCGCTGCCCCAGGCTGCGTCTGTCATGTTCGTCTTGAAGGATCCAAGATAGGAGTTGAGACCCGCCGGATAGTGGCGCTCAACTCTCCGATCGGTGATTTTCGCGAACTCCTCCGGAAGCGGTTTCGGATCGATCTCGGCGAGATCCAGCGGACCCTTCGCCCGGGCAAGCCAGCTCTTGGCCGTCAGCAGGTTGCGCTCGCGGACATTCACGAACTTGTGGTTTCTCTCGATGCGCGCGAAAAACTCCGCCGCCTTACCCTTGAACTCCGGGTACGCCTGACGCAGTTCCGGGAACCGGTCCAGCACCGCAGCGTCGGCGGCGAGGCGCAGGATGCGGATGTTGGCGTTCGCAAACGCATCGTCAGCCGTCAGCTTCTCCATCCCGTCGAAAAGCGCCATCGTCTTTTTACTCCGCTCAGGATTGAAGTACCCCCACGACTTCGCGTTATCGGACCAGAGCAGATGTTTGCCGAGGGCCGTGCGGTAAATCTCGAGATCGTGGAGGTAGCCGATGACCTTGTCCGCCGCCGCGCCGTAATGGTGGTCGCAGAACTCGCGGATATCCTTTTCCGAATCGCCGTTGACATCGCAGAAGCGGCGCAGCGCGAGATAACGGTTGAGCGGGGCGAAATTGAGACCGAGATGGTCGTCGCTGTTAAACTCGAAGAGCGTGCCGTTCACGCCCGCCTCGCGCATGAGCCGGATGTCGGTGAGCATCCGCTCCGTCACCCCGCACGGTCCGCCATAGTACATGTAATACCACACCCAGACATTCGGCACGAGCTCGCACCAGCGTTTGAGGTTCGCGTAGGTGCCGGCGTTGTGCGGGTGGTCGAAGGTCTTCGTCACATCATCGTCCACCGGCGCGAAGATGACGAGCAGATTGTCGGGAAGTTTATCGACCTTCGGCGGATCCTCCGTCTGGTTCTTGCGATAGGAGAGTGTGGAAAACAGCGCCTCCGGATATTTATCCTTGAAGGTCTCGCAAATTTCAATCAAACAGTCATAGAGCGGACCGCCGATGCAGCCGAGTTTCTTTTCAAGTGCCTTACACTCTTTACATTCGCAAAAACTGTACGGACGATCTTGCGCGGACAGATTGAAATGTCCCAGGCCCTTATGCATCTTCAATTGGATTTCCATCCGCCGCATGATCTCTTTGCGGAGCTCCCGGTTGCTGAAGCAGAGCTGAGTCGCAACGCGCTTGCCGTCACCGGCGAGCGAAAACCATTCCGGATGCTCGGCGAAATACGTCTTGTTCTTCTCCTCCTCGTTCGGCCAGCGAAATGCGTTGATAACTGTATTCGTAAAGGGTTTGATGTAGGTATAGAAAGTGTGGCACGGACACGTGCTCTTCTTGATGGTGGTATGCCCAGTGGCGTACTCCTCATCAAAAACATGGAAGTTGGCGCGATGACGAAGGAAAAACCGCCGGCCTTCCTTTAAGAACACATAAAAATTGTGCTGGCCGCGACTGTAGAAAGACGGCGTTTTCACACTTTCTTTGAGGTCAAACCGCGTCACCTTCGGAATCTTGGTGCCGCCGGTGTAGCCGGTGAACCAGCGGACGCCGATCGAATCTTCGAGGAAGTCGTGTGCGGCATAAAGCATGCCGAATCCCTGACCAGTCAAAACGACGTCGCCCTTCTCGGATGCGACCACCGAGGTCTGGTCGGCAAGAGCGGCGTAGTCCTTGCCATAGAGCGCCTTTACCTCGGCCGGACGCCCGACGAAAATCCGGTTGCCGGCGTCGCCGGCTTCCGAAAGTTTTTTGATCTCGAACGCACAGCCGGCGGCTGTGTCGAGGTGGGTCTTGAGTTCGTCCGCCGCCAGTTTCTGGTCAGCGTCCGGCGCGTCCGGAATCACGATTGTCAGCGCGGGCTTGCCATCCTTCGTCAGCGCAAAGTTGGTTTTCTGAGACATACTCGCGCACGACACAACCACCACCGCGATCGCGGCAGCGGCACAAATTGTCATTGGTTTTTTCATTTCACGTTTTTCTTCAGGATCTTATCTGCAATAGAAAAACGTGCCGATGACATCCGGTTGATACTCGTAACAGCCGATGTCAACGGCCGCGCCGTACAGGCGCGGCTTGCCGACAAGATCCGTAGCGCCGGGCATCCATTCGGCAAACGCGCCGGCGTTGAAGAGCGGGGAATCCCTTTTTGGACCATAGTCACCCGCCTCAGGCGCGATCAGCTTCGCATCCGCAAGCGCTCCCTGCCACGAATAGGTCATGAGTCCCGCTGTGACGGTGTAGGCGTTGCCGGCAAAGGCACAGTTGACGATCTTGGGAACCGTGGGGTTCGTCTCGTATTCGACCGGCGGCTTGTCCGGATGAGCGATGAACGTGCAGTTCTCAATCGCAATTCCGTTGGAATTAGTGGAAAGGTAAATCGCCGACGCTTTACGGTTCGCGTGCGTCGGGCCGAAATTGCGTACAAAGAGCGAATTCCGAACGCGCGTGCCCTCCAGGATATTCGCCGCCGTCGCGTCTTTACTCGCGATGAAGCCGATCGCGCCGCCGTTGTTGCCCGTGCCGCCTGCGACCGCGTTGGTGTTGCCTTCGAAAACGCAGCGGTCAAAAGCCATTCCGGCATAATCGGTCGCGTTCACGAGCTGCAGACACGCGATATTTCCGGCAGCATACAAGCTGAATCCGCCCGCCCAGGCGTTGGTGCGGAAAACGCAATCCTCTATCTTGAACATGCCCGCCGAAGCGACGAGGATTCCTGCGGCACCGCCGCCGGAATAGTTGTTTTCGAAGGCGCAGCCGGAATAGACGTTCGTGGTGCCGTTTCCGCCGGATAGGCCGATGCCCGCCCGACCTCCGAAGGAATAGTTGTTTCTCGCTGTGCAATTGCTGACGATTCCGCTCTTGCCGGTGAAGAGCGCGCCGCTCTCGGTGTTGGTATTACAGAGGAAATGGCAACTGGACATGTCGATTGCCGCAGAGATGACGTACTCAGCCGACGAGGCCTTGCCGTAGCCGTTTTTGAACGTACACCCGGACAGGTAGGCGACGGACGCGTCGCTGTTGATCGATCCACCGCTCACGGTGAAGTCGCTCCGGAAACGGTTCCCGTCGAACGTACAGTCGACAAAGGTGTTTGTCCCGTTCTTCGCATTGATGAACCAAATGGCCGCTCCGGCTGAATTCGCCGCCAAGGCTCCGGTGCTCAGCGTGGCATTGGCGAAGTTACCGAAGAAACGGACATCATGGAGATCGAGATCGGAACCGTACCGCATCATGATGCCGCCGCCGCTCACTTCGCTGTAGTTGCAGGCGATCGTACAGTTGGTGAGCGTCAACAGGCCGTAGGCGGTCTGACAGAAGAATCCGCCGCCCCCAACACCCCAGTTGCCGTTTGCCAGGGAGACGTTGTTTGAAATGAGACATCCCGTGAAAACCTGGCGGGCGGTGGAATTGCATGCGACGGCGCCGCCGCAGTCCGAGGTGCAGTTCGAGACGATGATGCAGTTCTTGGCGAGCGCAACCGTCCCGTAGATGGCGCCCCCGGCCTTGCCCGCCACGTTGTTGGAGATGGCGCAATCGGTGAAAACCGCGCCCGACGAGTAGATGGCACCGCCTTCGTTCGTTGTTTTGTTGTTGAGGAACGTACACCCGACGATTTCCGCCCCTTCGGCTGCGTAGAGCGCAGCGCCGCCGGATGTGTTGTCGTTCTTTTCGAAAAGGCAGTCGATCACCGTCGCGGGCCGGGCGACGTACAAGGCCCCGCCGCTTTTGGTCGTCGCAGTGCAGCCGCGGAAGACGCAGTTGGAGACGACGGGGATTTCACCGTAATAGGACGGGTTCGAGTTCAGACAGATCCCGCCGCCACCGTAGGTCACGCCTTTACCGTTGATGATGGTCATGTCGTAAAAGCTGATTGCGCGCACGGAATAGTAACCGGGACCGGTGCTGCCCAAATCGATGGTCACCTCGCCACGCATGGCCGGCCGGTCGTTCTCTCCGTCCCATCCGCGGAAGGTCACCGGACCCGACAAACTGATCGCGCCCGTATTCGGGGTCGAGCTCTGCGTGACGTCAACCGTGTAGGTGCCCGTGAGGTAGCGGATCTCATCCCCGCTCTGGACTCCGGACATCACCCCGTAGAACGTCTTCGCCTCCGCTGGCGAAAGCCCGTCGTTAGAATCATCACCCGTAGGCGACGCGTAACGGATGGTTGCTGCCTGCAACGAAGCGGCGATGGACAGAACGCTAAACAGTGCGATGGCCGTTTTGATCGTCAGAACAGTTTTCATCGGCTACACCTCCCTTTATCCGGAAAAAGACCCAACCTTTCGCCCCACTGCGGGGTGCCGGTCTCTCATCACGACGCGAGCATACGAATTTTTCGCAGCGGCATCTATGGAAATCATGCAGTAGGTACAAAAAGGGTACATTGTGATTTGACACGTCCCGTCCCGTGTTTACAGGCTCCCGGCGCGTTTCCGAGGCCGGAAAAAAGTTTTGACCTCAGGACGTCTTTCCCGGCTTCCAGACGGAACCGAGAATCAGAACCGTTCACCGTCAAGCTGGAGCCCGGCGAGCTCAAGCTCGGTGCCGCCGTGTTTCGGGTTGCGCAGGATTTCGATATTGACCGTATGGATCGAGTCGCAGCCGCTGAAGATCTTTTCGGGCCAGATCAGCTTCGATCCCGCGCTCCACGGATCGGCGAGAACGCGTAGAAACGGCGGATCACCAGCCGCGTCAAGCCGGTTGTTGAATGTTGAGACGTGACCCCGTGGGCCTCTTGAAAACGAGGTGAGGCACTGTGCGGACAGGTGCCTTTGTGATATAAAACGAAACGCGATGAACGACAGCGCGAAAAGTCCGCTGAAGATCGGGTGGGAATCCGTCAAAGCCAACGTCTTGCCGCTGGCCGTGCTCTGGGTGTTTGCGGCGGCGCTGGCCGGGGTCTATTGGCTCGTTCCGGGTGCGTCCGCGAAGATTGATCCGCTGGAGGACTGGATGTCGCGCAACGGATGGAGGGGCGTTGTCGTCAACCAGCTCGTCTTCACCGGTTTGTTGCCGTGGCTCTTCTATGCGGCGTTCCGGTCGATCCGGCCGAAGCGCAAGACTCTGACGTGTGTGCTGCAGGTCGCGTGGGGTTGTGCGTCCGGTATCCTGTGCCACTGGTTCTTCCACGTTCAGGACGTCTGGTTCGGACCGAGCGACACCTTCGCGGACGTTGCCGCCAAGATGCTTGTCGACCAGTTCGGATGGACGGTCCTTCTCGCGCCGCCTTCCGCGACGTTTTTCTTCTGGCTCGGACGGGACCTGTCCTTTGCGAAGTGCCGTGCCGACTGGCCACGGAGTTTTCTGCGCGGGATTGTCCTGCCCAACCTCCTGACGAACTGGTGCATCGGCATTCCTTCCAGCCTTTCGGTCTATTCGTTTCCGGCCCCGCTCCGCATTGTCGCCTGCGGCCTCATCGGGACGTTTTGGACACTTGTTGTTCTGCAGATCGGAAAGCGAAGCGCACGAGGGAGTCAGGAGAAATGAAAATCGGAATCCACAGCGAGCACATCAGGGACACGGGGCGGCGTTTCTGCGTGGGCATCGCCGAGTTCGCCCGCGAACGGCCGGACTTGGAGTTCGTCTTCTTCGAGGAAGGGATCGTACGGGCGCGCGATCTCGAAGGTCTGGACGGCTTTATCTGGGCGATTCCCGACGCGAGAACGGCGCGCCGGCTTGTTGCGACAGGGAAGCCGGTCGTGGACACGGCGAGCAAGGGAAAGTATCCCGGAACGGTCGGCGTTGCAAGCGATCACGTGAATTGCGGGAAGGTGGCGGCGCGGCATTTTCTTACGCGCGGGTTTGTGCATTTCGGTTATTTCGGATGGGAGGGGTTCGGCTTCTCGGACGACCGCAGGCATGCGTTTGCGGCGGCGTTGAAATCCGAGGGGTTCGAGTGCCTCAGCTATCGGCCGGGCGCGAGAATCAGCGGCTCGTATCTGCTCAGTGATGTCGAGCAGGAACGGTTCGCCGTTCCGAAGGAGGCGGATTCGGTGGTCGCCTGGATGCGTCAGCTTCCGAAGCCGGTCGCGGTTTTCTGTGCCGACGACTACCGGGCTTGGCAGTTGAACGAAATCTGCCGCCGTGCGGATGTTTCCGTACCGGGTGAGACGGCCATTCTCGGCGCAGGCAACGACGAGATGGCCTGCCTTTTCACGGGCACCCGGATTTCAAGCGTCGACACCGGCGCCAAGGAACTTGGCGTCCTGACGGCAAAGACGCTGGACGACATCCTGTCGGGGCGTCGCCGCGCGGACGACTTCACGCTCGTCGAGATGGAGCCGCGCGGCGTGGTCGAGCGCGAATCGACGGCGGTTTATCCAATCGATCCGCCCTGGCTCGCGGAGGCGATGTCGTTCATCCATGCGAACGTGCCCGCACGGCTCACCGCGGACGACGTCTGCCGCAAGGTCCGCAAGTCGTACGGCACGGTCGCCGAGGCCTTTCGCGCGAAGTTCGGGACGACCATTCAGAAGGTCATTGCCGCGTCC
Organism: Kiritimatiellia bacterium; assembly: GCA_034003585.1. Classification (GTDB taxonomy): domain Bacteria; phylum Verrucomicrobiota; class Kiritimatiellia; order RFP12; family UBA1067; genus JAPXSY01. The sequence goes on from JAVEYH010000071.1 coordinate 16,437, forward strand.
CGCCTTGATGTCGCACAGCAGCTCTTAAAAACCACACACCTGTCGCTTACGGAGATTTCGCGACTTTCCGGCTTCAAAACGCCGCAGTATTTTTGTACGTGTTTTCGTGAGAAGTACGGTTGTTCTCCAACGGATTTTATAAGTGGTTTGTGAAAAAATATAACAGCGTTCGTTCGTCGCGTGTGGTAGAATAACCCCAACGAAAGGGAATGTGTGCTTTCACTAGCATCGGTGTTCGTGGTCGCACCGCAACGGGAAGTGGAGGTTTATGATGAATACGAAGACTAAGCGGCCTTTGTACACGTTAGGGTTGGCTGTTTTTGCCCTGTGGTCCGGGTTTTCGGGTTTCGCCGGAAATGTCTACTACGCTTCACCGACGGGATTGTCGACCGCAGCGGGCACGCTCGAGTCGCCGTATGACGCGGTGACGGCCGTAGGCATGGCGGGCAACGGCGACGAGGTGCGCCTTCTTGACGGCACGTATATGCTGCAGGTGCAAGCAGTGCCTGTAGATAAGTGGAATAACGGCGTGTTCAAGCCGTCCAGTGGCGTAACGATTCGCGGTTGGATCGCCCAGTCCGACGCGCCGGCACTGGGCGACTTGCGCGAGAAGGTCGTGCTGGACACCCAACAGACAGGACGATGCTTCTACATGGATAACGTGTCCCAGTGGATGGTCGTTCGGGACCTTGTCGTCACCAATGCCTGCCCGCCGCGTCGCGAGAGTGACCAATACGCTTATTTCGATGGTGGCGGCGTTTACCTGAAAGGCAGCGTCGAGGCGCTCGTAACGAACTGCGCCTTCCGTGGTTGCGGCCCCGGTTACTGCAATCTAGGCAAAGGTGCCGGCGCCTTCATCACGGGTGAGGCACGCATCGTCGATTGTGAGTTTTCTGGCAATGTCGGAAAAATGTCCGGGCTGGGGCTGGGAATTAGCGACAATGCCGTCGCGCGCAACTGCCGCTTCTTCAATAACGACATCAATGCCTACCAGGTGGGTGTCAGTGGCGCGGGTGTCTACGCCAGCGGCGGTTACATCTACGACTCCATCGTCACCAACAACGTGTCCGTTGGCGAAGGCGGTGGTCTCGGCGGCTATCCGAAACTTTGCTCGAATACGGTCTTCAGGACCAATCGGGCGTTCCATTACGGCGGTGGCGCCGCATATCTGGCCGGGGGGACGTCGGTCACGGGGTTTTTCGTGAACTGCACGTTCGAGAATAACTGGACGACGAACAAGGCCGAGCGCGGCATGGGCGGCGGTGCGGTCAACAT